>JBBRSO010000090.1:0-12845 GCA_038245405.1 Bacteroidales bacterium
AAGAAGCCAGGTTTAAAATTCGTCTTATCTATAATACGGCGGTAGTTCCAGAGGTTAAACAAGGGAGCAATGTCAGCACCTTCAGGATTGAAGCCAAGCTCCTTTGAGGCAAGGGTTGAAGGATTTGAATAGTTGAGATCAAGAAGTTTTCCGGGCCATGGTGGTTTCAATTGTGGAATAAAGTCACGCCAAAAACAATAATCCCGTGGTTTCTCTATTATATGGTTTTCTCCCGGCAGATGGTCAATTGCAAAACAGTAATTGAATGACTGGTTGTTCTGAGGGTCAGCTGTTTCTGATGCATGAAGTTCGTGTGTATCTTTCTGCGATTCGCTTCCGGTTATAAACTCTGTTCCGGTTAGCGGAAGCAGATCTCCCAGTTCGGTTGCATCAATAAAATACGGTGCCGATAAAACATTTGTTTCACCTGTAAGCTGATTGGTTGCTGTCACCGATCTGACGATATCCCCCGAGTAATCAGCAGTAGTAATTTTCCTGTTTTTGAGAAGAATTAATTTTCCTGATTTTACATAAGGCGCCAGCATTTCAGAGAGCACTGCAAGGGCAACACGTGGCTCATGACATAATTTTGAGACCGAACCATTTCCTGGATCAAATAATCTGTCGGCCTGCGCAGATTTTGTTAAAGGATAGTTGTTTTTGTAAAACTGTCTTACTGCGTTTCGAAAATCGCGGTAAAGCTTTGTGCTGCCCGAGGTCTCAATCCATATATTCTCATCGGGGGGAACACCCTGTTGTGTCAGTTGTCCGCCTATCCAATCAGTTTCTTCAGTAAGTATTACTTTTATTTGATTACGTAATGCTGCCATTGCTGCAGCGCATCCACCCAGTCCTCCTCCACAGATAATCACATCGGCGGAAAGCTCTATAGGTTGTTCATTTTCATGAGAATAGAGAAACCCATTTATGTCTGGGAAAGAGCTTTTAGCAAGGCCACCACCCAAGCCAGTAACAAGCCCTACGAATCTTTTGCGATCCATGTCAGGATTTTTCCTTAAAAATTCTTTCAGAATGCCTTAATAAATTCACGGTTGAGACGGGCAATATCCAGCAGTTTTATTCCTTTTGGGCACTCAGCTTCACATGCGCCGGTATTTGAACAATTACCAAAACCCATTTCATCCATTTTTGCGACCATCAACCTGACTCTTTCTTTTGCTTCAATCCTTCCCTGAGGAAGAAGGGCATATTGTGAAATTTTTGCAGAAACGAAAAGCATTGCTGATGCATTTTTGCATGCAGCTACACAGGCTCCACAGCCAATGCAGATCGCTGTATCAAAGGCGATATCAGATTTTTGTTTTTTTATCAGAATTGAATTTGCTTCTGGTGCAGCTCCTGTATTGACAGAAATAAAACCGCCGGCGATCATAATCTTGTCGAATGCTGATCTGTCGACGATAAGGTCCTTGATAACAGGAAATGGCCTGGCTCTCCAGGGCTCAATCCAGATTGTTTCGCCATCTTTAAAATAGCGCATCGAAAGGTGGCAGGTTGTAATTGCAGGAATAGGTCCATGTGCATGCCCGTTAATAAACATGCCGCACGACCCGCAAATTCCTTCACGGCAGTCGGAATCAAAAGCAACCGGGTCTTTATCCTCTTCTACAAGTTTTTTATTTAATGAATCAAGCATTTCGAGGAATGCCATTTTTGGGGAAACATTATCCATCTGATATGTTTCAAATTTCCCCTTCGAAACAGCATTTTTCTGTCGCCAAATTTTAAGTGTTAGCTTCATATGCTCTATGTTTGTCGTTTATTGTTTGTCGTTTTTTGTTTCTGTGATCCCCTGCACCCCGCACCCCGCAACTTGCACACCGTACCGCGCACCCATCTTACTTATAGCTTCTTACCTTCAGCTCCACATTTTCAAACTTAAGTTCTTCCTTATGAAGGATATGAGGCTTGTCTTCGCCAGCATATTCCCATGCTGCCACATATGCATATTCAGCATCATTTCTCAAAGCTTCGCCGTCGGGGGTCTGATATTCTTCCCTGAAATGAGCGCCGCAAGACTCTTTCCTGTTTAAAGCATCGGTAATAAGAAGTTCTGCAAGTTCAAAATAATCTGCAACACGTCCTGCTTTTTCAAGCTCCTGGTTAACCATATCCTGACCCCCGGGGATATTCAGGTCTCTCCAGAATTCATTCTTAAGGTCACTGACAAGTACGAGAGCGCTTTTTAACCCTTCTTCGTTGCGAACCATTCCGCAATGGTCCCACATGATTTTTCCAAGACGTTTGTGAAAAGAAAGAGCCGAATGTTTCCCCTTTATGGAAAAAAATTCATTGATCCTTTCATTTACATTTTTCTCTGCTTCCTCAAATGCCGTCTGATCGGTAGAGATCTTAGGGACACGAATTTCATCTGACAGATAGTTGCTTATTGTTGCCGGAAGGATAAAATAACCATCGCCTGATGTTTGCATAAGAGAACTGGCTCCCAGCCTGTTTGCACCATGATCTGAGAAATTGGATTCACCTATTGAATAAAGACCCGGGATTGTGGTCATCAGTTCATAATCGACCCATAGTCCGCCCATTGTATAATGACCGGCAGGGTAGATCTGCATAGGTTCTTCATATGAATCTATTCCCGTTATTGTTTTATACATTTCGAAAAGGTTCCCGTATTTTTCTTCAATGGCACTTTTCCCCTGCTTTTTGATAGCATCCCTGAAATCGAGATTTACTGCCAGACCGGTTTCCCCTATGCCATATCCTGCATCGCATCTTTCTTTCGCTGCCCTCGAGGCTACATCTCTGGGAACGAGGTTCCCGAAGGCAGGATATCTTCTTTCAAGATAATAATCACGTTCATCTTCGGGTATTGTGTTTCCCGGACGTTTATCGCCTTTTTGTTTGGGGACCCATATTCTCCCATCATTTCTTAGAGATTCTGACATGAGAGTCAGTTTTGCCTGGAATTCATTCAGCTGGGGTACTGATGTTGGATGAATCTGAATAAAACTGGGATTGGCAAATAGTGCACCTTTTTTATGTGCGATCCAGGCAGCTGAGGCATTAGAGTTTACTGCCAGGGTTGAGAGAAAATATATTGTTCCGTATC
This sequence comes from Bacteroidales bacterium, assembly GCA_038245405.1. Lineage (GTDB taxonomy): Bacteria > Bacteroidota > Bacteroidia > Bacteroidales > VadinHA17 > LD21. Next base: position 3,095 of record JBBRSO010000090.1, read on the forward strand.
CACCTGTAGCAAGCACCACCGCATGGGCCGAATGTCGTTCAATTTTTCCTGTAACAAGGTTGCGGGTAATTATTCCCCGGGCTTTCCCGTCAATAATAACAAGGTCAAGCATTTCCCTGCGGGGATACATTGTTACAGTTCCCTTTTTTATTTGCCGGTTAAGGGAAGAGTATACTCCAAGCAGACATTGCTGTCCGGTCTGTCCTTTTGAATAAAAGGTGCGTGACACCTGTACTCCTCCGAATGAACGGGTATCGAGTGTTCCGCCATAATCTCGTGCAAATGGAACGCCAAGTGCAGTGAAATGATCAATTACCTGGTTACTTACTTCGGCAGAGCGGTAGACGTTTGCTTCACGAGCCCTGAAGTCGCCTCCTTTAATCATATCATAAAACAACCGGTAAACACTGTCACCGTCGTTCTTATAGTTTTTTGCTGCATTAATTCCTCCCTGCGCAGCTACGGAATGTGCTCTCCGGGGAGAATCCTGGTAACAGAATGTTTTCACGTTATAACCCAGTTCGCCAAGTGCGGATGATGCTCCGGCTCCGGATAATCCTGAACCAACAACAATAATTTCCATCTTTTTCTTGTTGGCCGGGCTTACCATCTTTACATTGGCTTTATAGTTGGTCCATTTATCTGCCAGCAGACCTTCGGGTATCTTTGAATTTAATTTTACCATGATTTATAAATTTTCCTTTTGGATTATCTGAAAAGCCATAATGTAATTGCAATTAAAGCAAACCCTGCCGGTATCACCACAGCATAAACGGTAGCTAATGTTTTGAACACCGGTCTCCAGAACCTGTTTCTCAGACCAATTGTCTGAAACGCTGAGAAAAAAGCATGATAGAGATGAAGGCCCAGAAATGCGAAGCATGTCAGATAAATGATGTCGTATGCCGGAATCTTGAACAGCCTGTGGGCCGTTGAATAGAAATCCTCAGGGTCGCCAGGCACCAGACCGATTTTTATGAAATAGAAGTTGAACCAGTGAAGGATAAAAAATGTAAGTATTGTTGCACCTGTCCAAATCATGAAACGTGAGAAAAATGAAGTCTCAGCTTTATTTGCAGTTACATATCCCATGGGACGTGCCATCCAGTTCTGTATCTGAAGAAAAATTCCCCAGCCGATATGAATAAAAATTGTTACGAATAAGACAACCTCGGCGATCCTGATAATAGGGAAAGTTGCCATAAAATGAGCAGCAGTATTAAACGGTACCGGATCACTCTTAAGAAGCATCAGATTAATCGAAAGATGAACAGTTAGAAATGTTATCAGGAACAAACCGGCCAATGCCATAACTAACTTTTTCGATATTGAGGTAAACAAAACTTTACTCATAGGATATCAGGTGTTTAGAGTTTTTCTTCTGGTAAGAGGAAGGAAGTTTATCAAAGTTAATTGTATTATGTCAAAATTACAATACTGTAAAGATGCTTATTATCACAATTCAAACACAGTCTTATGATTTTTTAAGACTAACCAAATATAGATACCTTTACAAAGTTTAAAAATTATTAGTATGCAATTTCAATTCGGGAGTGGGAGAATAAACTATTCTGAACAAGGAACAGGTTCGGCTATTGTGCTTTTACATGGTTATCTTGAATCATTACATGTATGGGATGGATTTGCTGCAAAGCTGGCAACGCATTACCGGGTCATTTCAATAGATCTTCCCGGCAGTGGTCTTTCGGATGTTTATGGAGAGATACACAGCATGGAATTTATGGCCACCGCTGTAAAGGAGTTATTAGATTCACTGTTGCTTAAAAAAGTATTTCTCACAGGACATTCCCTGGGAGGTTATGTTACTCTGGCTTTCCTGGAACTATTCCCGGAGAAATTATCAGGATACTGTCTTTTTCACTCGTCTCCTTTTGCCGATACTCAGGAAACTATTGATAAAAGGAATCGGGATATTGGAATAGTTAAATCGGGTAAAAAGGATCTGATGTATCCCGAAAATATTACAAGAATGTTTGCTCCTCCGAATCTGGAAAAGTTTTCCGACGCTCTTAAGCGTTCAAAAAAAATTGCATCGGAATTGCCGGCAGAAGGAATAATTGCAATGCTTAACGGGATGATCAAAAGACCCTCGCGGATTTCACTGATGGAAAGCGGAAAAGTACCTTGTCTATGGATACTTGGTTCAATGGATAGTTATATCCTCTGGGAAGATGCAACTGCGAGGGTTAAGCTGCCTTCAAATGCGGTGAAAGTCATCCTCGAAAAATCAGGGCATCTGGGATTTATTGAAGAAGAGGAGAACTCTTTAAAGGTGATTTCGGAATTCATGGAAAAAAATTTGTAGGGAACAACCGTTCCCTACAAAACATTATTTGCTCAAATAGTCTATTGCATATTTCAGTGTAGTATCAATATGTTCCCATATTGGATAGAAGCCCTTGTTATCAAGAATATTACGTGCAATATAAGCTTCAAGTTGAATATTGATAATATCTCCCGATATTTTGAGCCCTGCCGCATCCTTCTTAATATTGTTTGAAGCTGCAAACTGAACAAACTGATTCAGAAGACCTTGTTTGTCGAGATATTTTTTCAGATCATTGGCATCAGCATATTTACTCATTACATCCCTGTTCTTTTCTGTATATTTCAACGAAAACCGGTAGATAATTGACCGCGTTTTTACAAAATATGGTGAGACACCTGATGTGTCGACAGGTACAAATTTGTCGGGCATTATACCGCCACCTCCATAAACAATTTTTCCACCCGGGGTGGTGAATTTAAGTGAATCAGAAAAATGGATGCTGTCTGATACCTCAAATTCGCCATGAGTATACCTGTTATTAATGTCATCGTAATATTTTTCAAACCCGTCTTTGTAAGGTTTCTGTATTGATCTGCCTGTTGGAGTGTAGTAGCGTGCAATAGTGAGTCGTATCTCAGAACCATCGGAGAATGGAATTGGTTCCTGCACTAATCCTTTACCAAATGAACGTCTTCCGATTATTGTTCCACGGTCATTGTCCTGAAGAGCTCCTGCAAGGATTTCGCTCGCTGATGCACTCCACTCGTCGATAAGAACAACCAGATCGCCAGTCTCAAATTCTCCTTTTCCGGTAGCTTTGGCTTCCGACCGTGGCGATGTGCGTCCTTTTGTATATACGATCAGTTGGCCTTCCCTGAGGAACTGATCAGCAATCTGGATAGCTGCTTCCATAATCCCGCCATTGTTGCCGCGAAGATCAAGAATCAGACTCGTCATCCCCAGACCTTTGAGTTCTTTCATAGCTTTCATGAACTCGTCAAAAGTTGTCATCGCAAAGGTGTTAATCTTTATGTATCCTACTTGAGCATTAATCATATAATCAACATCAACACTGTAAATAGGTATTTTGTCTCTTTTTACATCAAATTCAATCAGTTCTTTCTGTCCGGGTCGAAGAACCTTAATTTTCACCAATGTTCCTCTCGGACCTTTAAGCATTCCCATGATCTTTTCATCGGTAATGTTTCTGCCTGCGACCAGGGAATCATTTACATAGAGGATTTTATCTCCTGCCATAAGTCCAAGCTTTTCCGAAGGTCCTCCATGTATTGTACTTATTACAAGGATAGTGTCGGTTAACATGCTGAATGAAATTCCAATTCCTTCAAAATTTCCCTGTAGCGGTTCATTTGCACGTGCAAAATCCTTTGCGGGTATATATGTTGAATGAGGATCCAGTTTTTTTAACATTGCGGGAATCGCAGCTTCAACCAGTTCATTGCGGTTTACAGAATCGACATAATTTGACTCTATAATATTCAGTATGCTGCTTATTTTGTCATTTCTTGGCCTGATATTAGAATGCCTGGGATATTCAGAATCATTAGGCAGATACCGGCCGATGAGAACACCTAAGACTACTGCAATCCCCAGAATTACAGGAAGAAATACGATCTTTTTTGAATTATTGTAGTTCATAAATTTTGTTTTCAGGATCAATATATACTAATTCAATTCCGGCACGTTTTAACAAATCAAGCCCATCAGTCTTATGATATCTGTTACAATAAACAACTCTTTTTATACCCGACTGAATGATAAGCTTTGAACATTCCATACAGGGAGAAGTTGTTACATAAAGAGTTGAATCTTCACTCGAGTTGTTTGACTTTGCAACTTTTGTAATGGCATTCGCCTCTGCATGAAGCACATAGGGCTTTGTAATATTATCTCCATCTTCACACACATTTTCAAAACCGGAAGGAGTTCCATTGTATCCGTCTGAAATGATCATCTTTCCTTTTACAATCAGAGCACCAACCTGTCTTCTTATACAGTATGAATTCTGAGCCCAGATGAGAGCCATTTGAAGATATCTTTTATCGAAGGAAATCTGTTTCTCACCGTAAGGTTTCAGATCTGTTTTATCTGGCATTATTTCCGGAGTGTGATTGAATTTTAAAAGGGTACAAAGTTAACTAATTTATTATTATCTTGCTAATTCAGTTAGCTCCGGCAGTCACCTGAAACCAGCTTCTGAATGTGATAGAAATATCCATTCTGTATTCTTTTTCAGTTGACTGGTGTTTTACTTCGTGAGTTTGGTTAATAACATTTTGACTTATCAACAGTTATATATTAAAGCCAATCCTAATTTTGCATCATCATATTTATGCAGATTACCGCTTTGATTTAAATTTACTTAAACAGTTAAACAGAAAGAAATGAAGAGGATTTTTTCAGTTTCAATTCTATTAACGATCTTTTTCGTTACTATGGGTCAGTCGAAATTTACTGATAGAAGGGACGGGAATGTTTACTCTACGGTTCAGATAGCCGGGAATGTATGGATGACAGAAAACCTGAGGTATACAGGTATAAGCGGGGCTAATTTTTATGATAATGATTCAAACAATATCAATATATATGGTGTATTATACGAATGGAAAGCTGCCGTTGCTACCTGCCCTGATGGTTGGCGTCTCCCCAGCGGCCCAGAATTCCAGGCACTTATGAATCATTATGAATTAAAAGCATCATGGGGTAAGATCAAATCCGATCCAGAATCTTTTGGGATTCAGCTTGGCGGAATGCAGGATTATGAAGGCACTTTCTCAGAGATGGATGAGAGCGGATACTACTGGACATCAACGGAATATGATAAGTCAAATGCAGAATATTTCAGTTATCTCATTATAGATGATAAACCTATTATTGATATCTCCAGGAAAGAAGATGTCACTGATATCCAGGGGAATGAAAAGTCTAATAAATATTCAGTACGCTGTATTAAGAAATAATGTTTGGTGATAAGATTATAAACTTCTTTTCTGAGCTGGAATACAAAGGGTCTCTGCCTCCGGGGATTTCTATAATGAACCCGTACAGGGAAAATCCTGCCATCATTCCGGTAATAACACAATTCTACCGGAAATTTTATGGCGATTCGCGTGAGAGAACTCTCATACTTGGTATAAACCCGGGCAGATTCGGAGCAGGAGTGACAGGCATTCCATTTACCGACAGCAAAAGACTTGAAGAAAAATGCGGATTAACAATTCCGGGTCTCAAAACATTCGAAACTTCTTCAGTCTTTGTTTATGAATTGATTGACGCCTTTGGAGGTGCTGAGATGTTTTACAAAAATTTTTTTATTAGTGCAGTTTGCCCGCTCGGTTTCACTTCAAGAGGAATAAACGGGAAAAGTGTCAACTATAATTACTACGATAGTGTGGATCTGATGAAAGATATTAAGCGTTTTATTGTAGAAAATCTAAAAATACAACTTGGCTTCGGTATCAGACGCGACATATGTATTTGTTTCGGCACCGGGAAAAACTATAAGTTCCTGCTTCAGCTAAACGACGAATTCCACTTCTTCGAAAAAATAATTCCGCTTGAACATCCGAGATTTATTATGCAATACAAGTCAAAACAAAAAGAGGGCTATATAGAAAAGTACCTCGACGAATTTAAAAAGCTCTGAAAATATCTTATGCTGTTTTGCGTTATCTCAGATCAAAATAAACTATGAGAACGAAAGCTTCCAGGTTATTTATTGTTTTTTTTGTAATTTTTCAGCTTATGAGTTGTGCCTCCCAGCATAAATTTAAAAAGCATAAACCTGTTCCTTGTCCTTGTGAGAAAAATCTTCCAATAAAAAAATAGTTAATTTGTAAAATAAAAGCGATAATATGTTTTTATTATTATCGACTTTTTTCAATATTTGTTTTATCTGTATAAATGCGACTAATAAATTCGAAGTTATGACTACCATTAATAAGAAATGTACGATTTATTTGGACAGGAATGAAAATCAGTACGGCCCCGCACCACAGTGCCTTAAAGTCCTGCAAAAATCAAATGAAGAGCTTTTAAACATCTACTCCAGGGATTTTACACGCGGTATTAAAAGTATACTTTCGGAAAGAATTGCTAAAGATTTTGGAACAGATGAGGAAAAAATACTCCTGGGCTATGGAAGTGAGGATATTTTGAAACAAGTTGTTCAGTGCTATATCAACAAAGGCGATAAAATTATGATTCCATCACGCTCGTGGTGGTATTATAAAAAAATCGCTGATGAGTCAGAAGGGATAAACGTACACTATCCCATACTCGAAGGGCACGACTCTTTTTACTATGATATCGATCGGATGATAGAGGTATATAAAGAACAAAAACCAAAACTCGTTCTTATCAGCTCTCCAAATAATCCTACAGGTAACCGGCTTGAATTGGATCAATTGAATTTCGTACTTCATCAAATGAAAGATTCAGTTGTTGTTCTCGATGAAGCATATTCAGGGTTTGATGAAAAATATAAAACAGATCCGGTTGATCTTGTCGGAAAATTTCCAAACCTTTTAATCATCAGGACATTTTCAAAATATTATGCTTTGGCCGGCATCAGAACAGGTTTTGGTTTCCCCGGAGCAAATCTTGACAAATTTTTATTAATGAATGCAAGATATCTGGGTTTTAACAGGGTTTCCGAGAAAATTGCAATTGCAGCTCTGGATTCTTCGGACTACTATGCCACATTAGGGAGGAAAATGAATGAGGATAAAGAAATGTTACTCAGAGAGCTCAATCAGTATACAGGGTTTCAGGCTTTCAGATCATACGCAAATTTCATCCTTGTAAAAATTCCGCCAGAGATCAAATCTTCTTTGAATAAACATCTTATTGAAGGAAATATTATCGTTAAGTTCATGAACGAAGACGGTCTTGATAGTCATATAAGAATAACATTGGGAACTCATACTCAGAATAGCATGCTGTTAAAACTTATACAAACATTTATGCAAAAGGCAATAAAGCATGAAATGGTTCAGGGAGTTTAAAAATACCCTGAAAATGACAGAGGTCGAAGAGGTTATCGATCTTCTCATTTACCGTCCTCTCGCTTTCCTCCTTGTGATTTCTCTCTACAAAACCAAAATTAGGCCAGATCATCTGACTTTGGCAGCCCTGGCAATGGGAATAGTTGGTGGGTTCTATTATTCCTCAGGAACAAGAGAGGGATGCATTGCAGGATCAATATGCTATTTCCTGTTTAATATTCTCGATTGCAGTGACGGACAGTTGGCAAGGCTCAAAGGAAACGGTACTTCAATCGGACGTTTGCTTGACGGTATAGCAGATTATATAGCTGGCATTGCAGTATATCTGGGTATAGCAATAGGTTTTTCAAACCATCCCGATCAGCCATCTTCAATTGTTATCCTGCTTCTAATTGCAGGTATAAGCATAATAATACAGGAATCCCTTGTAGATTATTTCAGAACCCGGTTTCTTGATATTGTTCTGCAGCGTCAGGATACATTTCAGGAGGGAATGGATGAGTACAGGAAAGAGTATGAAAACCTTAGAAAGCAAAAAGGACGGTGGTTCAGCAAAGCTATTGTGATTATTTACCTTGTTTATTCTCAGATCCAAAGGAACCTCACTGCCAGGAAAAAGAAAGCAAAAAGTATAAATGCCACTCCGGAAAATTACTTTAAAAAGAACCATATTATAATTCGATTCTGGGTATTAATGGGTCCTTCTGCCAAAATAACCACTTTGATTATTTGCTCATTATTTTTGCGGTTTGATATATTTTTCTGGATTGTAATTGGCGGATTTAATATTCTTGCGTTATCATTGTGGATAATTCAATACAGGATTGACAAAAAATTTGCAACAGAAAAATTATGAAGACTGTTATTCTCGCTGCAGGCATTGCTTCACGGTTAAGACCTCTTACAGACAATACGCCAAAATGTTTATTGAAGGTGGGTGGTAAATGTATTCTGGAATGGACAATTGAAAACCTGATACGTACAGATAATCTTGAAATTATTATTGTAACAGGATATCTTGAGAATAGAATACGGGAGTTCGTTACTGAACGATTCCCTGAACTAAATGTTACTTACATAAATAACAGCCTTTATACAACTACGAACAATATTTATTCACTGTGGCTGGCTAAAGAAGCAGTGTGCGGAGATTCAATGCTGATGATGGACAGCGATATTGTATTCGATAAAAATATTCTCACGGCGTTAGTAAATTCCGGTCATGAGAATTGTCTTGCACTTAAAAGACATGATGTTCATGATGAAGAGATAAAAGTCACAACTGATTTATCAGGACGTGTTCTGGCGATAAATAAAGAGATAATAGCTTCAGAGGCGTTGGGAGAATCTATTGGAATTGAACTTTTTGGAAAAGAAGGTTGTGCTGAACTCTACAAAATTCTTGACAACAAAGTCGTGAAAGAAAATAGAGTCAACCAATTTTACGAAACTGCTTTTGAAGAACTATCCGAAAATTATCTTTATGTTGTCGATACAACAAACTATTTTTGCATGGAGATTGATACAGTGGAAGACCTTGTCCTTGCCCAGGATCTGGTGCTTAAGAATATTAATCAGAAAATTTCATGACTGAGAGTTTAATAACAATGGCGATAGCCGGGTTACTGACCGGTTTTATTTTTTCTATGCCTATCGCAGGGCCGATTAGTATCATGATTACGTCCAATGCACTAAAAGGAAGATTACGTTATTGCAATCTTTTCAATGTGGGTGCTTCACTGGCAGATTTCATCTATGTATTTATCGCAGTTTATGGTCTTGCAAGGCTTTATACTTTCTATAAACCCATAATCCCCTATATATTCTCATTTGGGGCATTACTTCTCATGTTCCTTGGGTACAAGATATACAATACCACCTTTGATATTAATCATCTTGAAGATAAAGTACAAGTTTCCGATAAATTAAAGCGAAAAGAAAAAGGCGCATTTTATACGGGTTTTATGATAAACATCCTCAATCCTACTTTATTTATAGGATGGCTGAGTTCTTCATTACTAGTTATTTCCTTCATTGCAGCTCTTGGTTTTCATACCGGAGGACTAGCCGTAAGGATAGACCAGAATGCAAAAGAAATCGGGAGTATTGAAGGCAGAAAGATAGAGAGCGGACAGGATCTGACTCTCAAAAAAATTGACACTATTCCGTATCTCAAAAACAGGCAGCATAAAATTGATAACACAATCTTCCCTGCTTCATTTCATATAGTGATCAGTATTTGTTATGCCTTGTTTATTGCCATAGGAAGTATTATATGGTTTTATCTGCTGACAATATTCATTGTCAGATACAGAAGCAGGATTAATGTTAAAATAATTCTGGCATTTTTAAAAGGTCTTGGAATCTTCCTGGTCATTACCGGGTTGTATTTTGGTTACAAGGCAGTGATGATGTTTATTAACATGAGAGGGTA
>JBBRSO010000091.1:0-12742 GCA_038245405.1 Bacteroidales bacterium
GCCTAACAAATATGGTATATATGGGAATGGGCGAGCCATTGGATAATATTACTGAGGTACTCAAGAGTCTGGATATACTTACAAGTGAATGGGGATACGCCTGGAGCCCAACGCGTATAACTGTGAGTACGGTTGGAATAATAAGCGGGATGAAGGAGTTTCTCGAAAAGAGCCGCTGCCATCTTGCCGTGAGCCTACACTCTCCGTTCGATGAAGAGAGAAGAAGACTTATGCCGGTACAACGTACAAATACCGTAAAGGAGGTACTGGATATTATACGCAATTTTGATTTTAACAGCCAGAGGAGGGTTTCATTTGAGTACATTCTTTTTAAAGGTGTCAATGACACTCCGGCACATATTAAAGAACTTGCAAAGATTCTGAATGGGATTAAATGCAGAATTAATATCATCCGTTTTCATCAAATACCAGGATCGGAATTTTATAGCCCCGACAGAGGAACAACAATTAACTTCAAGGAAGCACTTAACGATAAAGGAATAATAACCACCATACGCGAGAGCCGTGGCGTTGATATACAGGCAGCCTGCGGACTCTTATCCACAATTGAGCAAAACAAACCATTATTGAAATGAGGATATTCTGTATCGTAACGCTTTCATTATTAAATATTTGCTCTTTCTCACAGGAATTTAAAAATGAAACTTTTCATGCTGACTCAGCTCTTACACATGCATCAGTATCGCTATGTATAGCAAATGTAAATACAGGTGACCTGACGGTTGATTATAATTCAGTCATAAGTATGGCACCAGCCTCAGTAATGAAAATTATTACTAGCGCTGCTGCACTGGAATTGCTTGGACCAGATTATACTTTTAAAACCAAAGTAGGATACACAGGCAAGATTAACAAGTTTGGCACATTGAGAGGTAATATAATTATCCATGGTGGCGGCGATCCGGCACTTGGATCACAATACTTCTCCGATCATTACGGAGATTTTGTGAATAGCTGGGTAACAGAACTCAAAAGGCTGGGCATAAAAAGAATAAAAGGTAAAATAATTACAGACGATTCATATTACGATTATTTACCTGTTCCCTCGAAGTGGCTATGGGAAGATGAAGGAAATTACTATGGAGCAGGAGCATATGGGCTATCTGTCTATGATAATTCCTATGATGTTCATTTTCAAACCTTCTATGAAGGGGCACCTGCAATAATTAAAGACGTTGTGCCGGAGGAATGCCGTATTCAATTATCCAATATTCTGATATCAGCAGGAAACACCGATAAGGGATATTTTTATTCAGCACCATACAGCACAACAGGCTGGGTAGCAGGCAGTATCCCTGTTAATCAGAAAGATTTTATATTAAAAGCTTCAATTAACGACCCCCCTCTTCTTCTGGCAAAAGTAGTTACGAATAAGCTAAAATCGTCCAAAATAAAGGTCACAGGTTCTCCGTCTACTGTCAGATCAGATCATAAATTTCAGGATGAAAAGGTCATTCCTGTTACCGAAACTGTCTCTCCTTCGCTTGCCGAAATTGTAACCGTGCTGAATCACGAAAGTGTGAATCTTTTCGCAGAGCATCTGATAAAGGAACTCGGAAAAAAATTCAAAAATAATGGTTCTACGGCTTCAGGCGCTGAAGTCATTACTGAATTTCTTCTTAATTCCGGGATAAACATAAATGGATTATTTATTGAAGACGGAAGCGGATTGTCTCCTCTTAATGCTGTTAACACACGTGAACTTGTCAGACTGCTGGTTTTTATGAAGAGAAAAGGAAAATATTTCAACGAATTCTATGCCTCACTGCCCGATGCCGGAAAAAATGGCACACTTAAGAACTATTTTAAGGACCCAGTCTTCGATTCTCATCTTAAGGCAAAGAGCGGATCGATGACCCGTGTAAGAAGTTTTGCCGGCTATTTTACCACAAGATCTGGCAAAGAGATGGTATTCAGTATCATAATAAACAACTACTCTGGTCCTTTGAAGGTAATTACATCGGGTATTGAGGAAAACATTAAAGAACTTATTCTTAATTACTAATCTCCGTGTTAGCTGGTTTCTGGTAAAAGATAATGGAGGACGGGAAATAAATCTATATTTACAACCTGTATTTTAATTAGAATTCTATGAACAATAAGATTGCGGTCAGAAGATGTAATGAGTATGATATTCATGAAGTGCTTGACATTATTTCAGATATATACAAAATGACTGATGGGCCCGATGTAAATGGGAAAAGAGTACTTCTGAAACCAAATATCCTGTCAGATGATGATCCATCGAAATGTATCAGCACAAATCCCGTTGTTGTAGAAGCTATGATCCGGTATCTCCAGTCAAAGGGAGCCACAGTTGTTGTTGGTGATTCTCCTGCTGTTCATACTCAGAAATTCAGAGCTGAAAAATCAGGCATTTTGAAAGCATGTGAATCAACCGGCGCTCAATGGATTGATTTTCTTGCTGGTCCGGTTGAAAAAATACTTAGAAACGGAAAAATAAAAGTTGCAGCTATTGTCGATCAGGTAGATCTGATAATTTCCCTTCCAAAATTTAAAAACCATGAACTTGTATATTTTACAGGCGCTATAAAGAATACACTTGGTCTTGTGCCTGGATTCGTTAAGGCAAAACAACATGCTTTGCATCAGGACAGAAGTAAATTTGGTGAGTTTCTGGTTGATCTGAATGAAGCTTTGACTCCCGATTATTTTTTGATGGACGGAATAATGGGAATGGAAGGACCTGGTCCGGGCAGGGGGCTTCCTGTAAAAATCGGATTACTACTGGGATCTACAAATCCTCTCATTCTTGATATTATTGCCAGCAGAATAGCCGGTTATGAACCTATGATTGTTCCCACTACAAGAGTTGCCTTCTTCAGAAAAACATGGCTGGCATCCGAAAAGGATATAGAGTATGATGGTCCTGAACTCAACAGTATCGTTAAGAAGGGATTCTTAAAAATACCAATCTCCACAACTAATAATATTACTCTTAAGTTTGTGATGAAAAGGTTGAAATTCCTGAAAAAGCTTGAAAGAAGACCTGTTTTCATTCAATCACAATGCACTGGTTGCCAGAAATGTGTAAATATTTGTCCTGTAGTGGCCATAGTCCCTATGCCTTCAAATAAGACTCAGATAATTCTTACTGACAGTAAATGTATAAGATGTTTTTGCTGTAGTGAGGTTTGTATGGATAAGGCGGTTGTAATCAGGAGGAAGTTTTTGGGTGTGTAAAGACAAAAGACAAAAGTTAATTTATCCCGTGCCGGTGTGGTTATGTTCATATAATTAAAAACCAGAAAAAATACTGTAACCCTTCTTCTCTGATTTTTAGAAATTAAACATCAATCTTAGCATATTTTGCATGTGTTTCTATGAATTCACGGCGCGGTGGTACTTCATCGCCCATCAGCATAGAAAAGATATGATCAGCTTCAGCAGCACTTTCAATTGTAACCTGTCTCAAGGTTCTGGTCTCGGGATTCATTGTAGTTGACCATAGCTGTTCAGCGTTCATTTCACCAAGACCTTTGTATCTCTGAATACCTACGGTTGATTCTTTCCCCTGACCCATCTCCTGAACTGCCAGCTCACGTTCTTCTTCCGTCCAGCAATATCGTTCAGCTTTTCCTTTTTTAATAAGGTATAACGGTGGAGTAGCGATATAGATATTCCCTCCTTTGATAAGATCCTGTATATATCTGAAAAAGAAGGTCATAATAAGTGTTGTGATATGTGAACCGTCGACGTCGGCATCAGTCATGATAATGATTTTATGATATCTGAGTCCTTTCGTGTTGAGCGCCTTACTATCTTCTTCTGTACCAATATTTACACCAAGCGCTGTGAAAATGTTTTTTATTTCCTCACTTTCATAGATCCGGTGTTGCATTGCCTTCTCGACGTTAAGTATTTTTCCGCGGAGCGGCAGTATAGCCTGGAAAGCACGATCTCTTCCCTGTTTTGCTGTACCACCTGCCGAATCACCCTCGACCAGGTAAATCTCACAGTTAGCAGGATCTCTGTCGGCGCAATCCGCCAGCTTTCCGGGCAAACCAGAACCAGAGAGTACATTCTTCCTCTGCACAAGTTCTCTTGCCTTACGGGCAGCATGACGTGCCGTAGCAGCAAGAATAACTTTCTGCACAATCACTCTGGCATCTTTCGGATTCTCTTCGAGATAATTTGAGAGCATCATACTAACAGCCTGGTCTACAGCACCCATTACTTCAGAGTTTCCCAATTTTGTTTTTGTCTGGCCTTCAAACTGTGGCTCCGCTACTTTTACAGAAATTATAGCAGTAAGCCCTTCACGAAAATCATCACCGTTAATGTCGAATTTAAGTTTTGCTGTAGCTCCTGAGTCTTCAGCATATTTTTTAAGGGTACGTGTCAGACCGCGTCTGAAACCGGCAAGATGAGTACCACCTTCAATTGTGTTTATATTATTGACATAAGAATGGACATTCTCAGAGAATGAATCATTGTACTGCAGGGCAATTTCAACTGGAATCTCAGTTTTGTCAAATGTTATATGAATAATTTTTTCAATAAGACTCTCCCGGTTTGCATCCAGATATTCAACAAATTCCTTTAACCCGGCCTCGGAATGAAATTCTTCAAATCGGGGGGAGCCACCGTTACCGTCTTCGATGAGTTCCCTCATATCTTTTAACGTAAGAGATATCCCCTTATTCAGGAATGCCAGCTCACGAAGACGTGCAGATAAAATCTCAAAGTTAAATTCGGTAGTCTGGAAAATGGAACTATCTGGTTTGAATATTATAGTTGTCCCGGATTTGTCTGATTCCCCTGTTATCTCAACAGGTGTGACAGGCTTCCCTTTTTCGTATTTCTGGGTGTATATTTTCCCTTCGCGCATTATCACCGCAGTAAGCTGGATAGACAATGCATTCACGCATGACACGCCTACACCATGAAGACCGCCTGATACTTTATAGGATTCTTTGTCAAATTTTCCTCCGGCATGGAGAACTGTCATAACAACCTCAAGAGCGGATTTTTTCTCTTTTTCCATAATTCCTGTCGGAATCCCGCGACCGTCATCAGTAACGCTAACTGATCCGTCTTCCTGTATTATGACTTCTATTTTTGTACAATAACCACCAATAGCCTCATCAATACAATTATCAATAACCTCATATACAAGATGATGCAGACCCTTAACTCCGATATCACCAATATACATTGCAGGTCTTTTCCTTACCGCCTCAAGACCTTCCAGAACCTGGATATTATCAGCTGAGTACTCAATACTGTCCTGCAATTTCTTTTCATTCTCGCCCATTATTCCCGTTATTAAGTCAATATTTTTTTATGGCTGTCAATATTTAATAAATAGACCAAAAGAGAGAGGGGAATCTGATAAGAATCAAGTCCCCTTTTATAGAATTAATATTTTCTTTTTGGTAATAAAATCAGAATATCTTTTTTACTGTTTCCAGCTATCAGAATCAACCTCACTTTTCCTATTATAAAATATTGATATTATGCTAATTAATAATATCTGCAAATATACGAAAATTAAATGGTTTTTTGTTAAAAAAAACTTAAAAAAATGCACAATTTGAGGGAAGAAATTAACATCCTACTGGCCTAAACCCCAAAGGCCATCAACCCTTAGGAATGCAATTTGAATTTTTTAAAAGTTCAAGGCCTGAATATCCACGTAAAGTGCATAATTACAATCTGTTAAATATCCCATCCTTTCAAAGGAGGGGAAATATACATAATTCTCTTACAGACTGTAAGTAAACCCTACCATGAACAGGAATCCCTGTGAAGGATAGTAAACCCATTCATAATATTTTTTATTTGAGACATTATTCAGTTTTGTCCAGATGGAAAGAATCTTTGAATACCTATACTCAGCACTCAGATTAAGGTTGACATAAGCAGGCATATCCACCTGAACAGGAAGTTCTGCGCCAGGAACGGATAATACAGACAGGTTTTGTCCGTTTACAATCATTTTCCGTTTTCCCTGAAGACTAACCTCCATTCCAGCGATAATCTTATCTCTGAGATTGTATTTCAATCCTAGCTTCCCATCCCAATCGGGCTTATTCCAGGCGTAAGCAAACTTTGTAAGGGTATACTTGTAAATATTTGCAGCTGCATTAAATGAAAGCTTACCTGTAATTGCACCGCTCATTTCGCCGTGGACGTTAAACAGCTCCACATCGTCTACAATCGGTTTAAAGTAATTCCCCCGTTCAGGTGTAAGTATAGGATCCGGCTTATAAACATTGGAATAGAACAGCATATCGCTGATAAGCGAGTATGATGCTGATAAAATGTAATTCCCCCCTATTCCTGTGTTTCCTTTTAAGCCGGTTGAAATGATTAGATCATAACTTGTATTAGGAACAGTAAAGAGACTGCCATCACTCACCAGGAATGGGTTCTCCGAAACTACTTTCAAAGGTTCATTCTTCTCAAGCTTTCCTGATAGACCAACAAAGAAATTCATATAGGAGGGTACAACATTGAAACTGAAATCCAGGTCAGGATAAATATGTAGTTTCGCAGTACCTCCTGTATTACGGTCGAGCATTAGCTGAAGTCCTACCTTAAAGGCCCACAAGTCGGAAGCCTTCTTTATAAAAGGACTTACTGCAAGATTATATCTTGACGAAAGCAGTATTGAATCGTTGATCTTATAATGATCAAAACTCAAGCCCGATCCAACATAAAATCCATTATACAATTTCGACATTTCACCTGATAGCCTGAACGTCCTTTGAAACAGATTATCTGTGGCCGTGAAGTAGTCATATGATGTTGCAAATTTGTATGAAAAATCTGTAGAATCGAGATTAATGGATGAAAAATTCACCTTTGCTCCCATATTGTTATAAGGCAACCTGATCTCTTTTTTCGTTTGGGAGTAATCTAAAAAAGTTGGTCTGTATCCATAAGCATATCTGCTCTTCTGGCTATAATCCAACGATCCTTCGAGAATATTTTTCCTGAAGAATTTGCGGCCAAAGAGTGAAGCGTCATTATCCATATAGCCTGCAAAAGCCTTTTTACCATTATCGAGCCCTACTGTACCATTTGTAGAGAAATGTCTTCCGTAAAAACCAATTGTCCCCTTTTTTGAACGTCCATTGGTTATGCTTAATTCTGCAAGGGGAGTCAGGTAGATACCTATTCCGAGATTTACATAACTTTTATAAAGTTTGGTCAGAGGATCGGGTAATAAAGCTGCAGCCTTAACAGGACTTATGGTGTATTCAGGAAGAAAAGCAGTGGTTAATACATTATAATGAAAGTCGGGTCTCACTTTAGACGTATCACTCATGTCGGGTAAAAAGCTCCTCTTTTTACCTTCTGGTAGTGAAGGTTTATAAGGATTATACAAGGTCACCTCTCTCTTTAGCCCGCCATCCTGCTTCTTAACCTGGGCATTGACCGGCAAAAAGGAGAAAACTATGAGGACTGATATTATGATGTTTCTTTTTATCATGTCAATTTCAGTTTCTTTTAAAGTTTGCATTATTGGTTAATACTGTTCTTGTCAGTATCGGCATTATTGCCAGCAGGCTTATTTTCATCAAGTGAACTTAACCTTGCTTTTACCTCATCGACTATACCATCAGTTGTGATAGTATAATAATCTCTGAGGCTCTGGAGTGTTGCGCGTGCCTGAAGTGCATCTCCTTTTTTGATACTTATATCTGCAAGCAGAAGAAAGACTCTTGCCATCCAGTACTGATGAGGGGTTTTCATGTCGATAAACTCGGAAATTACTTTCTCCGCTTCTGGATATTTATCTTTTTTATAAAGTATTTCTGCTACATGATATTTTGATTCAGCTCCATCGATGCTGGTAACTTCTGTTCCAACTTTCCTGAAATCTCTGAGAGCATCGTCAAAATTATTGAGACTATAATTTGCTTTTGCACTCATAAAAGTTGCCTCGCGGGTCAGTTCCTCCGGAATATTCGCAGATTTATTAATTTTATCTGCTGCAATTATTGTCTTCTGTGCATCACCTGCCTGATAAGCAGATTTAAGCTGTCCTTCCAATGCAAGAAGGGTGTTGGCATTTTTTGATGAAACTTTTTCAAGTTTTTCATAATCATCCAAAGCTGAAGGATAATCTTCTTTATCATAGTGAATTGCAGCAGCAGCAATCAAAGATTGTTCGAGGAACTGATTATTTGGCTGTTTCGCGACGTCCTGATACAGACTCAGAGCCTCATCAGTTTTACCACTACTTCTCAGACATTCAGCCAGATAATACTGCGCATTTTGTCTGAAGCTGCCGCTAGGGAATTCATTAAGATAGTTTTTTAATACTTCCGTTGCCTTGTCGGTTTTTCCTGTCATGAAAAGATTTTCTCCAGACATGTAAAGAAGCGAGTCTTTCTGAGCAAGATTCACATCACCATAACCATCGAGTGTTTTGACATAAGCAAAATAGGTGTCAACGTCATTCATGTCAACGTAGGTATTTCTCAGTCCGGTCATTGCATCCCTTGCTTCGGGCGTTGATTTAAAGCTCTCAATCACCTTCTTATACTGAGCAATAGCCTTTTCATTTTCTCCGAGGTTATAGTATAGCAAACCAAGCTGGACAATAGAACGGGGAACGAAAGAACTGCCGGGATAACCTGAAATGATACGGTTAAAATCTGTCTCTCCGTTTTTGTAATCTTCCAGAACAAGATATGCTCTTCCTCTTTCAAATATAGCATTTGGCACAAATGAAGAAGAAGGATATTTCGTCATTAATGAAGTCATAACATCAATTTTCCCTCTGGTATTATTCATTAATCCCATAGAAAAACCTTTCTGGAACATAGCGTAATCAGCATCAAGAGTGCCATAGTCTATAACCTTATCATAATAAGTTATGGCTGAATTATAGTTAGTGGCTATATAGTAGCAGTCAGCAATTCTGTTTCTTACATCTGTGAGAATTTCCTGATTTTGATTTAAACCGCTGGTTTCGAAAGTTTTAAAATTACTAAGAGCATTGGTGTAGTCTTTCTGATTAAAGTAAGCGTAACCAAGATTATACCGGATAAGGTTGTATTCGCTTAATATTGATACTCCCGGCAAGCCCATAAAGAGCATATAGTCTGCTCTGGCTAAATCGTAACGGCCAAGCCTGTAATTTGCTTCACCTCTCCAGTAGATCGATCTTGCACGTATTTCCCTGTTATACTTTTCATACTTCATCGATTTTTCGAACATATCAATAGAAGCTTGAAACTCAAGGTTCTTGAAAAGCTCGAGGCCTCTGAAAAATGCCACCTTCTGATAAGCTTCTTCAAGTCTGCTGTCCTTGTTTCCAAGCTTGTCGAGAACAGCCAGAGCTGCTTTGTAGTTTTTAATCTGCATAAAAGTTCCGACGAGGTAATCGTATACCTCCTGTATCCTTTTTGAGCCAGGATAGAGATCAATATATTCCTGGAAAGCGGCAATTGCTTCGCCAAAAGGTGCATATGCTGTTTCGTAGGTCAGTTTTGCAAAATTATACAGTGATTCTTCCTTGATCTTTTTATCGTAATTCATTTGTGAGGCAGCACCGAAAGCCAGCCGGGCTTTTGGCTTATCACCTTTCTGTATATAACAGTCGCCCAGGATATTCCAGATATTCTGACTCAGCAGATCATCTTTTGTTCCTACTTCCAGAAACAGTTTTATTGCCTTATCAATATCACCTGTCTTGTAATAACAATATCCAAGTTCATATTTGTCTTCACGGGCGCTTGCCTTTGATCCGGCAGCATATTTTTCAAGATATGGCAGTGCTTCCTTATAATTCTCCTTGCTGTAATAAGCGTCGCCGATAAACCTGTAGAGTTCTATGGCACGGGATGTTCCGGCCGATTTAAGAAGTTCGGGTGCCAATGACAGGATTCCGTCATAGTCCTTCTGCATATAAAGTATCTGCACGATATAGAATGGAACTATAGGACCGAATGTTTCGTCATCTTTTAGACGGATGAAACCTGCAAGAGCAGTTTGATACATTTTTTGCTCATATGCTATCTGTGCAGTATAGTATACAGCCGGCGAAGTATACTCTGTATCAATGTCTTTAATTTCGGAAAACATTAAAAGGGCTCTGCTTTGATCTCCCTTTATATAAAGTGAATAGCCAAATCTGAAAAAATATTCAGTGAGCTTATCTGATTTGAGATCCTGTCTGTTGACTGTTTCATAGAAAGTCGCTGCTTTTCTGTAATTCTTATTCTGATAGAAGTAGTCTGCCAATTCCAGTCTGGCATTATTAAGTCGTGGACTTTCAGGATGGGAGTAAATATACATCATCATCCTGTATTCGGCATCCGGATTAAAAAGCTTCAGGGCAGCCAGTGAACTATAATACTCCGCTTCCGCTACCTGGATAGTATTCGATTTATCACCGATCTTTACATAAGAATCAAATAACCGTATAGCTGCCGGGTATTTTTCTTTGTTGTATAATTCCATAGCCCTGTTAAAGTCGGAGTTAATCTCCTTTGAAGTAAACGGAACCTGAGATAATCCATTCTGTATTGAAAATCCCAATACTGAAAATAGCAGAATTAAATAAATTACAGACCTTTTCAGAAACAGATCGGTTTGAATTGCACAAGGTGCTTCTTTGTGATAAAATATATTTATTTTTTTGTTCATAACTTATTATTTTTGGGTCTTCACAAAAAGACACTATTTTGTCAATAAAGAACCCAAACAGTTATATCAAACTAATTATGAGCCACTTATGACACTAACACGGGTATTTATAATTATTCGTAAAAATACAACTATTAAACGCCGGCAATTGAGCTTTATTACTGATTTTATCAACATATAAAGGTTAATTATCAATTCTTTCTTTATTTTGCACTTTAATTCTCCTGCAAATGACCGAAAATCTTCCACTTGATATAATTATTGAGCTGACTGACTGCTCAATATGGCAGCAAAATCATTTAGTGCTTTCTCATGTAAATCTCAGTTTGGGAAAAGGTGAGTTTATATATCTTGTTGGCAGGGTCGGAAGCGGCAAATCAAGTCTTATTAAGACTCTTAACGCTCAGCTGCCCTTAAAAGAGGGTACAGGGCTGATTGCGGGTTACGATCTCTCAAAAATTAAAAAAAGGGAAGTTCCATTCCTTCGCAGGAAGATAGGGATCGTTTTCCAGGATTTCCAACTTCTGACTGACAGAACCGTAAATGAAAATCTTGAATTTGTCCTGAAAGCTACTGGATGGAAAAACAAGATAGAGATAGATACCAGGATCGGGGAAGTTCTTGAGAAAGTAGGTCTGGGTCTTAAGGGCTACAAGATGCCGCACCAGTTGTCAGGTGGCGAACAACAAAGAGTTGTTATTGGCAGAGCGCTTCTGAACGATCCTGAGATCATACTGGCCGATGAGCCCACAGGTAACCTCGATCCCGAGACCTCTGAAGGGATCATCAGGCTTTTAACCGATATAAGCAAAACCGGAAGGGCGGTAATCGTGGCTACTCATAATTATACGCTTCTTAAAAAATTCGTTGCCCGAACCCTGAAATGTGAAAACGGCGAGATGCACCAGGTCGTTAGTGACCAGGAAATGGAGCTGTTGGTGTAGGTGCAACGGCACAGCCTTACCCTTTCAACAACCTTGCCGGCCAGAACAGTTTATTGAGATAGATTCTGTAATATGGAACCGGAGTGCTCCCGAATGATTCAAAAAAAGAGGCTATTGACGGTATTGAAGACCCTGCAAAATCGAGCGTGGTTCTTGTTGAAGCATGGTTTTTTATCAATTCATTAACAAGATAATAACCTATACGTCTTTCCCTGCTTTTTGTTGTATTGACTACAAATAGGATAGTCTTGTTGCCACGGGTTTCAATGAGAAAAATTCCAAATATCAGTTTTTTGCTGCCTTCCCTCACTCCTATCAGCTTTCCTTTCTTATTAATGATGCAAAAGTTCATTAGGTTTTTAAGACGAAGATAGTCGCGCGGCTTTATGCCATTTATTTCTTTTCCTTTATTTTGAATGAAAAGATCAATGAGCTCATCGGGTTTTATATCAGTGACCAGCTCCGGAATCTTCTTTGAAGATGTTTCTATGTTTCTTTTACAATGCTTCGAAAAATTATTGTAAATAGTTTCATAAGGCTTTGAAAGATCAAGTTCAAAATTTACTTTTTCAGTTATTTTATACCCAGGCGCTTCGATTTTTTCCCTGATGCATAAGTCAATCAGTTTAAAAAAAGCCGGCATATAATCGAGGAATTCCAATATCTTTTCTGATGGATTATCAGGAGAAAAAGAACCCAGCTGCTGAAGGAAAACAGGAGTTGCGATATATTGAATCCCGAATCGTGAAAAACCGGGAAGAGGAAACACTGAATCATAATCATCATCAACAAGAGCCTGCCAGCCTGGCGAGATCATATCGAGGTACCAGGAGTATGCATACGGTTTGGTACCACGGGAATTTTTTATACAATTATCCCACTGTTCCCTGTCAATCTCATTATTTTTATGATAGATGATCACGGTTTCTGACTTTTAATCATAGACTCAAATACTTCACGCCAATCTCTCCATTCTTTATTGTCAAGAAGTGAAGTATTATGCCAGATGCTCACAAAAAGACCTCCGACTTTTCTGATCTCATTTATGAATTTTAAGATAATTTCTTTCGACCCTGAAGGATCGAGCTTCTTATAATCATATAAAGTTCCGTCCATTATCTGGAAAGGCGTAATCTTAAGATTTGTAA
>JBBRSO010000092.1:0-12438 GCA_038245405.1 Bacteroidales bacterium
CTCACATCTTTTCAGGTCAACAAAGAAATATTCTGGCAGGCAAGCAGCATAGGATCTTCAAACCAGGTAGTTCCGCTTATTGGATTGGCTCTTGTTACAGCAATAGGTTCGGCGCTTGTCGGTTCCCTGTTCTCATCCGACGCATGGTATAACATTACATACATATCGGGTGAAGTTATTAATCCCAAACGTAATGTCCCCGTTAGTCTTTTTATAGGCACGTTAATCGTTTCTGCGTTTTATCTCCTCACAAACTTCGTCTATATAAAGATTCTTCCTCTCAGAGGTTCACCCGATGGTATAGATGTAATTAGCCGCGGGATACAATTTGCCACCGACGACAGAGTGGCTACATCGGCTATGAGTGTAGTTTTTGGCGATTCCGCTGCGATAATAATGGCTGTATTTATTATGATAAGCACCTTCGGATGCAATAACGGATTGATTTTGGCAGGGCCGCGGGTATATTACGCAATGGCAAAAGATGGTCTGTTCTTTAAAAAGGTTGGCCAGATAAATAAGAATGGTGTACCCGGGTTTGCGCTGATAATTCAGGGTGTTTGGGCAGTGCTTTTATGTTTGTCGGGAACATATGGAAACCTCCTTGACTATGTCATCTTTGCAGTACTGATTTTTTTCACTCTTACGATTCTGTCAATTTTTATTCTCAGAGTTAAGAAGCCTGATACACCAAGACCATACAAGGCATTTGGTTATCCTGTTATTCCTTCAATCTATATCCTTATTACTATAACCATAATGGTGATCCTCTTAATTTATAAACCCGATTATACTTTCCCCGGTCTTGGAATAGTCCTTTTTGGTATTCCTGTTTTCTATCTTTGGAGAAAATTTAATAGAAAAGGTTAAGGTTTAGGTTTAGGTTAAGGTTAAGGCTAAGGCTAAGGCTAACATCAACCTTAACCTCAATAATATTTGCATGATGATTCCATTAGAATTTGTAAATAGAATTTTCACTCAGAAATATATAGATGCTGCGGCTCTTTTAGAAGCTTTGAACGAGCCATCACCTGTAAGTATCAGGTTGAATCCGTCAAAGTGCAAAAAGACACCAACAGATTCGGAACCGGTTCCATGGTGCGAGAATGGATATTATCTTAAGAGCAGACCTTCTTTTACACTTGATCCGCTATTTCATTCTGGTTGTTATTACCCATCGGAAGCTTCAGGCATGTTTCTCTCAGAAGTGATCAGACAAACCGTTGATACCACTGGGAATTTAAGAATTCTCGATCTATGTGCTGCCCCAGGAGGTAAGAGCACTCTTATCTCGGAAATGTTAAATGAAGGGAGTTTACTTGTTGCAAACGATGCAATTCGAACCAGGGCTGCAATTCTCTCGGAAACAATTACAAAATGGGGTTCAGGAAATACACTCGTTACTCAGAATGATCCTTTATCATTCGGACGTTTACCAGGCTATTTCGATATGATTGTTGTAGATGCACCTTGCTCTGGAGAGGGTATGTTCAGGACCGAGGTAGCCAGAAATGAATGGACGGTAGGGAATACAGCTCATTGCCAGGAAAGACAAAAGAGGATATTGGCTGATGTATGGCCAGCACTAAAAGAAAACGGGATCTTAATTTACAGTACCTGCACTTTCAACCCGGAGGAAAATGAAGAAAATTTAAAATGGTTAGCCGGGAATAAGAAAGCAGAAAGCATCAGGATAAATATTTCAATATTTGACGGGATTGCAGAAATTGAAAACGGAACAGTGTTCGGATATGGTTTCTATCCTGATAAAGTAAAAGGGGAGGGCTTTTTTATCTCTGCAGTAAGGAAAACAGGAAGCCAGGAAAGCTTTTCAATAAAGAATCAAAAAAGGGTAAATCTCCGGCCTGATAGAAAGGATTATGAGACTGTATTAAAATATACTTCTTTGCCCGAAGGAAGGATTTTTAAATGGGGAGATGAACTTTTTTCTGTTCCATGCGGAATGGATGAATATCTGTATATGTTTGATAATCTTAAAATTCTGACAGCCGGTCAGAAGCTTTTTGTAATTAAGAATAAGTCGTATATTCCATCCCACGAACTGGCCTTGTCATCGAATTTGAAGAAAGATGTGTATCCGGTCAGTGAGATTTTACTTTCGGAGTCACTTGCTTTTTTGAGGCGTGATAATTTTATGTTGAAAAATGCACCACCAGGATGGAATATTGTGACATACAAGGGAGTAAACCTTGGTTTTGTCAATAACATCGGCAACAGAGTCAATAATTATTTTCCTGTTGAATGGAGAATAAGGATGAATCTGCCGGAAGCCGGAAAAGAGAATATAATCAGCTGGACACAAAGGGGAAAAAGTGATATAACAGTATCTGGACAATTAAATTACAACAAAACCTGATATTGTACAAATATTATTCTGATGATTTATAATATTTCTGGTGTAATACTTGCCGGTGGAGCGGGGAAACGCTTCAATGGAACAACAAAAGCCACAATTGTTGTTGATGGCAAAACCATAATCTCACGAATATTGGATGTGTTCAGGATAATATTTGAAGAAATCATAATTGTCACCAACACTCCGGAAGAATTCACAGGATTTGCTGATAATTGCATAATTACAGGTGATATATATTTAAACAAAGGCCCATTGGGTGGAATTCACTCCGCTCTGAACGAGGCCACAAGAGAGTCAGTTTTTATTGTAGGCGGTGATATGCCGTTTCTGGATAAGGAAATCATTTTAAACCAGATTAAGTTCTTTGAAAGAAATTATTGTGAGTGCATTATTCCTTCTATGGGTCAGAATATAGAGCCACTTCACGGGATCTACAAAAAGTCGGTGCTCGTATCACTCGAAGAATACCTCAGGTTGGATAATAATTATGCGATACGCGAGTTTTTACGGGTGATTGATATTTGTTATTTCCCGGTAGAGGATTCTGAAAAATCAAGATTAGCATTTACAAATATTAATTACCCTTCAGATCTTCGATACTTAAACAAGGATCGGGACTAAGAAACATATATACTTTGGCTTATCATCATTTTGAACTGATACTTGTGCAAAAAAAAATTACTAACTTTATTCCTGTTATAAACTCAGATACTATGAAGAGATTTCCATTTTTTGCCCTTATGCTCATCTTGTCTCTTTCGGCTTGTAAAAAACTAAGTAAGTACGAAGGAGTTTCTTTCACTGAAAAAGAGCCACGTGACTGGGAAAACCAGTCTGTGTTCAATATTAACAGGGAGGAACCGAATGCGTCCTTAATAAGTTATGACGATGAAAAGAGTGCACTTGAGGCAATAAAAGCCAACTCTCCAAATTATAAAACCCTTGATGGTGTCTGGAAATTTTTCTGGGTGAAAACTCCGGAACAACGGCCTTTCTGGTTCTTTAAGGATGACTATGATACACGCGACTGGAAAGATACTCAGGTGCCATCAAACTGGCAGATGATGGGTTATGACGTACCTGTTTATACAAACATACCATATCCATTCTGGGAGTATGAGGATATTTTTAATCCAGGTAAGTTTAAGAAAGTCCCTCCGGCTATACCTCACGACTGGAATCCGGTAGGATCATATAAAAGAAACTTCACTATCCCCCCGGAGTGGAAAAATAAAGAGGTCTTTCTCCATTTTGGTGCCGTTAGCTCAGCATTTTACGTGTGGGTAAATGAAAAACTTGTCGGATACAGCCAGGATAGTAAGATGCCGGCTGAATTTAATGTAACGGATTATCTAAAAAGCGGAAAAAACAGTGTCTCTGTAGAAGTTTACAGATGGTCTGATGGAAGTTATCTTGAGGATCAGGATTTTTGGAGACTCAGCGGAATTCAACGAAGTGTATTTCTGCATGCGCGTCCGAAAACATACATCAAAGATTTTTATGCAATTGGTAGTCTGACAAATGATTACAAAGACGGCAACCTGCAAGTAGATATTTTATTAAAGAGCAAGCTGACAGGAGAGAACAATTACACAATTGAAGCATCTCTTTATGACCATGCGCAGAAGGTCTTTACTGAGTCGAAAAAAGTAAGGATGGTTGATAGTTTGGTTTCTGTTGATATCAGCAAAGCGCTTCCTGGAATAAAAAGCTGGTCGGCAGAGAAGCCGAACCTTTATTCACTGGTATTAACTCTAAAAGACAATGCTGGCATAATCAGTGAGAGTGTAAGCGCAAATATCGGATTTAGAAATATTGAAATAAAAAATTCTCAGTTACTGGTTAATGGTGTGGCAGTCCTTCTCAAAGGAGTCAATATGCATGAACATAATGAAATAACAGGCCACGTTATAGATGAGGCGACTGTTATGAAGGACATCAGGACCATGAAAAGCAATAATATCAATGCAATGAGAACCAGTCATTATCCGCAACAGGAGTTCTGGTATGAGATGTGTGATAAGTATGGCTTATATCTTGTCGATGAGGCAGATGTAGAGTCTCACGGAATGGGATACGATAAAGATATAACTCTTGCTGATAAGCCTGAATGGGAAGCGGCACATCTTGACAGAATGAAAAGGATGGTCGAAAGGGATAAAAATCATCCATCAGTCATCATCTGGTCAATGGGCAATGAAGCCGGTGACGGACATAATTTCCTCAATGGCTACAAATGGATTAAAGCAAGAGATTTAACCCGGCCGGTTCAATATGAGCGGGCTGAGAAAAGCACAAATGCCCCTGAACGTCATACAGATATCTGGTGCGACATGTATGCAAAAATAGAAGATATTGAAGCTTATGCGAAGAATCCAAAGAATGACCGACCCATGATTATGTGCGAATATGCACATGCGATGGGCAATTCAACAGGCAATCTTCAGGATTACTGGGATGTTATAGAGAAATATCCAAAACTGCAGGGTGGGTTTATCTGGGACTGGGTTGACCAGGGATTTCTCAAAACAGATGAAAATGGTGAGAAATACTGGACGTATGGGGGCGACTATGGAGAGGAAGGAATTCCAAGTGACGGTAACTTTTGCATAAACGGTCTTGTATCGCCCGACAGAACGCCACACCCTGGATTATATGAAGTAAACAAGGTATATCAGTATATCAAATTTGAACCTGTTGACCTGAACAAAGGCCAGATTAAGATCACTAATAAATATGATTTCACTAATCTTTCTGAATTTAACCTTGAATGGGAGATTGTATCAGACGGCACAGCTATTCAATCAGGTAAGCTTCCAAAGTCCGATCTGAAACCTAAATCGGATTATATCGTTTCAATACCTTTCTCCACGATTGAGCCTTCGGCAGCGACTGAGTATTTTCTGAATCTAAGGGCATCGAGAAGCGAAGCCTGGAATTATGTTCCTGAAGATCATGTTTATGCCAGTGGACAGTTTAAAATACCACTTGAAGCGAAACCGGTCATTGCAAAATCTGATAATCTGTCTCCTCTTCAGACCAAAACTACCGAAAAACAACTTGAAGTGAGCGGTGAAAATATGAAAGTAACCTTTGATCTTAGCGAAGGAAGAATGACCTCATTCGATTACAGAGGTAAAGAACTTATCCTGAAAAGTCCAGCACCTGATTTCTGGAGACCACCTACCGATAATGATTATGGTTATAATATGGACAAATTATTGGGAGTCTGGAAAAAGGCAGGAGAAAGAGCCATAGTTACAAAAGCAAATATCAGTCAGCCTGAACTTGGTAAAGTTATTGTTACGTTTAATTTTGATATCCCTGATGTTGCAGGCAAAAAAATCGGAGGGTATGCAACCTCCTTTACAATTTATGGCAGTGCCGATATTATAGTTAAAAATCAATTCTCAAAATTATCTGACAATGTTCCTGAGATTCCAAGGATGGGTATGCAGATGCAGCTACCTGCGCAGTTTTCAAATCTTAAATGGTATGGCAGAGGCCCGCAGGAGAATTATGTCGATAGAAAAACAGCAGCCGACGTAGGGCTCTATGAAAGCACTGTGGCGGACCAGTTAACTCCATATATCCGTCCACAGGAAAACGGATATAAAACCGAGACCCGCTGGCTTACCCTTACCGACGATAATGGGAATGGAATTCTTATAAGTGGTGAACCATTATTCTGTTTTTCTGCACTTAATAATATTCACGATGATTTTGAATCACCGGGGAAATTATCTCAGTACAGGAAAGATGCGAAAAGCGCCAACACACATTCTACAGATGTGAAACCCAGAGAGCTTGTAAACCTCAACGTAGATCTGGGTCAGATGGGAGTGGGAGGAGACAATTCATGGGGCGCCCATGTTCATCCTCAATACAGGCTTCTTGATAAGAAATATGAGTACACTTTCAGAATGAGACCGGTTGTAAAAGAAGATGATATACTTGCCCTGACTAAGGAGAAATTCTGAAATTATTCTATCTTTTCATAAAAGTAGGCTTCTTTCTTGTCCATATCATCCCAGGTGTAGATGCGTTTGTTCCGGTTTAGGAAGTACAGGTTAAGCAGTGCAAAATCGCCGGCACACATCGTAGCATGAGCGAAAAGAAATGCTGACAGCGACCATTTCCATAGACCAGGCAGAAGAATTATAAGTAATATCATCAGTGTGCTCACAACCAGGAAGGGAGTTAATGCAACGATCCAGAACTGAAATGGAGATGCTACATAGCGGTGTGCCGATATATAAAAGAGATATTGGCGGAGATCCATTCCTACTCTAAGATTTTTCGCTCCCGATAAAAGGAAAGGTACAGCATGTAATAATTCATGAAATGGGATGCAGATAACAGGCAATATGATGAATCCAAGACCTGAATGAATAATGATCTGAGCAAAAGGGAAATGGCCTGCGATATTTATTCTAATAAAAAGGGCTAATGCCAGGAATAATATACAGATTGCCCAAAAGAGAAATATAAATGCTGATTTTTTCTTCAGATATTGAAAAACAAAGTCAATCAGATTTTTGTATGGTATTGTAAGAAACAGTCTGAATCTGTTCTGATCATCAAGATCTTCAATTTTGATTGACATAATAATGTTTTAACAAAAATACATAAAGATGTAATTCAGTCTTAATAATTATTTCTCTGATAGTGTGATATTCGAGGGCTTGCTTAGAGGCGATAAGATGTGGCCCGGAATTTGATACCTTTGCAAAAAAACTATTAGTGAAGTTACCGATCTGGATAATATTATTCTTTCTTTTTGCCATAACTGCGAAAGGTCAATCTGATTCAGTAAAACCAAATATTGATACACTTTCCGGAAAAGCATACCTGTTACAGAGCGTTGAACGGGATGGTGTTACGCTTCCTGAAGTTGAAATTAAGGAAGTAACGGTCTATCCTTATTCTAAATTCCCCACAAAAAGAGATTTTCGTAAATATGAACGACTGGTTTATAACCTGAAAAGAGTTTACCCTTACGCCCTTATTGTGAGGAATAAACTGTATTCGGTTAACCAGGACCTGATGGATTTCCATACAGAGAAAGAACGCAAAGATTACATGAAAACAGTTGAAAAAGATGTATTCCGCCAGTATGAAGGAGATATGCGACAGATGACTATGACCCAGGGTCGTCTTCTTATTAAACTGATAGACAGGGAAACCCAGAATACTTCTTATGCTCTTATTAAAGATTATCGCGGCAAATTATCTGCAGCTTTCTGGCAGGGCATTGCGAGGATCTTTGGCACAAATCTTAAAGAAAAATATGATCCGTATGGTGAAGATGCCATTATTGAATCAATAATCCTGGAGATAGACGCAGGTGGATTATAATAAAAAGATGATCCAATAGAGCCGTAGTAATTTTCGAATTATTATTTATTCCTGTGCGCAATCCGTATAATTTCTTTGGCGATTTCCTCAGGCGAAAGAATAAAATCTATACAACCGCTTGCTATTGCGCTCTCTGGCATATCTGGTTGAATAGATGTTTCGGGCTTTTGCGCTATAGTAATGCCTCCCACTTCTTTTATGCCACATAGTGCATCTGCCCCATCGCCATCATAACCAGATACAATTACAGCAATAAGTTTGCCATCCCAGTTCCTCGTCATGGAACGCAGAAATACCGTAATCACATCGGGCCATCCCCTGGGCTTTGAAATAGGTTTAAGGTGGAACTCATCATTTAGAACATGCAACTCTCTTTTTTCCGGTATTATAAACACATGGTTTGGCAGAATGTCCAGTCTTTCAGAAATCAATTCAACGGGCATCTTTGTATAACGTGGGAGAATCTCATGTAGCTGGGTAGCAACTGTTCTGAGATGATTAACAATGACAATAGCAACACCCATTTCGGCTGGCAGATTCTTTAGTAAACGAGTATATGCGTCGAGAGCACCAGCTGAACCGCCAACACAAACGACAGGAAAGTTTTTTACAGAATCCTTAGTTTTCATAAATGGTTACACTATAGTTTACATACAAAGGTATAAACAATGATCAATGTATACTTATGTTACTAATTATTGTTCAGGTTAATTTAGTTGTAAGAACTCTGATTCCCCGCCCGGCTTTTGACCATATTTAAACCTGACCTCGTTTTAAATTTTTTAAATTTTAAACTATGAATTTATTTA
Organism: Bacteroidales bacterium; assembly: GCA_038245405.1. GTDB lineage: Bacteria > Bacteroidota > Bacteroidia > Bacteroidales > VadinHA17 > LD21. The sequence goes on from JBBRSO010000092.1 coordinate 8,545, forward strand.
ATATTTAATTTTATTGTTCATATAATAATTATTAATTCATTACAATAAAAAAATTAACATAATTTAACATATCTATATAGAATATTGATAATCAATAATATTATATATATTTTTTATAATTATTTTAGAGAATAAATAAATAAATGACTCTTAAAAATAGAAAAAAAGTGAACAAAATAATATATGTGGTGTTTATATTTCAAAATTAATTACTAATTAAACTAGAAACATCATGAAAAAAAGACTTTTAACTTTAGGATTATTGGCGATGATGGGCATTTTTATAATTGAAGGCTGCAAAAAAGATGATACTGAACCCTCTCCCACAAATAACATTGTACAGCTTGCGCAGGGTAATTCAAATCTGAGCTCGCTGGTAGCAGCTCTTACAAAATTTCCCGATTTAGTAAGTACTCTAAGCGGAACGGGATCTTTTACTGTATTCGCACCAACAAATGATGCTTTCACTGCTTTGTTAGGTGTAATAGGACAAACCAGCATTAACGATGTACCCGAACCTGTACTGAAGTCATTGTTGCAATACCATGTAGTTACTTCAGGTTCTTTACTCTCCACCCAGTTGACCGAGGGGAACCTGGCCACTGCCAATACAGAAAACATTGCTGTTACCTTAACTGGCGGACTTAGCCTTAATGGTTCTACAAAAGTAGTAACTGCTGATATTCGGGCAACAAATGGTGTTATACATGTTGTTGATAAAGTGCTTGTGCCTGCTTCTATTGGAAAATTTGTAAACACAGTAGTAGAGCCTGCTTATTTTAATAAGAACTTTACTACACTTATCGCAGCTGTTACAGCAGCAAGTCCTTCGATCCTTACAACCTTGCTTAACTCTTCAAAGAAAACACTTTTTGCACCAACGAATGATGCATTCACGGCTGCAGGTATTACATCATTGCCTAATCAGGCTACTCTTGATGCTGTTTTAACATACCACGTAATTGGTAGTGAAATAAGAGCAAGTCAGTTGCCTGCTAATGCAGCACCGGCAAATAGTGCGGTAACAACATTAGGAGGGGTCTTTTACTTAAGCAACCGCGGTACTGCTGGAATTTTCATCAATGGATCGACGAAAGTAACCACTGCCGACATTCTTGCCGATAATGGGGTGGTTCATGTAATTGATCGCGTATTGATGCCTCCCTCATTAACTATTGCACAAATCGCAACCGCGCTTTCCACAGCTACAACAGGCAAGCAGTTTACCCAATTGGTGGCAGCTTTAGGCAGGGTACCTGCTTTATTAACTGCAGCTGCTGCAGCTACATCCAATCTAACAGTCTTTGCGCCCACGGATGCTGCTTTTAACCAGCTTTACACAACACTTGGTGTAGCAGGAATTAATGATATCGATCTTACAACACTTACTGCTGTACTGAAGCATCATATTGTATCTGCTCCGACAACACCAACCGGTCGTGTATTTTCGAGCGACCTTGTTACTGGAAATGTTCCAACACTTAATGGAAACATCAGTATTAATGCAACAAACGGTACTGTTACTTCCGGTGGTGGAACAGTAGCCACAATCAGCAGCAATAAGGCCCTGATCAACGTTTTAGGCACCAATGGTGTGATTCATACTATCGACAAGGTTCTTTTACCTTCCGCCAAATAAATTTATGTCAATAAAAAAAATCTGCGGCCTGAAAGCCGCAGATTTTTTATTGGTTAATAAGGATATTCTTAGTATCCGATTATGTTTATCAATGGAATTTATGTAAGGATGAGACGTTATACATTATCTGAACTTGAACAGCTGACGGGAATCATGGCTTCCACAATAAGGATATGGGAGAGGCGCTTCAAAATCCTTAAACCTCACCGTACTGATACAAACCGAAAATGGTACGACGACGATGACCTGAAACATATAATTAATATCTGCGCAATTTACCGCAGCGGCATTAAGATTTCAAAAATTGCAAAGTATTCCAGGTCTGAGTTAGAGCAGAAAGTGGCAATTCTTTCAAAGGATTCCCTGAGCTATGATACGCAGATAGAATCGCTGATTGATGCAATGATTAACCTTAATGAAAACGCTGTCAATGAGATTCTTCTCAGGTCAATCATAAACAAAGGTTTTGAGGAGACCTTCACCGATGTTGTATTTCCGTTCTTACGGAGGGTGGGGATTATGTGGCATACAGGATCTTTAAATAGCGGGACCGAGCATTTTATTTCTGATATTTTCAAACGCAGACTTATTGCAACCATAGATGCTTTGCCTCCTGCAATCGACACCGACAGGAAAAGAATAATTATGTATTTACCAGAAAATGAATTGCATGAAATGGGACTTCTTTTCTATGCCTATATACTCCGCAGGATGGGACATGAGGTGCTTTATCTTGGTCAGGCGACTCCTTTCAATGCGGTGGTTGAAATTAATGAATTAAGGCATTCCGATATGATTGTTACAGGTGCATTATCAGATTTATCATTTGAAAAGCCAGAAGATTATTTAAACCGTCTTAGCACCACTTTTATAATGCAGAAAATTCTTGTCTCAGGATTGCTGGCAGACAAAGCAGATCATAACCATTATCACAATATCTTTACATTAAGATCAGTAAGTGACCTTAAGAATTATATTTCATAGGATTTCTTTGGTCTTATCATACTATTTTATGCACTGATATTCTTAGTTTTAAAGAATTCGACAATCTTAAAATATGCAAATTATGAAGGCAACTGCCACAATTTTTTGGTTATTAATAATTCAAACTATTACTATCATGGCTTCAGCAAAAACCGAAGAACAAAAATACAAAGTAGTTCAATCTGAAAAAGATTTTGAAATAAGGTTTTACCCTTCTGCTACTCTTGCAACGGTATATTCTTCAGCCAAATCATACAAAGAGTTATCGGGAAATGGTTTCAGAACACTGGCAGGATATATTTTCGGGGGGAATGGATCAGATACCAGAATTTCAATGACATCACCGGTACACATGGATATTAACAATTCCAAATCTTCAATGAGCTTTGTAATGCCATCTTCCTATAATATAGAAAATCTGCCAAAACCTAATGACTCAGATGTTAAGTTAGAAAAAACTGATGATGAATACGTAGCAGCTATACGATTCAGCGGTTATGCTTCAGATACTGATATTAAATCTTATTCAGAAAAACTGAGAACCCTGCTAAACGAAAATGGAATCGCATATTATGGAAATTTCAGGTTCCTGGGGTACAATCCACCTTATCAATTTTTTGGCAGAAGGAATGAGATAATTGTATCGGTTAAATGGTCTGAAAAAAATATTAAATGACAAAAGAAATACTATCAGCAGGTTGAATGAGAATACTCATAACCAATGGCATATTAGAATTTAGAATCTTCGACGGGCCACCAGGTAACATCCTCAATTCCACGAACAACCTGATACGCTTCTACTTTAATCCGTATTATTGCAAGATCCGCTGTCTGCATGAAATCCGCCAGATCTGGATGCCTTCCCAAATGCTCACGCACAGCTTCTTCCTGCTCTGATTTCCCGATCTCCTGAGCATGACCAAAGGCGGTAAGCGCGAAACCCTTCTGCTGGCCGGAAACATCAAAATCTTCCCCTTGAATGAGTACAGCTACTCTGCCGTTATGTACAAGGTTTTCGAATTTACGCGTATTGCGGTAAGTAGCAAAGATCATTTGCCGGTAACCCTGAACGGGTGTAATCGCTATCAAACTTGCATGTGGCTGGCCATCTCTCTCCGTAGCCAGAACCCCCAGCCGACAGGCCTTAAGAAGGCTGTCAATGTATTCAATTATTGGGATTGGGTTGCTCACTTTAATAGTAAAAATACGATTTTAATTTCTTGAAACGCATATTCCATAAACAAATGTCGTTAAATATTGATTTGCTTTAA
>JBBRSO010000093.1:0-12357 GCA_038245405.1 Bacteroidales bacterium
AGCAATAAGAGTAGTTAACAAATTGCATGGTTTCAGACCTGGAAGACAGGATGGTAAAGATGTTCCTGTATGGTACATGGTTCCTATTGCCTTCACACTTCAATAAAATTGATCTTCAAAAATTAAACACGAGGCTGTCCCAAATTACTTTGCGATTTTTGTGTATCCTGATAACTATCAGGACTTAGCTTAAATTTGCGGTAAATATAATTCATTGGACCGCAATTATCAATTAGAGACATATTGCGGTGCTCTGCACCTTTAATCTCCGGAACAAACATTTATCTACAAATCTTAAGGTGCGCTGCACCATTAAGCTCCTAAACAAAGTATCAGAAGTGCCTAATATTTCTTTTACTGTACCAAAACACAGCAGCAGAGCTGCAAAATATTTGTAGAAATGTATTCGAAATAAAATTCAATAGGTGCAGAGCACCGTAATTTTTAATCCCATCCAAAAATATCATCAAAGAATTCTAATACGTTTCAAAATCATAAAATATATTAATAATTATGTTTTTAGTTGTATAACTAATTATTTCGTTGTATATTTGATACCGGAAGCAGTGAAGAGGTTATAGTATCTCTCATTCTCTGGAAATCTTAAAAAATAAACTATGAAAACTCAAAAAACAAACAACCAAAAGGCAAATCTAAAAGCTATTACAATTTTGCCTGTAATTCTAATGGTATTAAGTGTGTTAATATCCTGCTCGGTGAGTAAAAAGACAGTCAAAACGAGTTCTCGTCCGGGGGAAGAAGAACCTTATGTAGTCGTTGAGGAGATGCCTATGTTCCCGGGGGGCGACAGCACCTTACTTGCATACATAGCTCAGAATACTCATTACCCTGAAAAAGCAAAACTCAACCAAATTGAAGGTAAAGTGATAGTCAGATTCTGTGTAAATGCTACAGGGAATGTTGACAGGATAAGTATTCTCAAAGGCGTAAATGCTGAACTGGATGCTGAAGCCAGCAGGGTTGTGGCTACCCTCCCGTCATTTAAACCCGGAAGACAAAGCCGAAAAGATGTTCCTGTCTGGTACATGGTGCCTATTGCGTTTGCCCTTAAATAATTAAAGCAATCATTTTTTATTTTAAACTACTATAAAATAAACTGTAATGAAAACAAAAAAAATCTTTCTGATCTCAAGGATCTATGTAATCCTACCAATAATTGCACTGGCTCTGATAATTACTATCTCCTGCGGGAAGAACTCCAAAACTGACATACCTGCTGATACTGAAGAAAAAACAACTGATGGAGCTTATAAGGTTGTCGATGTGATGCCTGAATTCCCGGGCGGTGATACGGCATTAATGAATTTTATTGCCAGAAACACAAAATATCCTGAACAAGCTAAACTCAATTCAATCCAGGGAAAAGTAATCGTAAGATTTATGGTCAAAGAGGATGGCATTGTATCTGATGCAACGATTCTCAGGTCAGATAATTCTGTTCTCGATGCTGAATCAATGAGGGTAGTAAGCTCATTGCCAAAATTTACTCCAGGGACGCTTAAAGGAAAAGATGTACCGGTATGGTTTATGTTACCTATAAATTTTGTTTTAAAATAGAATATTGTTTTAATCGCAAGACCCTAGCTGAGTGGATATTAATTACCATTAACGATGTTCTGATTAAGTTAGCCGTGAAGGAAGCCGTCTCATAACATAATTGAGACGGCTTTTTATTAATTGTGTTGTGATTAGAATAGCTCAGAAGGGGGTAGCATCCCCATCCTTTTTTGGTAGCGTGAAGCCTATGGCATTTTACCCCTTTTGAGTCACCCTCTTGTTTTTGTGTCTGAATAATTAAATCAATTTGAGTAAATTTGCCACGTTAATTATTCAAAATGGAGCTTAAGGAAAGGATAAAATCATTTGCAGTACTAGGCGGTATTCTGAGGAATTCACTGGATGGCGGTTTGATGACCATTGACGGTGAAAACTACGACTTGTCCGAACTGATAAACAACCAGCAGAAACTTAACCCATGGTTCACTGCCGGCAATGTAAAAAAAGCACTTACTGCAATAGCCAATGAGCTCACAGAGAACAATCTTATAAAGTGGACAGAAGCTTATCCACTGCCTGAAGAGGAAAAAAATGCCATGCGGGTAGGAGTAATTATGGCTGGGAATATTCCCCTCGTTGGTTTCCACGATTTACTCTCAGTATTGATTACTGGAAACTGTCTAATTGCAAAAACAAGTTCAAAAGATTCCCAGCTTATTATCTTTCTGAGTGATCTTCTCTGCAAAATAAATGGTGCCTTCAGAAAAAGAATAAAATTCACAGAAGGCACTCTGAAAAATTTTGATGTTGTTATTGCGACAGGCAGTGATAATAGCTCAAGATATTTCGAATACTATTTCAGCAAATACCCAAACATAATCAGAAAGAACAGAAATAGCATCGGAATTTTAGATGGAAGCGAGTCTGACGAACAGCTTGTTAAGCTTGGGGACGACATCTTTTCATATTTCGGCCTTGGCTGCAGGAATGTTTCAAAGCTATATCTCCCAAAAGGTTATGATTTAGATATTCTATCAAAGAACTGGAGCTCTTTTGAGGAAGTAATAAGGCACTCGAAGTATGCCAATAATTATGATTTTAATAAGGCTCTGTTTCTTGTTAACAGAGAATCTTTTTACGATACCGGCAATCTTCTTCTTAAGGAGGACAGCAGGATTTCTTCTCCTGTTGCAGTACTTTATTATGAATATTATGAATCACAACATATTGCAGAACAGATGACAGAGCATCTAAACGAAAAAATACAATGTGTTGTTGGTAAAAATGGTATTCCTTTTGGTGAAGCACAGTCGCCTCATCTTTGGGATTATTCGGACGGGATTGATACCATAGAATTTCTTCTTAAAAAAAAAATAGCAGGAATATTGTAATATAAAAAATATTATATTGCACCCATTGAATTAATCTATATTATGGTTTACAAATTTGTAGTGTTATCAGATGAAGATGAGTCATTTGTCAGGGAATTTGAATTTCTTGATACACACACATTAATGGATTTTCATACCCAGATTCAAGACGAATTGGAGTTTGATAAATCCCAAATGGCTTCATTTTTTATGGCAACAGACAACTGGGAGAAGGAAGAAGAATTTACTCTCTTCGATATGGGTACCGGTTCTTCAACCATGGAGGTAGCTGTTCTGGAAGATATTATTTTCCGGAAAAATCAAAAATTAATCTATGTATTCGATTTTTTCAATGACAGATCGTTGTTTGTTGAATATACAGGAGAAGTTAAAGAGATAGAAGGTCGTGAATATCCTTCCTGCACAAATTCCAAAGGAATTCCTCCCAAGCAGGTAATCTTCGGAGGAGCATCCAGGAAACTTTATAATAATATTGTTGTTTCCGACGATGATGACGATGATGTAGTTGAACCGGAAGTTGATGATGATCTTTTCCTGAACGGTGATGATGAGGAAACTTTACCCGACTTCGAAAATATAGAGAATCTGAACGAGGACGAAGAATAATCTTCTCAGGATCAAATCCCAATGAAAAATTTTCTTATTGTTTTGCTCGGACCAACAGGGGTCGGCAAAACTGCCGTTTCTATCGATATTGCTACACATTTTAATTGTGAAATAATATCGGCCGACTCGAGGCAGTTTTACAGAGAAATGATTATTGGAACTGCCGTTCCTGATGAATCTCAGCTAAAAGCAATACCCCATCATTTTATAAGATTTTTATCTGTTGAGGATAATTACAGCTCAAATCTTTTTGAGCGTGATGTACTTAAACTGCTTCCCGGCCTCTTCACCAGCAACAATATAATCATAATGTCAGGAGGATCAGGTATGTATATTGACGCAGTTTGTGACGGTATTGATGATATCCCTGATGCTGATCCGGGCTTAAGGCAAAAACTGGTAGATAAATATAATCAGGAAGGTATTGAAGCATTGAGAATATCGCTCAAGCTTCAGGATCCTGAATATTATGTTAAAGTTGATCTGAAAAATTATAAAAGAATTATAAGAGCCCTGGAGGTATGTGAATCAGCAGGCAGACCCTATTCTTCATTCCTGAAAAAAGAAAAAAGAATAAGAGATTTCGAAATTATAAAAATTGGACTCGAAAGGTCAAGAAGCGAATTATATAAAAGAATTAACGACAGAGTAGACGGGATGATTGAAGCGGGTCTTCAGGAGGAGGCAAATAATCTTTATAATTACCGTGGCCTGAATGCATTAAAGAGTGTAGGTTACAGGGAGTTTTTCGATGTCGTCGATGGAAAAACCTCAAGAGAAAAAGCAATAGAACTTATAAAAAGGAACAGCCGGCGATATGCAAAACGGCAGATCACATGGTGGGCTAAAGACAGTGATATCAGATGGTTTCATCCCGATAATGTTCCTGAAATTATCAGCTACATAAACACCAGAACTACCTGAGGTTGAGGTTGAGGTTGAGGTTGAATTATCTTAATCTCAATCTTAACCTCAACCTTTTTAATCCCTGATTAGATTCTTCAACCTTGAAATGGTTTTCACCGGATCTTTTGAACCAAAAACAGAACTTCCCGCAACCAGAACATTAGCACCTGCTTCAACAAGTTTATCGGCATTTGAAGTATCTACGCCTCCATCAACTTCGATTAAAACTTCATAATGGCCGGCATCTATCATCATACGGAGCTCCTTTATCTTGTTATAACTCTCTTTAATAAAGATTTGTCCGCCGAAACCCGGGTGGACTGTCATAATAAGAACCATATCGATATAAGGAAGGATGTTTTTAAGCAGCATTACGGGAGTATGCGGATTAATTGCAACACCGGCTTTCATACCAAGGTTTCTGATTTCAGTCACAGTTCTGTTGAGGTGCACACAGGCCTCGTACTGAACGGTGAGATTATTTGCTCCTACTTCACAGAATCTGTGAAGATATCTGTCGGGATCAACAATCATCAGGTGAACGTCAAGCGGTTTGGCGGCTACTTTTCTTACGGCTTTGAGAACCGGAAAACCAAATGAAAGATTTGGCACAAAAACGCCATCCATTATGTCGAGATGAAGCCAGTCTGCATTACTGCTGTTTATCATCATCACCTCACTGTCGAGATTCCCAAAATTGGCTGCGAGTAATGAGGGTGCAACTAAATGATTCATTTTAGTCAATTTTGCACAAAGGTACAAAAAAGATACGGTTATCCGAGATAGGTTTTCAGTATCCTGCAGCGTGTAGTAAACTGGATTCTCTTTATGGCTTTTTCTTTTATTTGTCTTACCCTTTCGCGTGTAAGATTTAGCTCCTCTCCTATTTCCTCAAGTGTATAAGGATGTTTCATTCCCAGGCCAAAATATAATTTCAGGACTTTCGATTCACGGGGTGAAAGGGTACTGAGTGCTCTTTCTATTTCATAAGCCAGCGATTCACTAATCAGATCTCTGTCGGGGCTTGGTGTATCACCGCTTTGGAGGACATCATACATATTATTGTCTTCCTCTGCACTGATAGGTGCATCCATGCTCACTGTACGGCCATTTGTTTTTAATGCTTCCTTCACCTCTTCGGGCACCATCTCAAGTATTTCAGCAATCTCCTGTGATGACGGTTCCCTCTCGTATTCCTGCTCAAGTCGCGCAAATGCCCTGTTAATACGGTTTATTGAGCCGATCTTATTTACCGGCAGACGTACTATACGTGCTTGTTCTGCCAGAGCCTGAAGAATAGACTGACGGATCCACCAAACAGCATAAGAAATAAATTTAAAACCACGGGTCTCATCAAAACGCTGTGCACCTTTCATTAATCCCAGATTACCCTCATTTATAAGATCAGGTAAACTCATTCCCTGGTTTTGATATTGTTTTGCTACTGAAACTACGAAACGAAGATTTGCCCTTACAAGTTTTCTGAGAGCTTCGGTATCTCCTGATCTGATTCTCCTGGCCAGAACTACCTCCTCTTCAGGAGAAATAAGGTCAACCTTCCCAATCTCCTGTAGATATTTATCCAGAGATGGGGTGTCACGGTTAGTAACTTGTTTTGTTATCTTTAGCTGACGCATTTTACAGGCCAGTATTTAGTTTTACGGAGAAATCTCAGGCTATAGGTACAATTTTAACAAATAAAAGCTATTAAACAATGCATTTTACGAAATATTTTTTTGGTACCTAATAGTTTTTTAGTAAATTGCACAGTTATTTTTCACATTGAATATCAAATTATTATTCGATTTGATAAGTCCGTTGCATTTTAAAGAACAATTATTAGGAAATATATTAGCAATTTTTTTTAATATTGCAGCAGTTTTCAAGCTATGTGAAGTAATATAGCAAAAGTCCATCGGGTTCATTTCATACCTTGACCCGGGTTCCAGCATAATCATTTAAATCTCTTATATTCCATTTATCATTACAATATGTACGACATTCTTGAGTTAAGTAAGAAACTACTTCCTGAGTTAAAGGATATAGCAAAGGAATTAAAAATCAAAAAACCAGAATCATTAAAAAAACAGGATTTGATATATAAGATCCTCGACCAGCAGGCACTGGAACCATCTGATAATAAGGGCCCTGTGAAAACAAAACCTGAAGAAACCCAATCTCCGGCTGAAGTAAGTTACACGGAACCATCATCTGATTTTAGTGGCTCTGAATCTGCAAACGATCATAATGCTGATTCAGGTTTTAATGAATCAGCCGCTGATGCTGCTTTAAGACGCGGAAAACGTCCAAGAACATTAAAAACAGTTGTAAAAAAGTCAATAGAATCTGTGATGTCGGTATCGCCTGATGGAGTTAAGAGACCTGAAACACGACCAGGCGACTGGCAGGATCAGAATAAGAAACCAGAAGACAAACCAGATATGTTCAAGAAAAACGATCCGCCCTACGATAACAGGAAAGGTCCGAAATGGAGAACCGATCAGAAGTTTGAAGAAAAAAATGAAAGAAGAGACAGGTTTAATGCAATCCCTTCACAAAGATCTGAGCGAAGGACAGAACCAGAAATAGACAATGCAATCCCTGCACTGAATAATGATACTTCTGTTGAAGAAACTAAACTGACACCCGATGTTTATTTCGGAGATATCATTGATGCCCCGGTTAAAGAGTCAGTTCATGAAATGCCTGTCATAAGGGAAGAAAAAAAAGAAAAGCCGTACGATTTTGAAGGTATCATCTATAATACAGGCGTTCTCGAAATAATGCCTGATGGTTATGGATTCCTGAGATCTCCCGATTATAACTATCTGAACTCACCTGATGACATATATGTATCCCAGTCGCAGATTAAACTTTTCGGTCTTAAAACAGGTGATACAATCCGTGGATCGATACGGCCGCCAAAAGAAGGTGAAAAATACTTCCCTCTGATAAAGGTAGATGAGATCAATGGAAGAAGTCCCGATTTTATAAGAGACCGGGTACCATTTGATTTTCTTACTCCTCTTTTCCCCGACGAGAAATTCACTCTTTGCCAACCAGGAGAAGGCTCACTTTCGGTAAGGGTTATCGACATGTTTACACCTATTGGAAAAGGACAGCGTGGTCTGATCGTTGCCCAGCCAAAAACAGGAAAAACAATTTTACTGCAGGAAATTGCAAACGCGATTGCTAAATATCACCCTGAAGTATACCTTATGATCTTACTTATCGATGAGAGACCAGAGGAAGTAACAGATATGGCCAGGAATGTAAAGGCTGAGGTTATAGCATCCACATTTGATGAACCTGCAGAACGTCATTGCCGTGTAGCCAACATAGTTCTTGAGAAGGCAAAGAGACTCGTGGAGTGTGGTCATGACGTTGTAATCCTTCTTGACTCAATCACACGTCTGGCAAGAGCTTTCAATACTACTGCTCCTGCCTCAGGAAAAGTATTGTCGGGTGGTGTTGATTCAAATGCACTTCACAAACCAAAAAGATTTTTTGGTGCTGCACGTAATATTGAGAATGGTGGTTCACTCACTATTCTGGCTACTGCTCTTACTGAAACCGGTTCAAAAATGGATGATGTTATCTTTGAAGAATTCAAGGGTACAGGTAATATGGAATTACAGCTCGATCGAAAACTCTCGAACAGGAGAATATTCCCGTCAATTGATATACCGGCTTCAAGTACACGAAGAGAAGATCTTCTCCTCAATAAAAGCATTCTTCAGAAAATCTGGGTATTACGTAACTTCCTCACCGACATGAATTCAGTTGAAGCAATGGAGTTCCTGCGTGACAGGTTGTTACAGGCAAAATCGAATGAAGAATTTCTGATTTCAATGAATGGGGGATAAGAAGTCCAAATTTTTTATAGTTTTGCACTTTCTTTCTAATAATATACTTTTAAATCATATATATCCATGAGAACAAAAAAATTTATAACGTGCGACGGCAATCAGGCCGCAGCGCATGTTGCATATATGTTTAGCGAAGTAGCTTGCATATATCCTATTACACCATCTTCCACTATGGCAGAATTCATTGACGAATGGGCTGCCAATGGTTTGAAAAATATATTCGGCGATCAGGTAAAGGTAGTTGAGATGCAATCTGAAGCGGGTGCTGCGGGTGCATTGCATGGTGCCTTACAGACCGGAGCTCTCTGTTCAACATTCACTTGTTCACAGGGATTGCTCCTTATGATACCTAATATGTATAAGATTGCCGGTGAACTTCTTCCGGCTGTATTTCATGTAAGTGCACGCGCCATTGCGTCTCATGCTCTTTCAATTTTCGGTGACCACAGCGATATTTATTCAACACGCCAGACTGGTTTCGCAATGCTGGCCAGCAGCAGCGTTCAGGAAATCATGGATCTCGCAGGTGTTGCTCACCTTTCAGCTATAAAATCAAGGGTTCCTTTCATGCATTTCTTTGATGGCTTCAGGTCATCACATGAAGTTCAGAAAATAGAATACCTCGATATGGAGGACCTGAAGAAACTTGTTGATCTTGATGCACTGACAAAATTCCGTCAGAACGCTCTGAATCCGGAACATCCTGTGACAAGAGGAACAGCTCAGAATCCTGATATTTTCTTCCAGGCTAAAGAAGCAGTAAATAAATTTTACGAACCTATTCCTGATATTGTCAACTCATACATGGGTGACATTACAAAACTTACAGGCAGGGATTACAAACCATTCCTGTACTATGGCGCACCCGATGCTGAGAATATCATCGTAGCAATGGGTTCAATTTCAGAAACAACAAAAGAGGTTATCGATTATCTTACCGCTAAGGGTGAAAAAGTCGGTTTAATAACCGTACATCTGTATCGTCCGTTCTCATCAAAATACTTCTTTAATGTGTACCCGAAATCTGTAAAGAGAATATCCGTTCTCGACAGAACCAAGGAAATTGGTGCAAACGGCGAACCTCTTTATCTTGATGTTATAGAGATGTTCTACAACAAAAAGGAAAGACCCTCAATAGTTGGCGGTCGTTACGGGCTTAGCTCAAAAGATACTACACCAGGCATGATCCTGTCAGTATTTGAGAACATGAAGCTCAAAGAACCAAAGAATCAGTTTACAGTAGGTATCGTTGACGATGTAACATTCAAATCACTTCCTATTCTTCCTGAAATCAATGTAGCATTAGCCGGAACTTATTCTGCAAAATTCTATGGTCTCGGATCAGACGGAACAGTTGGCGCAAATAAAAACTCCATCAAGATAATTGGTGATACTACAGATAAATATTGCCAGGCATATTTTGCTTATGATTCGAAAAAATCAGGAGGTATTACAACATCACATCTCCGTTTCGGTGACAAACCTATCCGTTCACCCTATCTGGTTAATACACCTGATTTTGTTGCATGCCATGTTCCTTCATATCTCGACAGGTACGACATGCTGAAGGGTCTGAAAAAAGGCGGAACATTTCTACTGAACTCAATCTGGGATGCAGAAGGAACAAAAAATCATCTGCCCGATCATATGAAAAAATATATGGCTGATAACCATATTAATTTCTATACTATTAATGCTACACTTATAGCTGAAGAACTCGGTCTGGGTTCCCGTACAAACACAATAATGCAGGCAGCCTTCTTTAAAGTTGCCAATGTTATTCCTTATGAAAAAGCCGAATCTGAAATGAAAAAGGCTATTTATAAGAGTTACGGTAAAAAAGGTGAAGACGTTGTTAATATGAACTACGCTGCTATTGACAGAGGTGGTGCAGTTGAGAAGATTGAGATCCCTGCGGAATGGGCGAAAATCGATGTTAAGAAAGCAGTTGACGCACGTGCCATCCCTGCATTCATACGCGAGGTTATGGAACCCATTAATTTTATGAAGGGTGACGATCTTCCTGTCAGCACATTTTCAGGCAGAGAAGACGGTACATTCCCCTCAGGAACTTCAGCATATGAAAAACGCGGTATAGCTGTAAACGTACCTGAGTGGCAGCCAAATGAGTGTATCCAGTGTAACCAGTGCTCATATGTATGTCCTCATGCAGCTATACGTCCATTCCTTCTTACTGACGAAGAAGCTGCAAATGCTCCTAAAGACAGTCATTTCATCCAGGGTATCCCTGGCGCTCTTAAAGCATATAAATTCAAAATTCAGGTAAGTGTTCTCGATTGTACAGGCTGCGGCAACTGCGCCGATGTTTGTCCTTCCAAGAAAAAAGCACTTATTATGAAGCCTCTTGAGACACAGGTAGAAGAAATTCCACGCTGGACTTACATGCATGAAAAAGTCGGTTATAAGGATAAAGTTGTTGACAAGTTTGTGAACGTCAAAAATAGCCAGTTTGCACAACCATTATTTGAATTCTCAGGCGCTTGTGCCGGTTGCGGTGAAACTCCATATATCAAATCAATAACTCAGCTCTTTGGCGACAGAATGATTGTTTCAAACGCAACAGGTTGTTCTTCAATTTATGGTGGCTCCGCTCCTTCTACTCCTTATACACATAATAATAAAGGTCAGGGACCAGCATGGGCAAATTCACTCTTTGAAGATAACGCTGAATACGGACTGGGTTTATCAATAGGCGCAGGCAAGTTGAGAGATCGTATTGCATTACTTATGAAGACTGCCCTTGATAAAGGTTCATTAGGAGACTCAACAAAGGTCGTTTTCGAACAGTGGCTGAAGGATAAAGATAATGCAGAAGCTTCCAGAATCGCATCAGAATTGGTTATTGAAGCCTGCACAAAAGATAAATCTGAAGTAGCAAAAGAGATCCTGAGCCTTAAGCAATATCTGGTGAAGAAATCACAGTGGATATTCGGCGGCGACGGTTGGGCTTATGATATTGGGTACGGTGGTCTTGATCATGTTATAGCTTCAGGCGAAGATGTAAATATTCTTGTTCTCGACACAGAGGTTTATTCCAATACCGGTGGTCAGGCATCAAAATCAACACCTGCCGGAGCCGTAGCAAAATTTGCAGCATCAGGTAAAAAAATCCGTAAGAAAGACCTTGGCATGATGGCGATGAGCTATGGATATGTTTACGTTGCTCAGGTAGCTATGGGTGCAAGTAATGCCCAGTATTTCAAAGCTATAAAAGAAGCTGAAGCATTTCCGGGTCCATCACTCATCATCGCCTACTCACCTTGTATAAACCATGGTTTACGCGATGGAATGGGCAAAACACAGAATGAAACCAAACGTGCAGTTGAGTCAGGTTACTGGCATCTTTACAGGTTCAATCCACTTCTTGAAGAAGAAGGAAAGAATCCGTTCATATTAGATTCAAAAGAACCCGATTGGTCAAAATTCCAGGAATTCCTGAAGTCAGAAGTAAGATATACATCACTTATCAAAGCATTCCCAAGCGAGGCTGAAGTACTCTTCAAAGCTGCTGAAGAAAATGCTAAATGGAGATACAAATCATACCAGAGAATGGCTGCAATGGATTTTGCTCCCGCCCCGGCGGAAATTAAAGAATAATGATTATTTTACAATAGCTAAAAAGCCATCCTGCGGGGTGGCTTTTTCATTAAGGGACATGCCATGGCATGTCCCTACATTATATCGTATACAATCTGTAGGGCCACGCCATGGCGTGGCCAAAACGAAATCTTAACCTTTGTGTTCTTTGTGGTTAAGGGCTTTATTTTAAGACTTTTTTGTACTTTTGTAGCTTGTTTAAAATTATGGGGAGAATTATAGGTGTGGATTACGGACAAAAAAGGATCGGGTTGGCTGTTACTGACCCGCTCCAGATTTTTGCATCACCACTAACAACAGTCAGTCCTGCTGAATTCGACAATTTTATTATTGAATATCTCAGGAATAATGAAGTGGATGCTTTTGTTATTGGATATCCGGTTCAGATGAACAACAAACCGAGTGAATCTGTTATCCATATTAATCCATTTATAAAAAAATTAAAAAAG
>JBBRSO010000094.1:0-12310 GCA_038245405.1 Bacteroidales bacterium
GATCACTATCACAGTTATGCCTTCGCCTGTTGTAGATATAACTCCTGTTGGGCCGTTTTTTATTAATGATATTCCCGCAGAACTGAACGCAACACCGCCAGGAGGAACATGGTCGGGCGATGGTGTTTATAACGGTAAATTCTTTCCCGACTCAGCGGGAGTGGGAATACATATAATAAACTACAATAGCTTGTCAGACAGATTTGGATGCCGGGGCAAAGACACAATTCAAATTAAGGTTATAATGCCTCCAATGCCTATTGCTATGTTTAAACCCGATACAGCTGGTTGTACACCTCTCATCGTGCATTTTAAAAACCTGAGTGTAAACGGAGTATCCTTTAAGTGGGATTTTGGTGATCAGACTTTTTCGACGGAACTAAACCCATCTCACACTTACACCCTTCCGGGATCTTATCTGGTCAGACTTACTGTAAAAAATATTGCAGGACAATCTTCTTATAACGGACTGATTACTGTTTTCCAGAATCCTATAGCTGTATTTACTCTATTTCCTGACGAAATAATAAACAATTCACAGGTTGTTGTATTTACAAACTATTCTGATTACGCCCAGTCGTGGCTTTGGACCTTCGGTGATGGTGAAACTTCATCTGAAGAAAGCCCATGGCATAAATACAGTAAAGAAGGAAAATATAGTATTACACTAAAAGTATCCTCAGCAAATGGTTGTACGGATTCCATAATGTACAAGACTAAAGTGTTGGTTGAGTATAGAAATGGTGAAATAAAATTCCCAAATGTGTTTAAATGGAATGAATCGGGTCCCACAGGAGGTTACTGGGCTCAGAATACAATAAATGACAACACATTTCATCCTTTCTTTATAAATGTAATTGAATACAATTTACAGATTTTCAACCGATGGGGCGTATTGATTTATGAGAGTACAGATTTGCTGAAAGGCTGGGACGGATATTTTTCCAATTCAAATCTGGCGCTTCAGGGGGTCTATGTCTGGAAAGTCGTTGGCAGATATGCCGATGGAACCTATTTCAATAAGGTAGGTGACGTTACTTTCCTTCATTAAATATTGAGTTATGTCAAAATATAAGAAAGAATTCCCGCTTCACTACTCCACTCTAATCTATTCTAACCTTAATAACCACTTTCCGTACAAGTGCTTCAACTCCATCAATCAGTATTTGCGGACGATGAGCATCAGTTGGGAAGAAGATAAAGAAATTTGAAGGGGAAGCCACGTGATTAATAATTTTATTCACTGTAAAGAATTCAATATCCTTTAAGGCATCATAAGCTGTAATCTCGTCCTTGCGGTCAGCCATAGGAGCTACATTAATGATCTCCCTGCCACTTATTACATATTGAATATCAATGTATTTCCTGTGAGCTTCAAAATTAGCAGTCGCAGCATCTTTTGTATTATAGTCGCTGATAGTCGCAAAAAGATTGTCACCATCAATATCAAAACGTTTTGCTTCAAGTTTCGATAAATTGTTGTTTCTTAAAAATGTGAATGCCTTTTCCCATCTTTCTTTGTTTCTGAACCATGATACCGCCAGTTCTCTTTTATTGATGGAAGGATCGGGACTCACTTTCCAACCTGCCAGCCATTCTCCTTTGGCATACCACTTTTCAACTTTTTTATTACTCCATGTAGAAGGATCTGAAGAACTTTTCATCCCCAGTAAACCGAATAAACTGATCAATATCATCAGACTTGCAATTAAATTTTTCATTTCCAAATAATTTCTTCATTTCAAAAATAACAAACCGTGATCCCTCGCCGGTCACCTTTCACTTCTCATGAACCGGCCTTTAGAATTTGACAAAAGGCTTTTCGTGAGGTATGAAACGCCTGCGCCAATTGCGGCAATTACAACAGGTTTTACTGTTTCCCAATTGATTACACCATCATTAGCTATAAGCTGGTAAAATCCGGTAATGAAAGTACACAAAATAACTATCAGTAATCCCTCAATAAAATCGTGTTTATCAAGTGTCAGGAATTTTGATTTCATCTCTTAACTATTTAGCGGCATATCCGATAACTAACCAAATTTACATCATAAAAAGATCAGGATCAAAGAAAAACAGATTTAAAATTACCACACTTTTTCCATCAACAGAATATTCCTCAGCTCATTCGGGGTTATGTTTTCCCTCATCTCCCCTGTATCTGCAACTGAAATATAACCTGTTTCTTCAGATAGCACTACTATAATGGCATCTGAATGTTCCGACATTCCGATAGCTGCCCGATGTCGCATGCCATATCTGGGTGAAAATGTTATTTGTTCTGTAGTTGGTAATGAGCATCTTGCGGCGAATATCAGACCACCCTCTATAAGAACTGCTCCATCGTGTAACGGTGTATTTTTGAAAAAAATTGTCTCGAGCAGTTCTGCACTGATCAATGCTTTTAAAATTTCACCTCCCTCGGAGAAAATGGTAAGACTGCTTTTTCTTCCTACAACAATCAGTGCACCTGTTTTACTTGCCGCCAGTCGTTCACATGCTTTAACAATTTCTTCTACTTCCTTTGGACTGGAAGGTTCATTTGTAACCATTGAGAATAACCTTGAAAAAGAAAACCGGGATTTTGATATATACCTGTTGCCAATAACAAGAAGGAATCTTCTTACTTCCTGTTGAAAAACAATAATCAGTGCAATAACCCCAACGCCTATAACCTGGCCGAGCAAAGCACTTATCATTTCCATATTTAATGCTCTCACAATTAACCAGAAGAGGTAAATAAAAAAAATACCAAGGAAAATGCTCAGCGCTGCGGTACCCCGTATAAGTCTGTACAACTGAAAGAGCACAGTTGCTACAAGAAAAATATCAATTATATCAAGAATAGTTATATGAAAAGGCATAGGATATTAAAGGTTTATGGGTTCTGGCTGCTGGCTGCCGGGATAAAGATAGTTGTTTTTATTTATCCATTTCGACTGTCTCGCTCCTCGTTATTTGGGATTTGCGATAGGGGAATAGACCTCACCCCTCACTCCTCATCTTCCCCATCAGCTTTATTGTTTCAACTGCCTCTTTTACATCATGTACACGGAGGATATCTGCTCCATTCTGAAGCGCAATAGTGTTAAGTACCGTAGTGCCGTTGAGTGCTTCTGACACTGAGATCCCAAGTGTCTTCCATATCATTCCTTTACGCGATATGCCCGCTAAAAGAGGTAAACCTGTCACTGAAAAATCGCCCAATCTCTTCAGCATTTCAAAGTTATGTTCAGTTGTCTTGCCAAAGCCGAAGCCGGGATCAATTATTATGTCCTTCAAACCGCAGGATCTCAATCTGAAAATTCTCTCAGCAAACCATTTCAGTATTTCAGCAACAACATCGTCATAGACAGGATTGTACTGCATAGTCTGAGGTTCTCCCTTCATATGCATTAAAATATATGGCACATTAAGCTGAGCTGCAATATCGAACATATGTACATCGGCTTCTCCTCCCGAGATATCGTTTATCATATTGGCGCCACATCCTGCAACAGCTTCCCTGGCAATCTCCGATCTGAATGTATCTATTGAGATTATTATTCCCGGCAATTCCCTTCTTACCAGTTGAATGGCTCTGAAGACACGATCGCCTTCTTCTTTTGCAGATACATCTTTTGCATACGGCCGAGATGAATATCCGCCTATATCGAGAATGTCCGCCCCATCTTCTGCCATTATTGTCGCTGCTTTGAGAATCTCAGAGCCAGTATTAAAACGGCTACCCGGATAAAAAGAGTCAGGAGTAATATTGAGGATGCCCATTACTCTGGGGATACTCAGGTCAAGCAAAGTGCCTCCCGTGTTTATATATCGTGGTTTTTCTGGGAACATACTAATTAGAATAGACGAAAATAGCGAATAAAATAATAAAACTCCAACACATTTTCATCTTTCGGCTATGGTTGTTACATTTGTACTGATTGAAATCTATGAGATGAACAGGCTTTTTGTAATTGAAGGAGTTGATGGCGCAGGCAAATCAACACAGATAAAACTATTGCGTGATTTTTTTTCAGGAAAAGGTTATAACTGTGAGTATATGCATTTTCCAAGGACCGAATCGCCATACTTTGGCGAGCTTATAGCCAGATTTTTAAGAGGTGAATTTGGTTCTCTTGATCATGTGGATCCATATCTTGTAGCAATGCTTTATGCAGGCGACAGAAAGGATGCTGCAGCTACAATATCCTCTTGGTTATCAGACGGGAAGATAGTACTCCTCGACAGATATACTTATTCGAATATCGCATACCAGTGCGCCAAGATAGGTGATATTAAGGGTCAGATTAAGTTAATGAAATGGATATTAAGTCTTGAGTTTGAACATTTTGCGATTCCAAAACCAGGGTTGAATATTTTCCTTGATGTACCATCTGCTTTCGCGGAAAATAATCTCTCTGTAGCAAGAACAGGAAACGATCGTCACTACTTAAATGGCAGCAGGGACATACATGAAGAAAGCATTACATTTCAAAAGAATGTCCGCATGATATACCATAAGGTTGCAGAAACAGACGACCTGCTGGCTGTTATTGATTGTAGTAACAAGAATGGGGAGATACTTAACCCACAACAGATATTTAATCTCATTATCAATGTCTTAAATGAAAGGAAGCTGATCTGAAATGAAGATTTTAAGAATTATATCGAAAATTATTGTTGGTCTGGTTTTCATTTTCTCCGGAGTTGTAAAGGCTATCGATCCACTGGGATCCGCATACAAGTTCCACGACTATTTTCAGGCATTTAATCTTGGTTTTCTGTATAGCTTTAGTCTGCCTCTGGCAATCCTTTTGTGTCTTGCCGAATTCATTTCGGGATTCAGTTTAATAACTGGTTTAAAATACAAAACAGGTCTTTGGGGTGTTCTGCTTCTCCTGTGTATCTTTACTCCCTTAACCCTCGTGTTAGCACTTACTAATCCAGTCTCCGACTGCGGCTGTTTTGGCGATGCGATACATCTTACCAACTGGCAGACCTTCGGAAAAAATGTAATATTATTTGTTTTGCTTTTGGTTGCCTTCTCAGGAAGGAACAAAAAAGCTGCAACAACTGGTAAAAAATCAGAATGGATTATACTGGCAATAATTTCTGTGGCTTTTATCTTGTTTGCACTTGCCAACCTCAGGTATCTTCCTGTAATAGATTTTTTGCCATATAAAAAAGGCATAAAAATTGCAGATAAGATGGTTATTCCAGAAGGAGCTGCAGTTGATAAATACGAAACTACCTTTATTTACGAAAGGGATGGGATAAGGAAGGAATTTAATCTTAGTAACTATCCGGCAGAAGATTCCACATGGAAATTCGTAGAACAAAAATCGGTGATGATCAAAAAAGGATATAGCCCCCCAATTCACGATTTCCTGGTTACTTCCCTAAGGGGTGAAGATCTGACTCAAAAGATATTAAATGAGAAGGGATACTCGCTGCTGATGATAACCAAAAAGCTTTCTGAAGCCAGGCACAAAGCTCTCTCAGAAGGATTTAAGCTTGGAAATTTCTGTATGGCTAACAATCTGAATTTTTATATACTCACTGCTTCAGGAAAAGATGAAGTAAGCGGATATGAGAATGGTCTGACTTTTTGTTCGGCTGATGAGACTACGTTAAAAACGATGGTGAGAGCAAATCCTGGTTATATACTTATAAAGGATGGCATTATAATTGAAAAATGGTCATGGGCAACTGTGCCAAAAACTGAATGGTTTGGAAAACTTAAATGATCGAAGATTATTTCTGAACCAAGCAGGTAAATGAATTATGCGAACAAATAATACTGACTAAAAAATTGATTGTACATTTAAATATTCTAACAAATTAAACTTGACTTATATGAGAAAGAAGATTGTTGCCGGTAACTGGAAAATGAATATGGATCTTGCAGAAGGACTGAAGTTCGCAGGAACGATTGACAAATATTTTAAGGATAAGCCTTCTGATAAAGCTACAGTGATCCTTTGCCCGCCATTTATTCATCTGGCCGGTATGAATGAAATCCTTAAGCATGGCAAGGTGGCTCTCGGTGCCCAGAACTGTGCTTCAGAAGCTTCGGGTGCATATACCGGTGAAATATCTGCATGGATGGTTAAAAGCACTGGTGCTCAGTATGTTATTGTCGGACATTCAGAGAGAAGAACCTATTATCATGAAGATGATAAGTTACTTAATAAAAAAGCATTGCTTGCAATTAACAGCGGGTTAAAAGTAATATACTGCGTCGGAGAGGTAAAGAGTGAGAGGGAAGAAGGACAACATTTCCTGATTGTAAGAAGACAACTTGAAGAAGGTCTGTTCAACCTCACTCCTGAACAGCTTGATTCGATAGTTCTGGCATACGAACCTGTTTGGGCAATTGGCACGGGGCTGACAGCATCTCCCGACCAGGCTCAGGAAATGCATAAATTTATCCGTGAGCAGATAAAGGAAAAATTTGGAAATGATTGTGCTAAAAAACTTCCTATTCTGTATGGAGGAAGTTGTAAGCCTTCAAATGCTGCAGAGATCTTTTCAAAACCAGATGTTGACGGTGGATTAATTGGCGGTGCCGCTCTTAAAAAAGAAGATTTTACAGCAATAGTAGAAGCGTTTTAAGGTGATTGCGGTCCCGATAGCTATCGGGAGCGGATTGGAGATTGCGGATTTTTAAGAATTCCGAAATCAAAAACCCGCAATCTGAAATTTTATTTTTAAAATAAATGTTGAAAAGACTGGCATTTCTGTTTCAGTTTATCCTACTGGCAACCGGAGTAGTATATACCCAGGTTAAACCGGCTTTCTCAGGTGATCCTGAGAAATATAGAACTGAGCTCACATCATATATGGGTCCAAACCTAAATGCCGTGCAGACATCTACGCTCAATAAATTTCTTGTACAATTGGATAGTACTGCCATAACCAATACTGAAAAGGAACGAATCATAAATGTGTCGGGCATGCTTGCTGCAAGGCAAATGAGGCCTGTTCCGCACTTTTATGATTTTATCGTCACACTGAACTATTTTATTGAAAACAAAAGCCAAAGATCCGTTCTCGACAACTGGCTTCTGGGTTTAAGCGTAATAGCTTTTAACAAAAAACTTTCCAACGATAATATTGACACTTATTTCCGAAATAGTGTCTCTACCATCAAAGAAAATGTGCTTTTTGAATCAGCCAGCGTTAAATGGAAAATAAAAAATTATAAGCTCAGCTTTTCGCACGATACAACAGTTTATATTTTGGTAAAAAATGCCACCCTCACGTGTTATGTACAAAAGGACAGTACTGAAATCTATAATGTTACCGGGACATACTATCCTGAATATCAACAGTTCATTGGAACAAAAGGTGTCGTTACTTGGGAAAAGGCAGGTTATCCAGGGAAAGATGTGTTCGCCGACCTTTCAAAGTATACAATAAACCTGAAAAAAAGCAACTTTTCAGTAGATTCAGCAAAACTTACATACTCTACTTACTTTAAACAACCGGTTCTGGGATTACTGGC
Organism: Bacteroidales bacterium; assembly: GCA_038245405.1. Classification (GTDB taxonomy): domain Bacteria; phylum Bacteroidota; class Bacteroidia; order Bacteroidales; family VadinHA17; genus LD21. The sequence continues at coordinate 7,493 of JBBRSO010000094.1, forward strand.
CGACCAGGTCGTAAGTATTACGAACAAGGAAAAAGCCACTTTTCCCCGTTTTGAAACTTACGACTCTGAATTCAAAATCAAGGACATTTTCAAGGGAGTAAATTATGAAGGAGGTTTAAAATTTGAAGGTGCAACAATTAAAGGCAGCGGTAAAAATACCCTGCCTGCAAAAATTACCCTCTTAAGAAATGACACGCTATATCTCAGGATAAAATCAAAGGAATTCCTCTTTTCAAAAACCGGATTGAGCAGTCAGGAATCATCAATGTCACTTTATCTGGGCAAGGATTCAATTTATCATTCAACACTTGGATTCTCATATCTTTCTGCAACACGTCAGGTAAACCTGTTCAGAACAAATAATCCTGTATCGAAGAGTCCTTATTTCGATTCATACCATAACATGGATATGTATTTTGAATATTTGTCGTGGAACATGAATGAATCAAAGATCTTTCTTTCACGTGCCAGGGGAGCTTCCATAGGATTGGCCCAGTTCGAATCAGCCTCATTCTTCAATTCTGATTATTTTCTAAAATTAATGGGTCTCGATAATTACCATCCTCTCAATCGTCTCATGAAATTTGCCGAATGGTTCTATTCAGAGACATTCCCTGTTGAAGACTTCGCAAAATGGCTGAATAAGCCTCTTGAATCAGTAACCGGATTGTGCATCGATCTGGCTAATAAAGGGTTTGTTTATTATGATCCCATTAGAAACGAAATAACCATAAAACAAAAGACTAAGGACTTTCTTGCTTCTTACTCAAAAAAGAAGGATTATGATATGATTAATATCGTTAGTGAAACAAAAGCTCCTACAGATAATGCCATCCTCGACCTGAAGAAATATGGGATGACAATTAATGGAGTAAGAGGCATTGTCCTGAGCGATTCCCAGAAAGTGGCCATTTATCCATATAACCGACAGCTGATACTCGGGCGGAACAGAGATATTTCTTTTGATGGTGTTGTTCAAGCCGGTTTGTTCACAGTATTTGGCCATAAGTTCGCCTTCAGCTATGATACTTTCAAAATAAGGCTTCAGAGAATCGATTCGATTAAGATAGCCGTTGAAACAGATAAGAAGGATCAATTAGGCAGGCCAATAATTGTAGATGTAGATAACCTGATACAGCTTGGAACAGGAGAACTGTATATTGATGATCCTAATGGCAAGTCGGGATTAAAAAGTCTGAAAGAATACCCCATCATTGATGCAAAATCATATTCATATATTTATTATGATAAGATTCCCGGGATGGAAGATGTCTATAAAGAGAAAACCTTTTATTTCAAAGTCGATCCATTCATTTATAAGAATATAGATCACTATACCAATCAGGATATCAAGGTTTCCGGTGAGTTTGTCGGCGGAAATATTCTTGAACCGATGCATCAGTTCCTTGTGATCCAGGAAAATAACTCATTGGGTTTTAATATGAACATCCCCCCTGAAGGGATTAGCGTATACAAAGGCAGGGCAAGGCTATTTAAGTTCCTGAGTATGAGTAATAAAGGCCTCATTGGAAGCGGTTCTCTGAAGCATCTTACTTCCACAACTGTTTCAGATGAGTTTAAATTCTTTCCCGATTCAATGTTAACAAAGGCATCAACATTTAATATTGAAAGGGATTCTTCAGGCACATTTCCTGTATTAACCAGCAAGGATGCCTCAATTAAGTGGCTGACTGTAACCGATGAATGGAACGCAACCCTTGGGTCCGGAAAAACATTTGATATGTTTGGAAACGGGACATTACTTGATGGTAAAATCTCACTCCTTCCGTCAAAACTTAACGGATCAGGAATTATCAACCTCACAGATTCTAGAGTTACTTCAAATCTTTTCAGTTTCACTTCAAATACAATAAAAGCTGATACAGCAGATTACAATCTGAAATCACTTTCTACAAGCGGATATTCGTTTATTGCAGATAATGCGAATACTGAGATCAATTTCGACAATAAAACTGCTCTTTTCAGGCTAAATACCGATTCTTCATCAGTAAAATTCCCGGAGATTCAGTATATCTGCCGGATGACTGATTTTAGTTACAAGATGGATACCAGGATTCTCAGTATGGAACAGAAAGGAAAATCCAACACGCCATTATTAACCAGGGATAATCTCCTGCATCTCGATTTTGCACATCTCGATAAACCAACTTTCCTTGCAACTAATAATATGTCCGATACAGTCGCATTTTCTTCATGGACAGGAAGTTATCATCTCGATCAGGAATATATTGAAGCTGAAAATATTAACTACATTCATGTAGCCGATGCCCTGATTCAGCCAGAGAACGGAAAAATTATCATAAACAGACGTGCAAAAATTCAACCTTTGGAGAATGCTATAATCGCAATAAACCACAAATATGTTTTACATTCGGCAAAAGTAGATATTGAAACAACAAAAAGATATACAGGAAGTGGTGTCTACGACTACATCGGTGAGAATAAGGATATTCAGCAAATAGAATTCCCTGAGCTTGAGGTCGACACAGCCACAACAAATGCCAGGGGTTACATTCCTCCTTCACAGAAATTTATGCTCAGTCCAGCATTTACTTTCAACGGCGATGTTGCTCTTTCTGCGAAGGCTGATAACCTGTTTTTCACCGGCGCTGCTGGTATACTGAACGACTGTTCTAAGCTCGTTTCGTACCCGCTGAAATTTAAAGGCCCTATCAATCCGGAAAATGTAATGATACCTGAGGGAGAAAAGCCACGTGACATAAATGATAATCTGGTTTATTCTGGTTCATTCATAAACCTCGATTCAATTCACATCTACCCTGCATTCCTTTCGTCACAAAAATCTTATACCGACGTAGGGATTATAAAATCCGATGGCTGGCTCTATTTTGATAAATCCAAAAGCAGGTACGTGATTACTTCAAGAGAGAAAATTGCTGATCCTACACTTCCCGGTAATCTTGTGGCATTTGACAAGAATTTCTGTGTTCTATCCTCAGAAGGTAAAATGGATTTTGGAGCAAATTTTGATCTTGTAAAACTCATAAGCGCAGGAAGAATTTCTCATTCACTTGATTCAGGAAAGGTAAATATTGAAGCAATACTAGCACTTGACTTTTATTTTTCTCCGGAAGCGCTAAAGCTCATGTCTGATGAAATCAGAATGATGCCAACTCTAAAACCTGTCAATTTAGCCTCAGAGCTTAATAAGAAAGGGATGATTGATCTCCTTGGGCAAAATGTAGCATCGCAACTGAAAGAAGGAACAGACTTTGGTTCCTCAAAAAATCTACCGAAGGAATATACATATAAGCTGCTTCTCAACGATGTTAATCTTTATTGGAATGAATCCACTTCCTCATTCAGATCTAAAGGCAAAATCGGCATAGGATTCATCGGACCGCAACCTATAAACTCTTATGTAGACGGATTCATCGAGATACAGAGAAGAAGATCAGGAGATGTCTTCGATGTTTATCTTAAAGGCGATGCTGCAACATGGTATTACTTCTCATACTTTAAAGGAGTTATGATGACTCAGTCGGGCAATTCCGAGTACAATGTATTAATCAGCAAGATAAAGCTGAATGACAGAAAGGATCCTCGCTCCTCAGTAAGGGTTCCGTATACTTATATGATATCAGTTGAAGACAGATTAGGCAAATTTCTGCAAAGAATGTCGGATATCCGACCGGCAGAAGAAAGCCAGGGCGATCTTAATGGGATTATAAGATAGCTTTGCCTCGCTCCCCTAACTCAATAAGATTCATATCGTGGATGTCTTTCCCGTCAATACTGAACTTTATGATGGTCATGTACCTGTGAAAACCAATGTAACCTGCAGCCCCCGGGTTTATATAAAGAAATCCCATCTTGTGATCGTACATAACTTTTGCAATATGCGAATGTCCGCAAATGAAGATATCTGGACCATTTTCAGTTAACCGGGGTAACAATCTTCTTTCATAATGACCAGGCGTCCCCCCTATATGAGTAATCCATACACCGAGTTCCTCAGCCTTGAATATCATGTATTCGGAATAGACGGTACGTGTTATAGCATTATCAATATTTCCATATACAGCTTTCAGAGGTTTGAACGAGGCTAACTTATCAGCTGTTTCGAGATTACCGATATCCCCTGCGTGCCATATCTCATCGCAGTCGGCAAAATGATCAAAAATCCGTGAATGAATCCATCCATGTGTGTCGGAGAGAAGGCCTATTTTCATAAAATCACTTTACACTTTACCCCATAGTAGGGCCTTTTAAACATTTGCTTCCAAACACATTAAATAATAGTTCATAAATATAAGTTCATTTTCCCTAATTTTGCATAAACTCTTTTCTATGGAAATATTTTATGCCCCCGATATTTCGGGTGATAGTTATTCGCTTGACGAAAAAGAATCAAAACACATAATCAGGGTTTTGAGAATGGCAAAAGATCAGGAAATAAAGCTAATTGACGGGAGAGGCAATTTATATTATGGAGTTATTAAAGAACCCGACCAGAAAAAATGTGTTATTAGGATTATAAGAATTATAAATAATTATGAGGTAAAAACTTACAGTCTTCATGTTGCGATATCTCCATTAAAAAATCCTGAGCGGTTTGAATGGTTCGTTGAAAAGAGTGTTGAGATAGGTCTCGATGAAATTACTCCGCTAATTTGCAAAAACACTGAAAAAACAGGAATAAAAACTGAAAGGGTAAACAATCTGATAATCTCAGCCATGAAACAATCACTGAAAGCCATAAAGCCCATTCTCAATGAACCATGCGGTTTCATGGAATTTATCACAGAACAGGCAACCGGAATAAGAATGATCGCC
>JBBRSO010000095.1:0-12266 GCA_038245405.1 Bacteroidales bacterium
ACGGCAGAATATCAATACACTAAGAGTAACTTTGTCGAGAGCCAGGAAGATGATCAGGGAAGAATATAACAAATATAGCAGGAATACTGATTCTTTTCGGTGCATATTTTTTCTTTACAGGAAAGACCAGAACAGAAGACACATATACCGATCCGCATATCGCATACCTTGAGACGGTAAGGATCCTACATGAAGTTTCAGCACAGCTTAACCATGGAGCCATGACATTGGAGCCGGTCGGAAAACTGAATGAGATTAGGAAAAAAAGCTTTATGCCAATCAATGAATCAACTAGGATAGTTGAAAAAAATCTTCATATTCTTCAGAAAACGGAAGGGTTGAAAATTTTCAACCCCAACAGTAATTAACAACAAATAATCAACGACATGAAAAAACTTTTTCTTTCAATAGCCCTTTTAAGCATTGGCGTATTAATCCATGCACAGAATAACGCTGTAGAAGAAATGTTTAATAAATATTCCGAAAAGCCCGGATTTACTCTTGTCTCCATTTCCAGCAGAATGTTCAGCATGTTTGCTTCAAATGACCAGAATAAGAAAGATACAGATGATATTATAAGCAAACTGAAATCAATCAGAATACTTTCTGTTGAGGATTCACTTCTCAATAAAAACCTGAATTTTTATACCGAGCTAACAAAAAAGCTTGACCTCTCAGCCTATGAGGAACTACTTGTTGTAAAAACTGGTCCGGATATCACTAAATTCCTTATAAAAGAATCTGGGAAAATAATTACTGAACTACTTGTAGTTAAAGGAGGTCCAGCCGGGAATTCGTTAATTTCGATAAAAGGGGATCTTAATCTTAAGAATATTTCTGATTTATCAAAAGACATTGATATAAAGGAACTTAAAGGATTGGATAAGGTTGAAAAGAAACCTCATGAAGAATAAATTATTTTTTTTTCTGCAAATAAGAGTAACCTTCCCATCTCAATTCCGTTCAAATAACAGATCGTTGGATACGCCTTAATTTTCGTATCTGTTTTTTTATATATTTGTATTAGTTCGAAACTTGAACCAATTATTAAACCATGAATAATCAATCTATTAAAAGAACGTATTTACTGTTGATCAGTTTGTTTTTATTTTCAACGGGAGCCTTTTCACAGTTTAACGACGTTGATTTTCTGAGAAGTGCACCTGCTGATGGTGCGAAGTATCTTCAGTCATATATTGCACCTTATGCTAATGCTTTTGGATCTGGCCTTAGCGGTGGCTGGTATAATACTGCAAAGCCTCATAAGCTGGGTGGGTTTGACATTACTTTGAGCACCAGCGTAGGTATCGTGCCTTCATCTGCAGGATCATTTGATGTTTCTAAAATAGGGTTGACCACGCTTACAGGAACCGGAATGGCTCCCACAATAGCTGGTCCGAAAAATGATGGTCCGCTTATGACTTACAGAGCAAACGGTGTTACTCTGGCTACATTTAATGCACCACAGGGAACTGACTGGAAATACATTCCGGTACCAACTGCCCAGGTAGGTGTTGGATTACCACTGGGTACTGAATTGAAATTCAGATTCATCCCCAAAATAAAAATTAATGATGGTGATATTTCATTATGGGGTGTCGGCCTTCTCCACAGCATTATGCAATATATTCCAGGAAATGAGATCACCCCATTTGATGTATCAGTTTTTGCCGGGTATACAAAGCTACAGGGAAATGTGCCCCTCGGTCTTGATCCTGACCCATCTGTCGGACAGGCTTATGTTACTTACAATGCAGCCACATCATTCAATGATCAGAATCTTAATATTAATGTTAAATCTTTAAATGTCAGCGCAATTGGTTCTGTTAACCTGAAGATTATAACCTTCTATGGCGGCGTAGGATATTGCAAAACACAGACAACAATGATTCTCTCAGGTTACTATCCTACACCAACCCCAATATTGGTTTCTCCTTTTGTTCAGTACAATGACAGCGGAGTTAGAAAAGGTTCGGATTTTCAAAATATTGATATTAAGAACTTCTCCGGGCTAAGGGCCAATGTAGGTTTCAGGCTGAAGCTGGCTATCATCACAATTCATTTCGACTATACCAGAGCACAGTATAATGTTCTCACAACCGGTTTAGGATTCTCATTCAGATAAAAAGTCTGAGAATAAAAATTAATCCCCGGTTCGAAGCAAGTTCCGGGGATTTTTTATAGATATAAAAACAATTGCTTTATTTTGTAGTTATAGATAAGGTCACACACACTTTTGGTAATGATTGTTGATGCGCAAAAAATAAGCAACGGCTATAAAGAATTACTTCTGGCAGCAAAAAATACTGTTGCTCCTGAAGATAAAGCAGCTATCAGAAGAGCGATGGATCTGGCTGTTCAGGCTTGCGGAGATAATATTATTCTTACCGGTGAGCCGGAGATTCTTCATGCATTATCGGTTGCAAGGATTATTGCAGGAGAAATGGGACTCGGTCTTACTTCAATAATTCCTGCTCTGTTACACGATTGCTTTAATAAACTTAATCTCACACCAAAGGAGCTGGAAAAAGAGTTTGGAACAAAGGTGGTTGAGATATTAAATGGCTTTGCCCGGATAACCAGTATCGATTCGATGCAGGCAGCTTACCAGGCTGAAAATTTCCGAAAACTGCTTCTGAGTCTGGCAGATGATGTGAGAGTGATTCTTATCAAGCTTATAGAGAGGCTTGAATATATGAGGAACCTTGATAAAGCTCCTGAGAAAGAGCGTATTCCTCTTGCCTCGGAGACCTATTTTTTGTATGCTCCGCTAGCCCACAGGCTGGGCTTCTACAACATTAAGTCAGAGATGGAAGACCTGGCTGTAAAATATCTTGAGCCCGATCAATATAATTATGTTGACTCCCGTGTGAAACAGACCACGGCTTCAAGAAATAAGCTTATCCGCGACTTTTCTGCGCCTCTTAAAGAAAAACTTGAAAAACAGGGTTTTAAATTCACAATTAAGAGCAGGACAAAATCCATACACTCAATTATGCTTAAAATGAAAAAGCAGGGGGTGGAATTTGAGGAAGTATATGATCTTTTCGCGGTGAGGATAATACTAGATAGTGACGGTGAAAATGAAAAGTCAGATTGCTGGAGGGCCTATTCTGTCGTGACTGACCTTTATCAGCCAAACCCAAGCAGGTTGCGCGACTGGATCTCCGTTCCAAAATCAAATGGTTACGAATCGCTTCACACCACTGTAGTTGGTCCGAGGGGGAAATGGGTTGAAGTACAGATCCGATCCTCCAGGATGGATGAGATTGCAGAAAAGGGTCTTGCTGCTCATTTTAAATACAAAGGTATAAAGGGTGAAGGGGGACTCGATTCGTGGCTTTCCAAGATGAGAGAAATACTTGAATCATCAGAGAAAGAGGATAATGCCTTTATCGATCAGGTGCGCTCCGGGTTATATACCGATGAAGTCTTTATATTCACTCCCAAAGGCGATCTTCGGCAGTTGCCTGCCGGTGCCACAGTACTTGATTTTGCATTCGATATCCACACCGCTGTTGGTTCCTCGTGTGTTGGCGGGAAAGTTAATGGTAAGAATGTAACAATAAGACACGTATTGCAGAATGGTGATCATGTTTCCATATTAAGATCGAAGAATCAGAAACCGAAGCAGGACTGGCTGTCATTTGTAATAACAAATAAAGCAAAGACAAAGATTAAGCAGGTGCTGAATGAGGAGAAGACCAAGGCAGCAGCCGAAGGAAAAGAAATCCTTATGCGCCGGCTGAAGAACTGGAAGATTGGATATGGTGATACACTGATTCAGAAACTTCTGTCACACTATAATCTCAAAACAGCACAGGACCTGTACTTCCTTATCGCAACAGAAAAGCTTGAACTGCTTCAGATCAAGGAAGTACTTCTTGAAGATGAGTCTGAAAAAGAAATTCCTGTAACTGAAGCAATACCTGAAAAGGATACAAAAGAGCAAGTTGTTTCGCAGGTTGCTGATTATCTGATTATTGAAGATAGGGTAGAGGGCCTCGATTACAGACTCTCAAAATGTTGCAATCCGGTTTTTGGAGATAGTGTATTTGGCTTTGTAACAATTTCAGAAGGAATTAAAATTCACCGTACCAGTTGTCCCAATGCTCATAACATGATGGCCCGTTATCCTTACAGGGTAATAGCTGCACGATGGTCGAAGTCAAAATCGTCTGTTTCATTTATTGCATCAATCAAAATTTCAGGGATAGAAGAAATTGGAATGGTAAATAAGATTGCCGACGTAATTGAAAAACAGAACGGTGTTGTTCGTAGTTTCAATTATAATATGGCGGATGGTTTATTTGAAGGAATAGTCAATATAATGGTTCCCAATAGCGATATGCTTCAGGGTATTATCAGAAAGACGCAAGGTATAAAAGGCATACTCAAGGTATCAAGATATGTTTCCTAATATCTAGGGTCAGGCTTAATAGGAAGTTTTGCCATCTTTTCCACTTCAATTGAAGGAAACCCGAACTCCGTAACAACTTTTCCGAGGATAAGATATGTGCCGCTTCCCTTGAATGGCCAGTTTTTAAGCGACACAGAAAAATGGGTAGTGTCGAAGAAATTGCCTTCGGCATCAATAAAGCAGCCGAAATTCATCCAGTCATTTTTCACAGTTTTAATATACTTTACGGTAACAAGGTGACCGACCATCCTTATTTTCTTACCTGTAAATTCACTCATCTTTCTTGCTGAAACATCGCCGCGGTATGATGTTTCAAGCAGATCGAACCACGACATGGTAATGGGAAAGCCAAAGAGTTCTATTTCATCATAAACATCCCCGATCATATTTTGGGCAAGATCGGGTAGTGTAAAATTCCGCACAGGCTGGGAGAAAAGCTGACGTGTTTCTTCATGTCTGGTTTTATTTATCATCATATGTGCTTCCCATAACAGAACCGCCTTGCTTTTTCCTGTAAATCTTAATGCTCCTGCTTTTATCAGAAGAATTACCTGCTCGAGGCCGGGTTTTACCCTTGATATAAAGTCACTGAGATCTGTAAATGGCCCGTCTGCATTTTTTATCTCCTCTATCGATTGCGCCACTTTGTACTCCAGACTCATTATATGGATAAACCCAATGTATATATCCGTATCATAAATGGTTGTCTTGTAATTGCTTTTGTTCACACACGGCAGCTGGATTGTTGCCCCGCATCGTCTGGCCTCATGAACATACACCCATGTCCGGTAAAAACCCCCGAAGTTATTTATCACGCCCACCATAAACTCAAGGGGATAATGTGCTTTCAGATAGAGACTCTGAAAACTCTCAACAGCATATGAAGCGGAGTGTGCTTTTGAGAAGGAATATCCCGCAAATGATTCAATCTGCCGCCACACCTCTTTTGTAACCTCGTCGCTGTAACCCCTCTCTTTGCAGTTTGAGAAGAATCTTTCGATTATGCGCTGCATCTCCTGCTTCGACCGGTATTTGCCACTCATTGCCCGGCGAAGTGTATCGGCATCCGAAAGATCGAGACCGGCGAAATGATGGCAGACTTTCAGGACATCCTCCTGGTAAACCATCACTCCGAAGGTTTCAGCAAGCTGTTCTTTCATTACAGGATGTATGTACTCGAATTTATCTGGATTATGGAAACGGTAAATATATTCCTTCATCATTCCTGAACGCGCAACACCCGGTCTTATGACGGAGCTGGCAGCCACAAGGGTAGTATAATCGTCACATTTCAGTTTTGCAAGGAGTCCGCGCATAGCAGGACTCTCAATATAAAAACAACCCTTTGTCTCACCGATCCGCAAGTATTCTTTTACCTTTTCATCATTTTTAAATTTCTGTATTGCATGAACATCAACATCGATGGCGCGGTTACGCAATACAATTTCAGCGGCTTCTTTTATGTGTCCTATTCCCCGTTGGCTCAGGATATCGAGCTTTTCGAAACCGATCTCTTCTGCGGTGTACATATCCCATTGTGTTGTTGGGAAACCTTTTGGAGGCATGTCGAGAGCGGTATAGCATGTTATGGGTTCTTCCGATATCAGTATGCCGCCGGCATGAATGCTGCGCATATTGGGAAAGTCAGCTATTTTCAGACCCGTTGAAAAAATCAGGTTTGTCAGCTCATTACGGCCTGTATCGGCCGAAGGATTTTCGATGAGCGAATCAATTTCTTCCTTGGGCAGCCCATGGACTTTTCCGAGCTCACGAACGATAGACTTGCCTCTGAAGGTGCTCATTGTGCCGAGCAGTGAAGTGTGGGCGTAACCGTAACGTTTGAAAATGTAATCGATTACTTCATCACGTTCTTTCCATGAATAGTCGATGTCAAAATCGGGAGGGCTGCTTCGTTTTGGATTAATGAATCGCTCGAAGTAAAGGTTTAGATCAATAGGGTCAACATTAGTGATTTTCAGGCAATAAGCAACAACAGAATTAGCTCCGCTTCCACGTCCGACATGATAAAAGCCGCGGGACATAGAGTATCTCACTATGTCCCATGTTATAAGAAAATAGGCTGAGAAACCCAACTTATCGATAATCTCCAGCTCATGCTTAACTCTTCTTTTTGCTTCGGCATTTTGTTTCCCGTAGCGGTAGATCATGCCATCCCAGGCAAGCTTTTCGAGCAGCAGCTTGTCGTCATATCTTGAAGCCGAGTAGATCTTTTTGTTTTTCAGGCTGTCGCGGTCAAACTGAAGACTGCAGTCTTCAATAAGCTTTTTTGTATTGGTTGTCAGCCATGAATAATCGCGGGCTATTCTTTCATTTTCGTGGGCAGTTTTAAAAAACTCATCTTCCCCGGCGCACTGTGACGGTTGAAGATGACTCAGCAGGATATTATTATCGACAGCCCTGAGGCTTTTATGAATCGGGATATCTGTGGGTTCTGCAAATGTTACCGGCTGCAGTAATACCATAGAGTTCCGGTTTACGGAAGTAAGGGTAAGCAGGCTGTTCAGCTCCATCGGTTTTATTCCTATCCGTTCATTGTCGGAGAGTTTGCGCGCAGGCGTTTTTTTGAGGGAATAAATTACATACGATTCTGCAAACAGGGGAGCAGGGAATGGGACAGGTAGCTTATTGAAGTTCAGATTGGACAGGAATTCATTTAATTCCTGTAACCCTTTATTGTTGCGTGCTATGCCTATATACTGAAGCTCATTACCGTTCCGGAATTCTATACCGGCCACAGGTCTGAGTTTGTTTTTTACACATTCACCGGCAAATTCGGGTATTCCCGTTGAGTTATTTATATCAGTCATGGCAATAGTATCAGCCCCTGCGCTGAGTGCTTTCTGCACCAGCAGTTCAACGGACATCATTCCGTAGCGGAGACTGTAGTATGAGTGACAGTTTAGATACAAGTGACTAGAGTGACTAAAGTGACTAGAGTGACTAAAGTGAGCTAAAGTGACTAAAGTGAGCTAAAGTTAGAGGTTTAAATTTTTTCCGATTGAAGAGAAGATTGCCAGCAATTCATTTGATTCTTTGAGTGCCGATTCTAATTCGCTGGTTTCAGACCAATTCATATCTGTGCTGATCTCCAGCCAATAGCTTGTTTCACTGGCTTCACTTTCACATATTTTAATTCTGCTCTTAAAATCAGCTTTACTTCGTGCTCTGTTTGCCTCGCGATAGTTTGCACCAATACTTGTACCTGCTTTGGTTAACTGATTTCTGATAATCTTGCTCTCTACAGTATTTGGCATGTTAGCTGATAATTTGATAATCGTTATCGCAAATGCTTTTGTTCTGGCCTCAAGCTTCTTGCTAAACTCTTTATTTTCCATATTTTTAATTTTAAGACTTCTTTTAACTTTAGTCACTTTAGCTCACTTTAGTCACTCCAAACTTCTTCTGAGCCTTTCCTCCATCATATTTTGCTCTTTCATGGCATTTTCAAGTTGTTTTAAGGCCTTTTCTTCTCTTTCGGTTACCGTCATTACTCCCGAGGCTCTCCTGACCGTATCGCGTCCGAAACGTTTTCTGATTTTGTCCATCGCCAGATATAAGCTGACCTTTTCAGGAGTATCGTCGAACATATCGAGTTGCTGAACGCCTCTTACCAGGTGACTGAATCTGACGCCAATGAGCCTTATGAGCATGCGTCGCTGGTAAAGCCTTGCGAAAAGCTCCTTTGTGATATCTGCCAGCACATGGTCGAATGATGTATATGGTATACGTTTCTGCAGTGTATGAGTGTCGAAGTTTGAGTATCTTATCTTTACAGTGATGCAGGAAGTAAGCTTCTCCTGTTTTCTGAGCTCAAATGCAATTTTCTCCACCATGCTTACGAGCAGCTGGTTCAGCCTGGTGAGATCGGTGGTGTCTTTATCGAAAGTATGTTCGGTGCTTATCGATTTCTGTTCCGAATAGCTTACAACAGGAGCAGTGTCGATGCCATTGGCTCTTTTCCACATTTCAATACCGTTTTGCCCCATCAGCTTTTCCAGCATCTCAACGGGGATGTTCCTTAGGGTATAGATTGTTACAATGCCCATAGAACGAAGCACCTGGTAAGTCTTCTGACCTATCATCGGGATCTTTCTTATCGAAAGCGGATCGAGAAAAGGATGCACAATCTCTTTTTGCACCTCAAGTTCGCCATTTGGTTTCGCTTCGCCTGTCGCAATTTTTGAGACGGTTTTGTTTACTGACAGCCCGATTGAGATAGGCAGTCCTGTTTCTTTTATTATAAACTGTCTCAGGTCGTGCGACCATTTATAGCATCCGTAAAAGCGGTCCATTCCTGTTAGGTCGATATAATGTTCATCGACAGATGCTTTTTCATACAGTGGTGCTCTTTCGGCTATTATGCCGGTCACTATGTCAGAATAATTGCTGTAAAGCTCCATATCGCCTCTTATAATAATGGCATCGGGACACATACTTCGGGCCATTTTCATGGGCATTGCTGAGCTAACGCCATACTTCCGTGCCTCGTAGCTGCAACTTGCAACCACACCACGGTCTGACATGCCGCCTATTATTACGGGCTTGCCGTTCAGTCGGCTGTTCTTAAGCCTCTCTACCGATACAAAAAATGTATCGAGGTCGAGGTGGAGAACAGAGCGGTCTATGTTGCTGGTTAAGATCATGTTTGTAATTTATTTTTTAAATCGGGCAGATTGCTTCGCTGCGCTCGCAATGACGTAGTCTTTATTCACTCCCGTTATCTGCGCCGTCATTGCGAGCGCAGCGAAGCAATCTCCCTGGATTATTACATTTTTCACAAAAACCTTCCCTTTTTCTTGTATATATAACAATTAAGTTTTATTTTTGATTAAAATTTAATCAATTTAATGATTACAATATAATCAATTTCCATATGTATTTCGCCTCTAACATAAAATTTTTAAGAAAAAGGAAAGGCAGAACACAGGATGATGTTGCTTTTGCCCTTAACCTTAAACGTTCAACCCTGAGTGGTTATGAAAACGGTGTGGCCCAGCCCGGAATAGAAATACTCATCTCTTTTTCCGGTTATTTTAACATAGCTATTGATACAATCCTAAAGCTTGACATTTCAAAATTGTCGGAAAGCCAGCTGGGAGAACTCGAAAGAGGATATGACGTATACATCAAAGGAAGCAACCTGAGAGTACTTACCACAACTGTTAATTCTGCGAACAGGGAAAATATTGAACTGGTGCATGAGAAGGCGAAAGCAGGCTATGCAACCGGCTATGCCGATCCTGAATTCATCGGGGAGCTCCCGGTTTTCAATATGCCATTCCTTTCAGAAAAAAAGAAATACAGAACATTCCAGCTGAAAGGCGATTCAATGCTTCCAATCCCCGACGGATCGTGGGTTACAGGGGAGTTCCTCCAGGACTGGACTCAGATAATAAGCGGGAAAGCTTATATAGTCTTCACACTCGATGATGGAATTGTTTTTAAAGTAGCTGAAAATAATCTGAGAACAGAAGGGAAACTCGTACTATATTCACTCAACCCCATCTATGAACCCTACGCAGTGCATGTGAATGAGGTAAAGGAAATATGGAAATTTGTTAATTATATCAGCAGCGAATTACCCGATCCCATCCTTCCTGAAAAACAGCTTATACAGGCGGTCGCCGGCATGAAGCACGATCTGGAAAGAATAAAAGCCAAACTTGGCAATGATATTGAGGATGTGAATGAAGAGAGGTAAATTTCGGATTGATTTAAGGATTGCTTCGTCGTTGCACTTCTCGCAATGACGTTGCAAGTAATAATCTAATAAAGGTCTCCGTCATTGTGAGGATCCTCCATTCGGAGGATCCGAAGCAATCTGCCACTCCCCATTACAAAATCCTATAGATAATGAACTCATCTCAGCTAATTCTTCCAGTTTAAACATAAGATGAGGTAACATTATTAACTTACTTATATCCTTGCGCTTATTAATCGTATCGGAGCTTATGATTAAGAACAATCCAGGCTCTGCATAATACCGCAGTGCGGGTGACTCGCATATTATCGGTGTGCCTTTGGGGATTAGGTCTTTAATCTTATTAAATACAAAAAGAAGACGGTTATCTAAAACTTTTGCGTAGTAGACTTTGGCGGCACCGGCCCGAAGCATACGTGATGTATCCTTTGAAGAATCTTTATCGGTTTCTTCATAAATAGTATACCCGGTTTCTTCTGCCACAATTTTTAGTCCGGGCGTAGTCTCATGAAAATGCGGGGTTATTTTGATTGCAGTTATATTCAGGTTACTGAACTGATCAATGATCCTGCAAGCCAGAGTCGTCTTTCCCGACTTGGTACCGGTACCTGCAATCAATAATAAGTTTGAAGTTTTCAATTTATAAGATATAAAAAACTCTGTGTAACTCTGTGTCCCGATAACTATCGGGAGACAGAGGGCCACAGAGTAAATTAGTTAGCCACCGTGAGCTTGTCGAATGGTTATTCCTTTGAAAGAGCAATTATCTGATCGATGATCTTCTGGTTGTCTGTTTCAGGAATATGTCCTTTAAAAATGCCTCTGCATATTCTGTTCTTATCGAGGATCACAATTGTATAACTGTCTTTTGGCATTTCCCAACTCTGCTGTAACACCCCTTTATAATCGAAAAGAATAGTGGTATCATATTTCTTTGCTTTGTTGCCGGCGATCATTCTTATAAGACCATTTGGCTTCCAGGTCGATTTGCAATCAACAATGCCAAAACCCTTAAAATCGTCTTTGCTGAGTGTTTTGTCAACATCAGTAGCTTTTTTTACGGCGTCGTTGAATGCATCATTCAGATCCGATTCATCCGGATCAACATAGTTTATCTGGAGAACTTTTCCCGGCCATGATTCAAGGGTAAATTCTTTTTTATCAGCATCGGTGAACATCCAGTCAGGAGCCTTCATTCCAATAGCCAGTTTAGCATTCTGCTGTCCGAATATTCCTGTTAAAACAAATAAACTGAAAATTAGGGAGATGGTCATTTTTTTCATAAGTAGACTTTTTAAATTTCATGACCAATATATGAATTATTTATCATTAATTAATTTTGTGAGTTTTTATCGTTTATCCGTGCAGTAATATTACTTTTGCGATCTAAATAATTTTTATGCAATTAATAAGGAATATAGCGATCATCGCGCATGTGGATCATGGTAAAACTACTTTGGTTGACCGCATTATACAAGAATGCGAGGTACTGGATCAAAGAAAGGATGCGGGCGACCTAATTCTCGATAGTAACGATCTTGAGCGGGAAAGAGGCATAACTATCCTCTCAAAAAACGTTTCGGCTAACTATAAAGGTGTTAAAATAAATATTATTGATACACCAGGCCATGCTGATTTCGGCGGTGAAGTTGAAAGAGTGTTAAAAATGGCAGACGGCGTTCTTCTTCTCGTTGATGCACTCGAGGGACCTATGCCACAAACAAGGTTTGTTCTTGGAAAAGCAATAGCTCTTGGATTGAAACCTATAGTTGTAGTTAATAAAGTAGACAAGGAGAATTGCAGACCCGATGAAGTTCAGCAGGATGTATATGAACTCATGTTCAATCTTGATGCTACCGATGACCAGCTTGAATTTGCAACGGTTTTTGGTTCATCAAAATTCGGATGGATGAGCGGTGACTGGAAGAAACCCACAACAGATATAAAATTTCTGCTCGACACAATACTAAAGGAAATATCGGAACCTGAATATGTAGAAGGTACAGCTCAGATGCAGATTGCCTCACTCGATTTTTCAAGTTATGTTGGAAGAATCGCAATCGGACGTGTATTCAGAGGTGACATCACAACAGGATTGGACTATACCCTCTGTAAACGCGACGG
>JBBRSO010000096.1:0-12178 GCA_038245405.1 Bacteroidales bacterium
ACACAGTCTCCACATAAATCGCAATCAATATGGGTGACTGTTTCGAGTTTATCAACAGGAATATTCTGACGACAAGCCATGGCACATTTACCACAATCCGTACAGGCACTGCTATCGCGTGTGACTTTCAGGAATGGAAAAATACGGGTCTCCATCTTCCAGACTTCCAGTGCATAACCGGCAATGCATATTATTGCTAGTGGCCATACATATGAAATTGTTACGCCAGCTAATGCAAGGGCAATATATGATCCAATTACTGCAGCAAACATGATGAAGAAGCGGAAAATATTTGAAAGTGCTCCCAGGGGGCAAAGGTATTTACACCAGAACATCTTGTAAACAATCGAACCAACCACAAATGCAGCAATGGCAATAACAGCCATCCAAACTGTAACATCGGTATTAAAAAGGGAGAAGGTTGCAAAGAAGGGATCGTAATTTTTACAGAAAAGCTCACTCGATCCAAGTGTGAAGTAGAATGTGATAAACAGCAGAGCATATTTGAGCGAACGCAACAATTTATCTGCTATTCCCGTGATTTCACGTTTTTTCCCAAAACGTTTGATTCCTAGTTTTCCCACCCATTCTGAGAAAGTTCCAAGGGGACAAATATATCCGCAGAACAATTTACTAAAGAGAACAACTCCAATCATCAAAGTTAAGCCCATGAATATTTGGATAGTTGTCATTGTACATGCTAATGTACCGCTAACCCAGTAACTTGACAGTGCTTGAAGCCCCCCAAATGGGCAGTAAGCCTCAAAGTTTGGAACATAAAACTTGTCGATGGCCCAGCGGCCCAACATGTAGCCTAAGAGTAAGACAATTGCCCATTGCATGCCTACTCTAATTTTGTTTTGATTTTTAAACATTTTCATAATTTGTTTGTAAAAGTTAAATTGATTTTTTCTTTTTCACATTTTTAAGCATGTAACACCCCTTTCCGGGCATGGATGCCCGAATAAAATGTTTAATTTCAATATGTTGCGTTTTCTATCTGCTGATAATGAACCTTTGTATCGATCGGCCTTTATTTGTAAGTACTTCGAGAAGATATGTGCCAATACTCAGATTGCCTATAGGAATTATTTGGGTTCCGGATGAATTGTCAAAAACAATATTCCCAGTGATAGTAAAGATTCTGGTCCTTTGAACACGCTGATCAACATCAATTCTGATATTTAGTTGTTTGTTTGCAGGTGTTGGAAAGACCGAAAGATTTATTCCAGGCTGTTCTGAAATTCCCGCGTAAATACCTGAGTCATTAATAAGAGAGAGCCAGACGTTTGTTGTCTCAAAAGGGTTTGAAAGCAAGCTGTTATCCAGGAATGTGGCATTGCCTTTGAAATACCCGGTTACCAGAATATTATCACCTGAGGGAATGCAAAGCGTAGTGAAATAGCTTACAGACCCTGAAACACTGGTTTTATGTGCCCAGGTAAAAATTCCATCTGTAGAGTATTTAGCCAAAAAAGACTGAATACCTGCACCGGTGTAAGTTAAATTTCCAACTTTTGTCTGGTCGATAAAATAAGCTGCAACGTAAACATTACCTGCCGCACTGACAGCGATATCGCGTATACCCTCAGTTTTTACATCGCCTTCAAATGTTGCCCACTTTAGCTGACCCAGAGGGTTGTATTTGCATAGGAAAGTATCGAACCCGCCTTTGCTCAATCCATTTTTATACTTTCCGTCGGTGCTTTCGAGTTTTACTGTCTGCTGAAACATTCCACCGATATAGATATTACTGGCAGCATCACTGGCAATGGCATAACCCATTTCAGAACCAATGCTGCCCATGCGGTTTGACCAAACAAGCGAACCATCAACAGGACTAATCTGCAGAATATAATCATCCGCTGTCAGGGACTCTGATTGTTTTAATGCGGCTACATAAGTTGTTCCAACAGTCCTTACAAATGGGGAGCCCTTGGCTTCAATCAGAATATTGATTTTTCCGTCGGGCGAAATAGTTAAAGCGCGACAAAATCCTGATTTGCAATCAATCTTGTCTATCCATTGAACCTGACCATTGAGGTCAAGATTTGCAACGAAGGGATTGCTGCCAGGGTCAGTTGCATCCTGCGATTGGAAAGTACTTGTACCTATGGTTATGGCACTTAGGTAATAGCCTGCCAAAACCAGATTGTTTCCGGATACTTCAAGATCTTCTGCGATGTCAGAGGCAGGTCCGATAAAAACTTTGACCCATGTCAATGTTCCATCGCTGCTGTACTTTGCTAAAAAAATATCCTTAGCCTGATCCTTCTGTCCAAATAGAGTTTGATCGTTGATAAAGAGGGTGTCTGAGAAAGTACCGGTAACATATATGTTCCCGTATGTGTCAGTTGCGAGTGCTCTGCCATCTACCGTACGGCCCTTTCCTGTGCTTTTAAGGACCCTTGCCCAGATAATATTACCTGAAGCATCAGCTTTTGCAAGAAAAGCATCGTTACCACCATTTCCTTTCAACTTAATGTCTTTCCCAAAGTCAATGGAGTCAGCAAAGGTGCCCGTGTATAATATGTTGCCACTATTGTCAACTTTACAGCGCAGGCTCTGATCGTTCCCGCTATGACCAATATTTTTTACCCATTCTACTTTTTGAGCATAAACAGTCATGCTAAGGAACAGGGCAATTAACGTGTATAGCTTTTTCATATCAGTTAGTGTTTATTGTAAGCAATTGTTGAGCTTTTTTGCTAAAGCAGAAATCCGAATTTTAACTGTGCAAAGGTTCTTGTGCCATTTTTAAAATAATCGTCTTTTGTCAAAATAACTCCTGACCAGTTAGCGCTCAAATATGTTTTAAACTTCTTGCTAATAGTGGGGTAATAGTTAACTGCAACACCAGGACATATCCATTCTGCAGCATCAAAGTAATAGGTCGACCAGATAACAGGTTTTGTAATGGCTGTTTCAGGCTCAATAAATACTGATTCCGGATTAATGGTAAAATAAGAATTCAGATTAAACTTTCCCCGAAGGTTCATTTCTGCGCAAAATTCCTGGCCAAAAACCGTGAATGCATGATTAACTTTAGCATAAGCGGTTATAGTCTCCATCTCCCGCTTTGCATAAAAGGCCTGATTTGCATTTTCTCTTGTAAAATTCGTTCCCAGTGTAATGGTTGTAGCCTTGTGCAAATCAGAAGCATTCAGTAAAGCGACATACTTTATTGAATAGGATTGTTTCTTTCGATTGTACTCAACCTGACTTGTTCCATGGTTGTAGAGTCTTCCATCATCATAGTTGAATCCGAGGCTGATTTTCTGCGGTATGCGTTGGTTTCTGAAATCAAGGCCAAAACTCACATCGTATTGCTTTTCCGAAAATTCCACATCGATTGTAGGATTAAGGCTTACTTCATTTGTTTTGGGATTTATGACGCTTGCATAAGGAGCGTAAATATCTTGCTCGGCTGAAAGGGTGTATGTTCCTTCTGTAATGACAGTTGCATCTCCCATCGAAGCCTCATAGAGCAATGATACTCCTCTATCTGACGATTCAATACGGTAATCGTATGAAGACTTATTCAGCGGGTTCTCTTTCAGTGCTAGCCCCATTATCTTATAAAATACAGCACTTCCGACTCCGGATTTGATCACCACGTCAATATCCTGCTTGTAATCACTATAGATATAAGAAAGCCCCAAGCTATTTTTACTTCCAAGGACAAAAGCAACTGAAGGTGCTACGCGTATATTTTTAATGAGGGATTGAGGGCGTGGATCATTATCGCGGCCTCCCATGGCTACGGAATAATTCATATCGATCCCGAAGTTTACGAAATTCCATATAGGATCGGAACATATTTTTAATCCTAGTGTGTAACTATCCTTAATCCAATCGCCACCGATAGAGTCGGCAAGCATGAAGGGGTTTGACCTTTCCGCATCCATCATCAACGACCAGTCAATATCTTTGCTTAACTGATGACTATAATTAAGTGTTCCGAGGAAGTGGAGTTTCTTGTATGACTTAATCCCTGTAGTATTAAAGCCTATGATTGAATTTTTGGCAGGTTCGTACACTTTTTTAAAACTACCATTCTCATATCCATAATTAAGTTCAACCTTGCTATAATTCCGGATCTCGCTCTGATAGAACCTGGAAGAGTTGATGCTGTTCAACCAGAATGATTCCTGGATGAAGTATGTTTCAGCAACCGCATTGGGGACTTCAATAGCCAGGCTGTCGGTCTGAGATTTAGCAATAAAGGGCATCGCAATAAAGAAAAAGGCTATGCTATATATTTGAATGATTTTCATGTGTTATTGTTTATTTTTTGCGGGTCACTTGGAATACAACATGATAAATAATATTGTCGTATCAAATAGTGTTTTTTACGCTCGTGGCTATTTCATGTTTAGTTTTATAATGACTACTGAAAACTTTTAGGTGTTGGGAATGGGATTACCTCAAAATCATCGCTCGAATTATTGGTATCCTGCAAGACACGACGACCATTTACAATATCTTGTGTTATACGTCTGCAGCTCTCCCCATTGTATATACCGTTGCAAAAGATAAAACCTGCGTCCTGGCTCTTGGGAATTCTCTTATATATGCCAGAAGTGGCATAGGCTAGCGATTCAAAAGCATCCAGAATATTTTTTACAGGAAGTTTTAATAGTGTAAGCCCTTCTGAGTCATATGGGTATGGTTCTTTTTCAAGCGATGTAAGTTTGTTTATTTTAAAGATAACAAGGGCAGGTCCATAACTGTGATAGATAAAATCATGTGTCCCTTGACGACAGGCAAATATTTCGGTCATATTTGGAACCTCAGCAACATCAATGTCTTTCTGAATATCTCTTTTAACAAATGTTTCGAAGTCGGACTTTGAAAGGTCAATGCTATTTGGATTACCGTTTGGGTCTGTCTTATGGTTGAGTCCATCTTCTGAAATAACTATCGATTGCCCGGGTTTTATCGGGTGTGAATATCCGTTACCAGGAACCATCCAGACAAAATCGAGGTAAACGTTCTCCTGGTCACTGCTGAGAATTGATGGGCTGGTTTCCACTGCTCCATTTGGGCCATAAAGCGTAGCGACATAAATACTGTCGGCATAAATGGTTTTACTGGTGTTATTAAAAATTTCGACAAATTGATCGGACCAGTATGCCTTTCCATTAGGGGTTTTGGTTCCAGTATAAAAAACCTCCTTTATCAGGATGTCGCCCGGAAGTGAAGGTCGCAGGTTAATCGAACCAAGGTCTATATCACCGGTTAAAGTTATCTCTTCTTTGGTGGCGTTGAGATTCAACAAGCGCCCATTCGCTACGTCAAAATCGCTGACTATCGTATCGTTTAATCCGCGCGCGGTGGAAGCCAAGATCTTTTTGCTGAAAGATAACCGGTAAGTTCCCTTTATTACATTGTTAAATGTGACTTTTCCATTGTTGTCGCTCATTACAACATTTTCAAGCCCATTCTCGAGGTTTATCAAACGAACTTTCACCTCGTCAGCCGATGAAATGTTGTAATTCAGAGGGTAGTCTACTTTTGCTGTAACATCAAAAATAACGGCCTTTGTAGTATAAATATCCTTTTTACAGCTGCTTGTCAACGCAAGGATGCAGATAAAAAGCAAGCACTTGGTTCTAACTATTTTATTATTCATATGAATAGACATCTTAAAACTTTAGGTTTAGCTCGGCGCCAAAGAAGAGCTCCTGGTTCAATTTGGTTACGGACCCGGTTTTATCGTCACAGAATGCCGGGTTATGCATAAACATATTATTGGCGTAAAACGAGAAGCTCATATCATCGTTCAATTCTTTTGTAAGCTTCAGACTTGATTGGAAGAATGATGGTGTTACGGATTCCATGTAGTAGGTGTTATCGTAGTTCCTTACAAGGAATGAATATGCTTTATCGCGAGACTGTAAAATTGTCAGGGGGGAATAAATACCCAGTTTATCGAAGTAGCCAACGGGATATTCTTTAATATTTGTGGTCTTGGAACGATCAATCCATCCTGCCTGAAGCGATAAAGATGCGATAAACCGGAACTGCGGGATATGCTGAATAACTCTCAATGTTGTAACCATCTGCTGTGTTTGGTTGCCTTTGCTTTCATATACACCAATGAGCTTATCAGTATTCCCGGCGAAAAACTGGCTGTTGATGTAAATATCGTTTTGAGAATCGGTTCGCTCAGATATTGTCCAGGCGCCGGAAAGATTAAACTGGGTACCCAGCCCCGGAATCTTGGGTGAATCATAGGTGAGTTCACAACCTAACCTGTTAAGACTAATTGTGTTCACAGGGATTTTATAGGTGCTGCGAAGAATGGCAGAATCAACATTCACTAGATCAAGTGTTGGAGGCAAACCGCTTCCCGGGGTATAACTGTAGATTTCATAAATGGGGTATTTTACAGCAGTAAAAACATCTTTAAATCCATACCCCCCGATAAGCTTCTCCGAGTATACCGTAACGTTCAGCGAATTCTTCCTGTAGTTGACATCAAACCCTAACTCCATTTTAGTCATTATTGAGGGGTTCATGTTTTTGTTTGCTGTATTAAACACCTTGGTGGTGACTTGGGCAAGGCTCTCCTTAGGGTAAGTACCGGAGTACTGGTTAAAACTTACCGCATCAATATATGCAAGGTCGGGGTATAGAAATATAAGGCTTGGTGATTTTGACGATTTTCCGTATCCGCCCTTAATTGTAAAAATTTTAAGAATATCATAGGAGAGGTTTATACGTGGTTGAAGCGATTGACCAAACTCACCTTTCAATGGGTTCTCCGGTTGAATTAAATCATACCTGAGCCCAGCCTGTACTCTTAATGCACGTTTGGCAATGTTAACTGAAAATTTATCTTCAATAAAATACGACAGTTGGTTCAAGGCCGGTATATCTTTGAAAGATCGTGGCCGTTGACCAGATGATTTATAGTAGTTCTCATCAAAGTATTTTCCTTTACCAAAGTTTGCTGCAGTTTTCCAATCGATGCCATACATGACCCTGTGCATTATACCCAGTATGGATTTGTGTACCCTCCCATCTGCACTGAAGAACAGGTTGAAAGGTTTTCCATCAATATACAAACCTGTATAGTATTCTGATGGAAGGTAAATTGTTTCGTAAGTGCCATCTCCCATTTGATCTGCAAGTGGAGTTATACTCCCAGAAAACAGTGAACGTGTGTATGACATCTGTTTACTATAGTCAACGGCAAAATTTGTATTAATACAATCTGCAACATCTCCGTTAAGTTGAAGTTTTGAGGTGTTTGAGAATCGCAATCCAATATCTTCAGAGTACCTGTTTTCAAGGGTAGCTGCATCCTTATCCTTGTCAACATCCAAGGTTCTGTATGCCGATAACTTGGATGTTATAATCATCTTGTTTTTTAGCAGGAATGCGCTATGCGTAAGTTGTCCATTCCACCTTGTGTATTTTGGGCTTGCCGTTCTCAGATCTGAACGCGAGTTGGCAAAATCTAAATCGAAATTGATACTCCCCAAATTCTTGCTCAGCTTCATTCCTTTTCCAACATAAAATTGCTGTGTGGTAGGGTTAACTTTAACCTTAACAGAGTAAGGTGTTACACCTGCCTTGGTCGTCACAATAATGGCACCTGAAGTTAAATCACCATGCTTTACCGAAGGGATACCTCTGATGACTTCAACTGATTCAATGTTATCTGCAGGGATCTGTCGTAGGTCGATTCCTCCTCCCGAAACAGTAGAAAAATAGCCGGCTGCACCAATCGCTGAAGTATTTGTAACCTGAAGATTTGCATTGTTCGACAACGGCGAACCATCCATAATAATGGCAGTACCCTGAGCGGAAACGTTATTATCCTCATTATCTGATGAAGTGCTTCTGATTGTTGCCTGATTGGACTGGTTGAGGTTTGGGTTTGAAGCCACTTGTCCGGGTAAAAGTTGCATAATATCGCCTAAACTGCTTGCTTGAATGTGCTCAATGGCCTGCGTACCTATGAGTGAAGTGGAACTTAACTTATTCGGATTCTCCTTGGCAGTGATCACAACCTCTGAAACCTGAAGCGAGAGATAAGGAATAAGGACATCAATCTCTTTAGTCTCACCGGGAGCCAGGTCTAGATTAATATTAACCTCCTTGAGTCCTAACCGCCTGAAACAAACGGTTACCTTTCCTGCAGGTAATTTCTCAAGGCTAAAACCACCTTTGTCAGTCGTTAATACCCATTTGTTTAAATCCATGATGGCAACTACAACACCAAATAAAGGTTCGTCTCCTCTGTCACATTTAATCTTTCCCCTAACTGTACAAAAGTTCGATTTCTTCTCTTGTGCTGTTGCAGGTAGCACCAGGAGTGCGATTGTGGATATCAATAAAACTGTGCGAAGTGTCTTTATAAACATTTGTGGAATAATTTAAAAAAGCAGCTAACCGAATTTGCATCGGTTAACTGTTTCGTGCATTTTATTTAACAATTAGTTTTTGAATGGCAGCAATATTATTTCCAACAACTGAAACCACATACATTCCTGGCTTCAGGTTTACGGTTAATTGACAACTCGAATCAATTTTTTGTGTATAGACTAACCTTCCCTGAATATCCGTAACGTTAACCGTGGCGCCTCCCCTGAAGGTTTCGCATGGGCTGAGATTCACCTGTCCCTGCGTTACAGGATTAGGCCAAATCTGGAAATTATTGTTCTCTTTCGTATCAACACCGGTAAGCAGAATAATTATATCAATAGTTTTTGACGCACCCTTCCAGCAAAGATTTCCTCCGGTCAAAGTAACACTATAAACTCCCGAGTTAGCGTAGGGATGAGTAGGGAGTACTTCTGTCGAATTCAATCCGTCGCCAAATGCCCATTCGTATGATTTGGTATTGGTTGACAGATTAGTGAATGTAACATCCTTGTTGTTTGTGGTATAAGAGAAATCCAACATAGGTTTATTGTAGAAATCAAGATTGCTGATGTAGGCTTTACCACCACTGGCCAAAGCGTAAACCTTATTGTTGAAGATTGAAAGTTCGTAGAAAGTGCTTCCTATTCCCTCACTGGATCTTGTCCATGTCGTACCATTATCACGGGATATTTTTAATGTGTTATAGTCTTTCCCTGAAAGGTATGTTGAATCATTGATGGCTATAATATCAAATGAGTAATCACCGGGGAGATAAAGCACTTTAAAGGTCGAGAAACCATCGGTAGTTTTCATGGTTCCAACGCTAGTAGAAATGAAAACAATATTGGCATCTTTAATAACAATATCAGTTATGTAACCATATTCGTTCTTAGAGATATTAGTCCATGTTGCTCCGCCATCAATGGTCTTAAGCAGGAACTTATTGCCTCCGATATAACCAGTCGATCCATCGCCACTAAATGCCATACAGGTAATAAAAGAGGAGAATGCATAATCCTTGAAAATGTCTTGGTTCATTTTGCTCCAAGTTGCGCCCTGATCTATGGTTTTGTAAACATATCCATGGTATGCATTTGCAGCATCCTGCCAGCGAAGCACAACATAACCGGTAGTGCCGGAAGTACTTGCCATGAAAAAGTAAAACACCTTGGAAGCTGTTGCAGCAGCAGGATCACTTTCAGCATTGCCTGTTCCGTCACTAAAGGCACTTAAAGCAATGGGTGCCCAATTCTGTCCGTTATCTGTGGTTTTCAGGATAAACCCATTTGTGCTTCCGCTTGCTGAGTAGGAGATTAAACCATTTTGATCATCGAAGAATATGATATCATTTGGAATAAAACCTGCATTGGCTGCAGGAAATATGGCCGGAATCCAGGAGCCTCCGCCATCGGTCGTCCGGATTATTGTAGTTGCGTTTCCAACAATTATCGCAGTGTCATTATTGAATGCGTGTAATTTTTGAAGGATTTGGTCACTGCCAGTAAGGATATAGCTCCATTGTGATGAAACAGTATCAATGGTAATCGTCTTGGATGCCGTCAGCGATTCAATGCCGTTATTTCCTGTAAGGGTAACAACGAAAGAACCCAGCTGGGGATAAATGAATGAAGGGCTTACTGCCTTTGAACCAGGACCTGTTCCAAAGTTCCAGTCATAGGTAGTGCAACCGGCAGCTATATTGGTGAAAGTAACTTTATTATCCTCAATCACATAGTTGAAGTCCACAACAGGCTGGGCGATTATAAGCTGGATTGAATCTTTCACTGTTGCAACAGCGTTACTTACTTCCAGCTTAATTTTATAGGTGTTGTATGCCGTATAAGCATGCGTTGGGTTTGCTTCTGTGGAGACAGCCGTAGCATCTCCAAAATTCCACGAATAGCTGCCACCGTTTTGGCTTGTATTTACGGTACTCACAGTATTTCCTGTTGCAGTGGCTGTAAAACCGGCAACCGGATCTTGTAACTGATTAGGTGTAATTGTATAAACTATTCCAGCATTACAAAGCGCGTAGAATGAGCCGTTAAAATAAGTAAGGTCCCAGATATTTGCGGTTCCCAATCCTTGCTTTGCTGCCTGCCAGGAAGTACCATCATTAATGCTTCTTACAATATTAATATTTGTTCCACCTGAAAAAATGACACTCAGGTCTGAAGTGTTGATCACATCAAATGAGCCATAAGTATTTAGTTGAGTTACAATAGCTCCGCTGTTAACAGTCCGAAAAGTTCCTTTTGTTGTGGCCAAATAAACGGTGCTTTCATTGAATAAGCGAAGGTTGTTTATGGAGGTATAGGTAGCTGAGCTTGAATAATCGGTCCAGGTTGCCCCTGCATCTGCAGATACTTTGAAAAGTCCAGATGATCCACCAATATAGACTAAATTCCCGCTTGCACATATTCCATTAATAGTTATGGCTGCATAATCACTACCTAAGATTGTCCAGGTAATACCTTTATCGGCACTTTTAAAAATATGCCCATATGTGGTTGTTAATGCAGTGTTTTTCCAGGTCAATGAAACATAGATCGTTGTTTCAGTGCATGCAATTGCGGTAAAGTTCCATTGAACTCCAAGTGTAGGATTTTGCGCGACATCGACCGAAGCATTAGAGAACCCTGTTAAGGTAAGTTCATTCCAGGTTGACCCTTTATCAGCAGAATGCAGTATCAAGCCGTTTTCATTTGTGGTAGCGGCCTTTTTCGTGACAATATAACCGTCCTGGCGCCCTGAAAAAGCTATATCTGAATAACTATAGTTAAGGGTAGATTTTGTCAGGGTTACCTGAGCTGAGTTCCAGTTTGACCCCTTGTCATTGGTTCTTAGCAGAATTTTATTATTGCCAACAATGAATGCTGTATCGGGACTATAAGCATACATCTTATTAGATGTCTGCGCTGTGCCCAAATCTCTCTGTTGCCATTGCGCAGAGAGCGCTCCACTGAAAAGCATTAAAAAGGTAACAAACGTAAATCGAAGGGTAGATTTTTCCATGCTGCAGGTTGTGTTTATAATATTTTGTTTATCCTGCAGCAAAAAAATAAAATATATCCTATATCGAAGCTTCAGATAATTAATCAGGGTAAATACTTAGTGCCATTTTCGAAAATGAGTCTCATAAACACCTAAATCACATTTCTTTATGTATCGCTTCAATCTTCTCAGAAAGATGTGTCGTTTTTAACCAATCCGATGGCGTTACACCCATTTGTGACTTAAAAAAGCGATTGAACGTTGATTTTGAATTAAATCCGCAGTCATAAGCCAAACCAAGAAGCGTAAAAGTTTCATTCTGCAAATTTTGCAGCTTTTCGATGAGTGCCTGAAGACGATAGGAATTAATAAAGTCAGTAAAGTTTTTTTGGAAACGGACTTTCAGTACAATTGCTAAATGATGCTCAGGAATTCCTAATTTATTACTAAATTTTTCCTTTGTTAGATGATGATCCAGATAAGGTGTTTTCTCCTCAATACATTGAATAATTAATGATTGATATTTATTTAATAACTCTTGAGATAATGTAAAATCTTTATCCTCATATATGGAAGGTTTCGGATTCTTTGACCCTTCGGGTTCGGCAACAGGATATTCATCCAGAAGCTTTACATTGTCAAGCTTTACTTTTTTAAAATAATTGCCAATTTTATTAATGTAGTGTCAAGACAATATAATTATGAAACGTAATGATGTGACAGTTTTTTGTCTGCTTTATATTTCGTAAAACTCCAATTAATTTTTCGTTTTTCAGCATTATTACCGGCACACCAAATTTTCACC
>JBBRSO010000097.1:0-11948 GCA_038245405.1 Bacteroidales bacterium
CAATACATTTTACCAGCCGATAAACCTGTTCTGGTACTTTCAAAAGAGCAGCTTACACCGGCAGGGATAGCAACTCCTCTTCTGGTGAATTATTTTTCATTTTCCGAAGATCAGAAAAAGGTTTTGATATTCACAAACACAAAAAGAGTATGGCGACTCAATACAAAAGGTGATTATTGGGTTCTTGACAGAACGTCAGGGACATTGCATCAACTGGGAAAAACACTTCCCGCATCATCACTGATGTTTGCTAAATTTTCACCCGATGGAAAATCCGTTGCATACGTCAGCGGCAACAATATTTATGCCGAGGACCTAGCTTCTTCCAACATAAAAGCCCTTACAAGTGATGGCACAGTTACACTCATAAATGGAACTTTTGATTGGGCATATGAGGAAGAATTTGCATGCCGTGATGGTTTCAGATGGAGCCCCGATAGCAAGAAAATAGCCTTTTGGCAGATTGATGCCAGCGATATCAGGAAATTCTATATCATAAATTATACCGATTCAATATATTCAAGGGTTATTCCAATTGAATATCCGAAAACCGGACAAAATCCTTCAGCTTGTAAAATAGGGGTAGTAAATGTTTCCGACACAAGTAAGGTTTGGTTGAAAATTCCCGGGAACCCTCAACAAAATTATATTGTGAGGCTTGAGTTTATTCCCGGAACAAGTGATCTTCTGACACAACAACTTAACAGGAAACAGAATTTAAGCAAGCTTTATATCTCAGAGAGTGCAAACGGATCTTCGAGAATTATTATGGATGAATCTGATGCAGCATGGGTGGATATCTATCAGCCTGGTAACCAATATGCAATCGACTTTACCAATAAGTTTATCTGGCTCAATAACTCAAAAAGTATTCTCTGGGATTCGGAAAAGGATGGCTGGAGACATATGTACCAGGTATCTCTTGAAAACAAACCTGAAATACTTGTGACGAAAGGCGACTACGATTTCAGTGATATTACTTTTGTGGATGATAAAAAAGGATTTGTCTATTTCATGGCATCTCCCGGAAATGCAACACAAAAATATTTATACCGGACGAAACTCGATGGCAAAGGTAAACTAGAACTCCTGAGCCCATCTGAAGAAAAAGGAACTCACAGTTATTCATTCTCTCCAAATGGCAAATATGCAACACATTCATTTTCAAATAACTTTACACGCCCATCGAGTGAACTGATCACAGTTGTAAATCATAAGCCATTGAGTAAAAATAATGGAATCCTTTCTACTCTCGATTCTCTAAAGGTTAAACAGACAACTGAGTTTTTCAGGATCACAACTGCCGATAATATTGAAATGGACGGATGGATGGTTAAACCTGTTAATTTCGATTCTACTAAAAAGTATCCTGTAGTATTTTATGTTTATACTGAACCTGCTGAAGCAACTGTAACCGATTCATATGGCAAGGGACGGAACTTCCTGTATTTGGGCGACATGGCAAAAGACGGCTATATCTATATCTCGGTTGATAACAGGGGCACTCCCGCTCCAAAAGGAGCCGCCTGGAGAAAATCGATCTACAGGAAGATAGGACAGATAAATATTCATGATCAGGCTATGGCAGCAAAAGAAATTCTGAAGTGGAATTTTGTAGATCCTGAACGAGTAGCTGTGTGGGGTTGGAGTGGAGGTGGCTCAGCAACCCTGAATCTGATGTTCCAGTATCCTGAAGTATATAAAACCGGTATCGCCATTGCAGCGGTAGCTAATGAGCTTACATATGATAATATCTATCAGGAACGGTATATGGGATTGCCCCAGGAAAATATGGACGAATATATAAAAGGCTCAGCGATTACCTACGCTAAAAACCTTAAGGGAAATCTACTCTATATTCATGGTACTGGTGATGATAATGTGCATTATCAGAATGCTGAGATGCTTCTTAATGAGCTTATTAAATACAATAAGCAAATTCAGTTTATGGCTTATCCAAACCGTACTCATGGCATCTCGGAAGGAGAGGGAACCTTTGTGCATCTATCTACACTTTATACTAATTATTTAAAAAAGAATTGTCCTCCAGGTGGCAGATGAACGTTTAAAGAATCACATTGACCTTTAATCTTATGCTCGTACTCGCTTAATACAGTATCCTCACACGGATTGTGTTTGGTATATTCTTAAGATCTTTAAGCACTGAAGCATCAAGTTCTGTGTCGGTTTCCAGGATAACATAGCCCAGATCAGCATCAGTCTGAAGATATTCTGCTGAGATATTTATCCCACGGGAAGAAAAATAATGGTTTATTTCACCGAGTACACCCGGAACATTTTTATGAATATGTAAAAACCGTTGTTTTGAGGAGTTGGCATTTAGTGCAATCTCAACAAAATTTACTGCTCCTATTGTAGAGCCGGTATCACTATACCTCACAAGCTTTTCAGCCACTTCCAATCCAATATTTGCAAGAGCTTCGAGAGTGCTGCCTGCAATATGCGGAGTGAGAATAACATTGTTGAAGACCTGCAGATCATTCTCAAATGGTTTTTCATTTGAGGCAGGCTCAACCGGGAATACATCGGCTGCAACACCTGCAAGGTGCTTAGATCTGAGGCCTTCTGCAACAGCCTTGTAATCAATTACATCACCTCGAGAGGCATTTATGAGGCATGATCCCTTTTTCATTAGTGAAATCTGTTCCGTCGAAATCATGTTTCTGGTAAGTTCTGTTAACGGAACATGTAAAGTTACGGTATCAGCTGCCTTCAATACTTCATTAATATTCTGTAAAGGTTTTGAATTGCCAATACTGAGTTTCTTTTCAATATCATAATATACGATATTCATTCCAAGGCTTTCTGCCAGTATTGCAACCTGCGTACCTATATGACCGTAACCGATAATCCCGAGTGTCTTTCCACGTATTTCAACAGAATTATTGAACGATTTCATCCATATTTTCTGATGTGCAAGCATATTTTTCTCGGGTATACCACGCATCAGCATAATTATCTCGGCTATAACAAGTTCGGCTACCGAACGGGTGTTTGAAAAAGGCGCATTGAAAACAGGAATACCCAGCATTTTTGCACTCTGTACATCAACCTGGTTAGTACCAATACTGAAACATCCGATAGCGAACAGTTTTGGCGTTTTTAAAAGAAGTTCTTTCCTTAATTCTGTACGACTTCTTATTCCTATGATATGAGTAACCGCAAGTTTCTTTTCAAGTTCTTCACCTGATAGCGCGGCATTCAGACATTCAATGTCAGTATAGCCATTTTCAAGGAAAAATTTACAGGCGTTTTCATGAATTCCTTCAAGTAACAGAACTTTGATCTTGCTTTTATCGAGCGAATAATGTCTCATCAGGGCACTAGTGGGTATTAAAGTGTTAGTCTGGTTTTGTTTTGTGCATTAATTTGTGAAAAGTAAATAAAAGAGTCCGTTTGTGCAAATATTTTAAAGCATTACCACCTGAATGGTGAAAAATACCTCACTACTCATTCCTCACTACTCACTCCTAACTCCTCTCTTATACCTTCCCATCAGCTGGCCTTCTTCGAGCACATGCGAGTCCATAATTTTTAAAAGCTCTCTTTTTGTCATACCGGGTTTACCTTCCAGAATGGTGTCGAGTGCATACAGCTTGAAATAGTACCTGTGAGTACCGCCGGGTGGACAAGGGCCTCCATAACCGGTCTTTCCAAAGTCGTTTTTCCCCTGTATGGCGCCATTTTCCAGAGTTTCCTTTTTTGGAATATTTTCAGACAGCTCACGGACACTGGCCGGAAGATTAAAAATCACCCAGTGTACATACGTTCCGGATGGAGCATCAGGGTCATCGCAGATCAGTGCAAATGATTTTGTGCCTGGCTGGATCTGAGACCATGCAAGCTGAGGTGAAATGTCAAGACCGTCGCAGGTAAACTTTGATGGTATGCTTTCTCCCTCCTTAAATGCTGAACTTATGATTTCCATATATCTTGCTTTTTATCACTTTATCTGGTGAAATTGATAAGCGTTCATGTTTCAAATTTCTTAAAGGTTTAACATAATACACCATTAAAAGTTTTTTCCATATTGAATTTCTTAACCTTCGATTAGTTTGCTGAAAAGAGTGAAGGCGTTGTTAAAACCCAGACTATCAAACATGAACATATTATAACCCTATCTGTTAATACCTGCATGATCGACTTTAATTTAACCCTGCACACTGATAAGATTTTGCTCCGGCCGCTTATTCCCGGAGATTATATCCTTTTTGAGAAGATTACCACCGACCCGGATGTATGGATCTACTTTACTTATGACCTCTCGGTTAAATCTGATCTGAAAAGCTGGGTAGATACAGCTGTTAATGACATTAAAAATAAGTCGAGAATGGCATTTACCATCATCGATAAAACGTTGGGTAAGGCAACAGGTTCTACAAGTTTCGGAAATATTTCGTACAGAGATAAACGCATCGAAATAGGGTGGACCTGGATAGCGAAAGATTATCAGGGGACAGGTGTTAACAACCAGATAAAATACTTAATGTTAAGATACGCTTTCGAAGTCTTTGGTTTTGAACGGGTTGAGTTTAAGACTGACGTCCTGAATATTCCTGCAAGAAAAGCTTTTCAGCGAATAGGGGCAAGGGAAGAAGGAATCCTTCGCAGCCACACTCTTATGACGCATAACCGGCGTCGAGATACAGTTTATTATAGCATACTCAAAAGTGAATGGGAAGATGTGAAGATACGTAACAGATGGGGCTTTTGATGAAATCGTGGTTCTCGGGCAACGCGTTTGCTGTAAGGTCCCGGGCATTCTAAATTCAACCTCAACCTCAACCTAGCTAATCCCAAGCTTCTTTGCAATAGCTGCAGGTATCGCATTCTTATTCACCATAATATTGGTGGTGCGGAGCATTACAAATGGCTTTTAAACAAATATGAAGCCATCATATTTTCCCGTAATACCCCATGAATTTTTTACTTTAAAGAAAGTATTTCCCGCCTGGTCCGTTGCAAGACCTGTTATATGCATTCCATGATCATCGGTGGTAGTATAATTATCAAATTCCTTTTGTCTCAGTTCCTGGGTTATTACCTTTTCAGGATGAGGTCCGGTGAATATTTTTGCCAATTCGTCCTCATTCATATCGCTCCAGTTTTTTTCAGGAATGATAGCTACTCCATTCTTCATTGAGAATCCTCTATCGCTCATATCACTTGCCCATGCAACCGAATAGCCTGTTGAAACTGAATTTTCGATTACCTGTATGAACTCATCCAGAGGGAGATTATACATTGTTCCACCTGCCCAATTATCCGGTATCTCCATCATAAACTGCTTATAGTAGGGATGGTGGTTAAATGAAGTGAGCAGAACATAATCATCGGGATTTATTCCTAATTCTTTCAGAAATGTGGATGGGTTATATGTTTTGCCTTCATATGTAAAGTTTTCAGGCGTTTTGCCCAGATAAGCATCGAGGATCCCATTAAGGCCTGCAAACCATGCAGTTGTAAGCTTTGCGCCTTTAATTACTGCATCCATGTATCCTTTCAACGCGCCATCCAATTCATTATGGTTGTGTTTTATCTCGCCGTAGTTAAGACCAGGATAAGCTGCATCAGGAACAATACCAACCTCGCGAAAACCATTTAAAAGATCGCCATATTCACCGCCTCCTGCAAATGTGGAACTGCCATGCATTCTTGCATACATCTGTGCTTTTTTCTCATATGTGTGACGGACAATATACATTTCAGAAAGATCATATGTTTTCTTTCCCATACGAAGTAATTCAGATTCAAACATTGAAATACCTGAAAAACACCAGCATGTTGATGTTACATTTTGATTTTTAACGGATGTGCAGGCAAGATCCTTTTTCAGGGTAAAGGTATAACCGTCCTGTCCGTTTGCAATTATTGTAGTTACAAAAAGAAGGATAATAACCAGTCTAGTGTATTTGTTCATATGTTATAAGGTTTAAGATTTGTATTTAGGTTCAGATGAATTATCAAATCTAATTATTTTTTCCAGAAAGTAGCATGATAGATATCTCGTCTCTTAGCCAATTCGTCCCCCATTCCCCCATTCTCCCATTCTCCCCTTCTCCCATTCCCCCATTCTCCCTTTCCCCCATTCCCCCACTCTCATCCTTCCCTCCGTCCCTCCGTCTTTCTTCTGACTTCCAGAAACAAGTCTTCCACCTTCTTCCTTGCCCATGGAGTCTTTCGCAAAAACTTAAGCGATGATTGAACACTCGGATTATTTGTAAAGCATTTTACATTAATGTGCATGCTTAACTGTTCCCAGCCATAATAATCGGCAAGGAACCTCACAATAAATTCAAGTGTTATACCATGAAGGGGATCGTTGCTTTTCTGCAAAGGGTTCACTTTATTCACTTTATTTCACTCAATTCACTCTATCCACTTCTTATTTCTACTTTAGTTCACTTTAGTCACTCTAGTCACTTTAGTCACTCTAGTCACTCTAGTCACTCTAGTCACTTCTTATTTCTGAATCTCCTTAACTTTTATCCCAAGCTCTCTTTCTATCTTTTTCAGCCCTTCATGCTCACGTGGTGTGATCAGACTCAGAGAAAATCCTTTGTTACCTGCGCGTCCGGTCCGGCCACTGCGGTGTGTATAATATTCAGTTTTTTCAGGTAATTCATAATGAACAACAAAGGCAAGCTCTTTAACATCGATGCCTCTTGCTGCGAGGTCGGTAGCTACAAGGATCTGCAGTTTGCCGTTTTTAAATGCCCTCATTACCTTATCGCGTTCCTTCTGAAACATATCTCCCTCCAGGACATCTGTATTGACTTTTTTTGCCTGCAGCCGCTTATTGACAGACTGGGCTTCAATTTTTGTTCTGCAAAAAACAAGTCCTCTGCCGGCACCCTGACTTTTCAGGAATTGAAACAGGACCTCTGGTTTTTCCAGCCTTGAACATATGAGGAACTTGTGCTGGATATCTTTATTTACAATATCATTTCTGTTTACTTCAAACCTGATAGCTTTTGGTGACATGTAACTCGAGATAATTGTTTTTATCCCAAGTGGCATTGTTGCCGAAAATAGCCATGTATGCCGGTTTCCTGCAGTGTGATTCAGAATTGTATCAAGATCTTTTTTGAATCCCATACTGAGCATTTCGTCTGCTTCATCGAGCACAAGAGTGGTGATATGTGAAAGGTCTATGGCTTTCCGTCCAAGGATATCAACAAGGCGTCCCGGTGTTGCGACAACGATATGTGTCGGACGTTTGAGGGATCTTATCTGTTCATCAATATTTGCACCGCCATATACCGATTCAATAAATATCTTTTTTGGGAGGTACTTTATATACTTAAACAATTGTTTTGCAATTTGCTGGCCAAGTTCGCGGGTAGGGGCTAATATTAAAGCCTGTACATTCGGTTTATCCGGATTAACAGCATGCAGGATCGGAAGTCCGTACGCAGCAGTCTTGCCTGTCCCGGTCTGGGCCTGACCAATAAAATCAGTTTGTTTTTCAATTAAAATCGGGATCGCTTTTTCCTGGATCTCAGTCGGATTAATTATGTTTATTTCTTCGAGCGCTTTTATAAAAGCATCGGAGATACCTAATTGAGAGAACGTTTTCAAATATATTATATATTAATGGGTTGCAAAGATAGCCGAAAAATTCCGCTTCAGGCGAATGAAACTTGCAAAGACATGCCGCGGCATGTCCTTACTAAAATCGCGTTACATTGTTACCTTTGTGCCAGAAGGATATTGTAATACAAAAGCGATTCTTCGTTAAGTCATTACGTTTCAATGTTGATAATCATCCATGAAGAAAGAATGGAAGTACATAATTATAATAGTCGCTGTAATACTGGCATTACCGGTCATTCTTGTTACCAGCACTTATTTGGGGGTATTTGGACATCTGCAGTCAAGAAATGAACTTCTGAGCTATAAAAATGCGACTGCCACCCAGGTATTGTCTGCAGAAGGAAAACTTATAGGGAATATATTTTCCGAGAACAGGACGAATATTTCATTTGCCCAGGTTCCTAAGAATCTGATAGATGCCCTGATAGCCACTGAAGATTATCGTTTTTATGAACACAAGGGTATAGATGCCAGGAGTCTTTTCAGGGTTTTATTCAAATCGGTGCTGTTTAATAATTCCCATTCCGGAGGAGGCAGTACAATATCCCAGCAGTTGGCCAAAAACATGTTTGGCAGGAATTATCATGGGCGGTTTTCACTTCTGATCATTAAGATCAAAGAAACAATTCTCGCTTCACGTCTCGAAAAGACTTTCAGTAAACAGGAGATTCTTACACTCTACCTGAACACTGTTTCTTTCGGGGAGAATATCTTTGGGATAGAAACTGCTGCACGTAGATACTTTAACATAAGGACTGAAGATCTGAAATATGAGGAATCTGCTGTTCTTGTCGGAATGCTTAAGGCAAATACATGGTATAATCCACGTCTTCATCCTGAGAATGCATTGTCGCGCAGGAATGTGGTTATAAGGCAGATGCAGAAATATAAATATCTTAACATTGAATCGGCAGACTCACTTTGCAAACAGCCATTATTCCAGAATTATTCAGATTTAGAATCCAATGGTCCAGCCGATTATTTTCTGGTGCGGGTAAAAAATGAAGCTAATCAGATTTTACGTGAGGCGGAGTCCAGGACAGGAACTAAGAGGAATATTGAGGAAGACGGACTTATTATTACAACGACATTAAATCTTACTCTCCAGAAATATGCCCTGGAATCTTTTCGCGAACATCTCTCTGTGATGCAGAAAAGACTTTTTGAACAATACTCGACATCATCTGGGAAAAAAATTGTTAAGCAGATTGCTGATCAGCAAATAAAGAACCTCAATCTCAACGGCAGGGCTAATGAAATCAACCTCCGGCGGATTTTTGACTGGAAAGGCGCTCATTCCGATTCAATATCTGTTGCTGACAGTCTGAAACAAGCGCTCCTGATTCTTCATGCAGGTTTGATCGCAATCGACCCTTCAACAGGTTCAATAATAGCATGGGTTGGGGGAGTTGATTTTAAATCACAACCGTATGATCAGATTTATGCACGCCGGCAGATGGCCTCTCTTTTCAAACCTGTCCTTTATGCTGAAGCCTTTGAACAAGGAATGAATCCATGCGACTATCTTGATAATGATTCCAGTGAAATTGCAGGAATGGGTGACTGGAGTCCTGAAAATTATAACCATACAAACGGTGGTAAATATTCGTTAGCAGGCGCTCTTGCACAATCGATGAATATCCCAACAGTTAATTTATTTTTAAAGATCGGGTTTGAACCAGTTGATTCATTATGGAGGAAAATGGGTTTTTCTTTTACCCCCGATAATACGCCATCGCTTGCCCTCGGCACTGCAGAATGCAGCATAGCAGAAGCAGCAATTGCATATTCCGCTTTTGCTAACGGTGGATACAAAATTTCACCACATAGTATATTATCAATAAAAACACATGACGGAGAGATTATTTATCAGAATGAATTAAATGATATAAAAAAAAGAATCCTCACAGATCGGTCGTCAGTTCTCATTAGCTCAATCCTTCAGAAAGCAGTCAATGAAGGTACCGGCGCTTCCCTACGAAGCGTATATGGTGTAAGAGTGCCTTTGGGGGGCAAAACAGGTACTTCCCAGAACTATTCCGATGCCTGGTTCGCGGCTTTCAATCCAAAGCTTGTAATTGTGACCAGGGTAGGAGCTTCATCAAGGGTAATTCATTTTAACAGTGGCTCAAATGGATCAGGTAGCACTCTGGCACTGCCACTTGTTGCTTTAACAATGAAGAAGCTCCAGAATAATGACACTTTAGTCAGTCAGTTTATATTCCCTTTCCCGGATCTTCCTCCTGATCTTGCAGATGCTCTCAATTGCCCCGATTTCAAGGAAAACAATCTGTTTGATAAGATTAAAGACCTGTTTCATAATAAGAAAGGCGTAAAGGAAAATCCTGCAGAGAAACAAAAGCAAAAGAAAAAAGGATTCTTCAAAAGATTATTCGGAAGATGAAAACCGGGTAACTCTTTTCATGGAGTCCTGTATGGTTTGTCAGGGGTTGAACGTTGAAGGGTTACGAATCCTCTTTTGTTGAAACTTTGTCTTAACTTTACATTCTCTATAGTTAAGCCATTATAAATATATTTTGAAATGATCAAAAAAATTGAAATAAATATAGCACAGACGTTTATTGATGACCTTAAAACAAAGATCAAACTTACACGTTGGCCCGATGAAATTGAAAACTCAGCCTGGAATTACGGTGCAAGCCTGAGCTATATGAAAGAACTCACAGACTACTGGACATATTACTTTGACTGGAGAAAAACCGAAAGAGACATAAACAGATACGAAAATTTTATTGCAACTATTGATGGATACAGGATCCACTTTTTGCATATCAAAGGCAAAGGTGAAAAAAAGATACCGCTAATTTTGACACATGGATGGCCTTACTCATTTCTCGAAATGATGAAGCTCATTCCTTTATTCTCTGAGAATGAAAACACATCATTCGACCTGATCATACCATCGATGCCGGGGTATGGTTTCTCACAAAAAATTACAGAACCCGGTTGTAATGTTTCTTTTATAGGCGATTTGTGGCATAAGTTAATGACTGAGCTTGGGTACGAAAAATATGCAGTGCATGGAGGCGATTTCGGAGCAGGTGTTTCAACAGCAATTGCTATGAATCATCCAGAGCATGTTATCGGTTTACACCTGAATTACATCCCGGGTAATTATGTGCCTGTCCTTGAGGAAAATGAGGTGTTTACTGATGAAGAAAATGAATACCTCGATAAAGAGGAGGAGTGGTATTCCAGGGAAGGCGGATACTCACTTGAACAAAACACCAAACCACTTACACTTGCTTATGGATTAAATGATTCGCCGGTAGGGTTATGTGCCTGGATAGTTGAAAAAATGTACGGATGGTCAAACTGTAGCGGTTATATTGGCAATGTCTTTACAAAGGATGAACTACTGTCAAATGTTACTCTTTACTGGATAACAGAAACAATACATTCATCATGCCGCTTATACAATGAAAATAGTAAAAGTCCATTAATTATCGGTAAGGAATCATATATCAAGGTTCCTGTCGGTATCGCACATTTTAGATATGAGGACCCATTCCCTCCGCGAAAATTCATAGAACGTGGCTTTAATATACAGCACTGGTCAGAATTTCCATTGGGCGGACATTTCCCTGCAATGGAAAAACCAGAACAGCTGGCTGAGGATATTATAAACTTCTTAAGTAAACTGGTTGCCCCAATAGAAGAAGAATCTAATCCATCTGTAGCCAACCCCCCAACCTCAGGTATGGGGGACTAGGAAGTCTCTGTTCTCCGGGTTCTTTGCCCTGTGCAGATACAACATTATGTGTTCATTTATGTTAATAGTGCATACTAATAAAACTAAAAAATGTATCTCTCAATCTATCTTTTACTATTAAGCGGTTTTGTCCTTGCCAAACCCGAAGATAAAAAAGTTGAAACAGGCGATAAAGTTCCGCTTTTTTCACTGCTGGATCAGGATGGCAAAGAGCTTTCAATAGGTTCGGTTATCGGTAAAAAGAATCTTGTAATTTATTTTTACCCAAAGGATGACAGCCCGGGCTGCACAAAAGAAGCCTGTTCATTCCGCGACCAATTTGATGTTTTCAATGAGGAAGATGCTATGATAATAGGTATCAGCGGACAATCAGTTGAGAGCCACAAAAAATTTGCAGAAAAGTATCACCTCAACTTCACCCTCTTAGCCGATGAGGGCGATAAAGTTCGCAAGATGTTCGGTGTGCCTGTCAATTTTATGGGCATGATCCCCGGAAGGGTTACATATATTGTAAATAAATCAGGTAAAGTAGTTTATGTATTCGATTCGCAGACTCAAGCTACAAAACATGTTGATGAGGCGCTCAGGATTCTGAAAG
>JBBRSO010000098.1:0-11796 GCA_038245405.1 Bacteroidales bacterium
ATATATGGTAATCTCACTGTGAAAAGATCGTATCACAATGGTATGGAGGTATCGTGTAAGCCTGAATATGATGAATGTAAACAAATTGCTGCTGAAAAAGGGATACCCTTGAAGGAAGTTTATAATGAAGTTATGGCTGTACTTACAAAAATGAAATAATAATTTATTCACCATCCTTTTCACATTTTACATAAATGAATAAACAGGTATCTTTGGGATATAAATATTTCAACATAAGTTTATTATCCCGAAATTGAATAGCTATGAATGCAAAAGAAATTGAGAAGCTTCTCAATGAGGTAAAAAAAGGCGAAACAACTGTTGATGAAGCGCTCGTCACTCTGAAGAATTTCCCCTATACCGATCTGGGTTTTGCAAGGATCGATCATCATCGGGAAATGCGTACAGGGTACCCCGAGATAATTTATTGTGCAGGGAAAACTATTGAACAGGTAAGCGAAATTTTCAGGGTAATGGCTGAAAATGAGAGTAACGTAATTGGTACACGGGCAAACACTGAAATGTATGAATCGGTAAAAATTATCTCACCGGAAGCTGTGTTTTACCCTATGGCACGAATTATTTCTCTGCAAAGGAAAAAACCTGTTACCCCTGAAACCAGGATAGCCATAATTTCAGCAGGAACATCTGACATGCCGGTTGCCGAAGAGGCTGCAATAACAGCTGAATTACTTGGAAATATTGTTTTAAGGATTTATGATGCAGGGGTTGCCGGAATACATCGTCTCGTCGATAAGCTCCCCGAGATCAGGAATTGCCGTGTTATTGTCGTTATAGCAGGCATGGAAGGCGCACTTGCAAGTGTGGTAGGCGGACTGGTAGATAAACCAGTTATTGCAGTACCTACGAGTGTCGGCTATGGTGCAAACTTCGGTGGCATTTCAGCTCTTTTAGCTATGCTTACGAGCTGTTCTACTGGTGTAACGGTGGTGAATATTGATAATGGTTTTGGAGCCGGTTTCGCGGCAAGCATGATTAATAAAATGGTGTGAACTTACTCCTATGGCAGGTAAAATATTACTCTCCACTGCATATCTTCCGCCCGTTGAATATTTTTCTATTATTTCAAATTCAGATGAAGTTTGTATTGAAGGGGAAGAAAATTATCTGAAGCAATCGTACCGTAACAGATGTTACATTCTTTCATCTCATGGACCACAGATTCTTTCAGTTCCTGTTTATTCAGGAAGTATGCATAAAACAGCTATTAAAGACATAAGAATTGATTACTCCAAAAGATGGCAGCAGGTTCATCTTGGTGCTATTCTTGCGGCATATAGTTCGTCGCCGTACTTCATGTACTATTTTGAGAACCTGGAAATAATAATTTTAAAGAATATCGAATTCCTCATAGATTTGAACATGGAGCTAAATTGCGAATTGTTTAAAATGCTCAAAATAAATACTTTATTGCATTTTACAGACCATTTTAAGCAACCCTGGAATTCAGAAAATGATTTCAGATATTGTATCTCACCAAAAAAAAAATCTGAATATGTCGCAAAACAGTATCTTCAGGTATTTGGAGACATATTTATACCCAATCTGAGCATAATAGATCTTATTTTCAATATGGGTCCTGAGGCTATAGAATATCTTTAGGAAACGAAATAAATTACTACCTGATAAATCCTTCCATTAAAATTTCGGGTTAATTCTCCAGTGGCGGAAAAGGGTAAAAAAGAGCTGTCTCTTTCGAAACAGCCCTAAACTAAAGAAGTCATCAAAGTACTAAATTCCAAATTTATATCCTATGGTAAGTGTAAAAACATTTCTTGTTGTATTCAGATTCACCTGTGCAAGATTTATACCGGCATCAACGGGATAGAGAAAATACTTCTGGGAATACTTGAAATTTGTAAATCCGAAATCAACTGAAACATTTTTTTCCCTGAAGCCAGCACCAAAAGCAATTGAATTATAGTGCAGATCTGCATTATCTTCACCTGATGCAAATGATTTTCCATAAAGTCCATAACCTGCGCGCAGGTATAGAGCATCAAACCTGTATTCTCCCCCAACTCTGATATTACTGGTAGGTTTCAGGATATTTTTAATTTCTGTGTTTACAGGGCTATAATCGAAGTTATCGCTGGCGTTTGAAAAGTGCGAACTTGTATAATCAACGAACTCATAGTCGGCGCTCAGCAGTGCATGTTTCTGAATCTGGACCCCAATACCAGCCAATACTCTGAAAGGTGTGGCAAGAGAATAGCTGAATCTTGAAGGTTTAATAGAGGATTCGTATTTAGCCCCATCTGTGAACTGTGATGTCATGTTTTCAAAAAAGTATGAATCAATTTTATACCATGTTGGAGAATGGAATCCAAAACCAATACGTAGAGCATCAATAGGTTTAAAGATAGCACCAAACTTTATTGAATATCCGGTTCCTTTATCCTCGTAATGATTGGTGTAAGTAAATTCCTTAAAGAGAGAAGGCAGATTTACATCCG
This sequence comes from Bacteroidales bacterium, assembly GCA_038245405.1. GTDB lineage: Bacteria > Bacteroidota > Bacteroidia > Bacteroidales > VadinHA17 > LD21. The sequence goes on from JBBRSO010000098.1 coordinate 2,478, forward strand.
TTACTTCACTTTGGCTAAAGTGGCTTACATATCTGAGTTTGGTGATTCCGATTGTTGCTCCGAAAAACAACTTGTTATTATAATTTCCACCCATTGAAAAAGAATGTTCGCCGATGGAACCTTCATTTGAGATTAGCCTGGTTACCCTTTGTCCATATCTTGAAGGTGGATTATCTCCATAGTTTGAATATGCTGTGCCGTAACCTCTCCCGCCGCCGCCTACAAGCGTATCAATAAGATATGTATTGAATGCTAATGATGCTGGTCCGGTAAGATCTTTGAAATTAGTTCCACCATCCCTGTTGCCAAGAGCAGCCCAGTAATCAGCCATTGAGCTTGACTTATTTATTCCCCTGATGTTGGCATTCTGATCGAAATTATTAAGTTTATTAAATGAATATCCGAAATTTAACGACATTAGTCCGGAACTTTGGGTTAATAAATTGGTTACGATCCCAATTTGTCCGATGCCGAATTTATAAAGATTGTCGGAAGAATTTTCAGTGAATGAAGTGGCTGATTTGATATTTAATAAGAGTGGGGAGATTGTAAATTCCGAAGATCTGAATACACCTAAGCCTGCCGGGTTTTGATTCAAGCTGGAGATATCTCCTCCCAGAGCGGTAAACGCACCTCCCATAGAATTAAACCTTGCAGTTCCACTGTAGAATATCTGTGAGTATCTTAAAGCGTCATCTACATTCTGAGCGTTTAAGCCGATGAACACAGAAAGAACCATGAATACTATAAAACTAATCCTTTTCATAATTTCTGATTTAATAAGACTATCACTGCACTCTTAATTTTAGAATGACCTGGTAATGTAATTGCATAAGGATGTTGGCTGTTATCTTCTACCGCCGCCACCTGATGATGAACCTCCTCCACCACCACGAGAGCCTGATGAGGATGACGAAGATGATGAAGAGCCTGAAGATCCGGAAGAATAAGAGCTGCTACCCGAAGAGTAGGAGCTTCTTGAAGAAGAAGAAGATCCGCTGCCAGATGATGATCTGCTGCTGCCTGAACCGTATGAACCGGATCTGTCGACACTGCTTCTTGAAGGCGCTGAATAGCTTCCTGAACTTCTAAGAGAGCCTGAGCTTCCGGAAGATGATTCTCTTCTGATACTGCTGCTTCCGGCTGAGCTTCTTGTATTCTGATAGGTGTTCGAATTATTATAGATTCTTCCAGTGCCGGAATTGCTGTTACTTCTTGTTGAAGGATTTACGCTTTCAGATGCCCTGCTGTTATTATAAGAAGGCCTGGTGCTCATCCTTGGGTTATTATAACTGGGTGTGTATGTTCTGTTAGAACTGTTATATGTTGGCCGGGTGTTTGCCGGTGTTCTCTGGGTTGCGCCGGATGAACGCGGAATAACCTGTTGGTTGTTCAATGCAGATGATGAGGTTCTTCTCTGATTAGCCGCTGTTGAGTTAGCAGAAGACCTGCTGCCTGTTCTTGAACTTGCTCCGGAAATATAAGAATCCCTTCTGGTTGACCCTATCCCGCCAACACTGCTGTTCCACCTCGACGACATGTTGCTTGCTCTTTCCTGTCTGCCGTAGCCAACACTTTGTTCGCCTTTGTTGACACCATAACCGTAATAACCATTTCCAAAAAGGCCATAATATCCACCATACATTCCACCATATCCCATTCCATATCCTAATCCATAACCCATTCCATAACCCATTCCATAACCCATTCCATAACCCATTCCATAGCCATATCCCATACCATAGCCACCTCCGTAACCATAATAATCTCCATATCCGCCATAAGGGTATCCGTAACCATAGTCATTAGGATACATGCCATAACCGGAACCATAACCGAAGGCTGAATAACCATAGTCATAATAGAATGGATCTCTCCAGTAAGGATAAAATGTGCTGCCGTGGAATCTTCTTAACCGGCTGCTATATGAATTATCGAGGTAATCATACCCCTGATTATTGTCGTATGAAGATGTCTGATTATCGTAATCAACTGCATCTGAATACTGGTTAGAGACAAGTGTATCTGCTGCATATACATTGTCGTAGTACTCGTTATTTTTTAAGTCTCCCGGGGCTACTCTGTCGCTGGCTGATGAACGTTGTCTTCCAACTGGCTGATCAGTTGAAGAATAATAAAGATCATCATATTCAGCTCCCGTGTACAGGCTTGATGTACAGGAACCAAGAGTGAGGAGCGCAAGGACTAATATTTGAGATACTGTTTTCATTTTAAATTCCCCCTATGTTTTTCATATTTGAAGCAAATATTGTACCAAAGAAACAAATTTATTTAACTATCTGTTAAAACAAACCAAAGTCGAAATTATTGAGGCTTAAATATAAACAATAATTTGATATTGGGAAGTTATCTTCTTCCTGACGATCTTCCTGAACCTCCGGTGCTATGTGAAGAACTGCTGTGTGAGGCGCCTGAGCTGGCTGAACTACGTGAAGCACTGCTTCTTGCCGAGCCGGAACCACCTGAACTATGCGATGAACTGCTTCTCAGTGAGCCCGAGCTGACTGAACTGCGTGCGGATCTGGTTCCTACAGCTCCGGAATTACCTGAACTACGTGTTGAACTGCTTCTCATTGCGCCATTGCTAACTGAGCTCCGCGGAGAACTGCTTAGAGTACTATTATTACTAAAACTGCGTGTATAACTGTTTCTTAGTGAACCTGTATTACCTGAACTGCGTGAAGCATTGTTCCTGATTGATCCACTTCTGCCTGAATTGGGTGATGAGCTGCTTCTGCTCGATCCGTAACTACTTGAACTTCCGGGTGAACTGCTCCGTGCAGAAGATGAAGCGTTTAAATATCCATCGTTAGTTCTTCTGTTAGCAGAGGTTCGGTTTGTACTGCTAACTGCAGATCTGTTATTAATATTTCGTGATATTCCACTGGTATTATCGACCCTTCGTGAGTTACTGTAGGTTCGGTTTGTAGTGTTTCTCAAATTATCATTTCGGGATATTCCTCCAGTATTATCGACCCTTCGGGAATTATTACGTTCGAAATTAGAATTATTGCCTCTCCTTTCTGAATAAGTATAGCCTGGACGATGGTAAGAATTATTATAGTTATAATTACGATTATAATTATGACTATACCCATAATCATTCCATCCGTAGTAATTATTGTACCACCTGTAACCGAAATTAAAATTGAAAACCACTGGTGAATACCATCTATAATATGGTGAATACAAGCTGTTATAATAAAAAGGATCGTATCCCCAGTAGCTTCCGTAGTATGGATTGTATCCGTAATAATCACTGTAACCGTAATTATAACCTAATCCTGATCCAAGTCCCCATGAATACGGATCATTATACCAATAAAGGTCGGTAAATACAGGAGCATAGTAATCAAAAACAACATATGATCTATGGAACCTGCTTATCCGCGAAGTGAAACCTCCCTGAGCGCTAGCCGTTGAAAAGGAAAGAAGAACTATTGTTAGAATCCCGATGCAGTATTTTGCTTTCATAACGATCCTCTCTTTCTTTTTTGAGTAATAACTGATCTTTTTATTTATTTTTACGAAATTTCATTCTATAAATATTATTAAACAAATACCATACCAAAAAATGGCGAAGTTTCTAACTAACAGGGAGGAGAATTATTCACAATGGTATAATGATCTGGTTATCAAAGCTGATCTGGCAGAGAATTCTGCAGTAAGAGGTTGTATGGTCATTAAACCCTACGGTTATGCAATCTGGGAGAAGATACAGGCAGAGCTCGACAGGCTTTTCAAAGCTACAGGTCATGTTAACGCATATTTCCCGCTTTTTATCCCCAAATCGTTTTTTAGCAAGGAAGCCGCTCATGTTGAAGGATTTGCAAAAGAGTGTGCAATAGTAACCCACTACCGGCTTAAAAATGACGGAAAAGGAGGAGTCATGGTTGATCCTGACGCCAAACTTGAGGAAGAGCTGATCATACGACCTACGTCGGAAACAATTATCTGGAATTCATATAAAAACTGGATCCACTCATACAGGGATCTTCCTATTCTGATAAATCAATGGGCTAATGTGGTAAGATGGGAAATGCGTACCAGGCTATTTCTGCGTACCACAGAGTTTCTCTGGCAGGAGGGTCATACTGCCCATGCGACCCGTGAAGAAGCTGAGGAAGAAACAGAGAAGATGATAAACGTATACGCAAGTTTCGCCGAAAATTCAATGGCTCTTCCTGTAATAAAAGGCTATAAAACCGAGAATGAGCGATTTGGTGGTGCATTGGACACCTATGCCATTGAGGCACTTATGCAGGATGGAAAAGCGCTGCAGGCTGGCACAAGTCACTTCCTTGGTCAGAATTTCGCGAAAGCATTTGATGTTCAGTTTACCGACAGAACAGGGAAACTCGACTATGTATGGGCCACCTCTTGGGGTGTTTCAACGCGACTTATGGGTGCTATAATTATGGGACATGCCGATAATAACGGACTTGTCTTACCTCCAAAACTTGCCCCAATCCAGGTTGTGATAATTCCTATATATAAGAATATTGACCAGCTTGGGATCTTATCCGAGACTGCAATGAAAATCAAAACCGGTCTGGAAGCTTTAGGTCTTTCGGTAAAATACGATGACAGGGATAACAACAAACCAGGCTGGAAATTTGCTGATTACGAATTGAAAGGTGTTCCTGTTAGGATTGCAATCGGACCACGGGATATTGAAAACAATACAATTGAAATTGCGAGAAGGGATAATCTTACCAAGGAAACAATATCAATTGATAAGGTTTTTGAACATATACCAAAGCTGCTTGATGATATCCAGGTTAACATTTATAACAAAGCTCTTAACTTCAGGAAAGAAAATACATTCTATGTTGATTCATGGGAAGAATTTCTGAAAGTTCTGGATAATCCTGGTGGTTTTATTATGGCTCATTGGGATGGCACTGTAGAAACGGAAGAAAAAATCAAAGAAGTTACCAAAGCTACAATCAGGTGTATCCCTTTTGACAGTCCCGAAGAACAGGGTAAATGTGTGTACTCCGGCAAACCATCAAACAGAAGAGTACTTTTTGCCAGATCTTACTGATGATAAATATATTCTGAATATTTCTTACTTTAGATGTCAATATTTTAATCAATATAACTTTACAATGACAGAACAGGTCGATAAAAAAGCAGCAATAATAGGAACACTGAAAGAAAAGTCTCTGCTTAAGCAAAAAGTATTTGATAACACTCTCGATTCATTTTGCGTGGTTAAGGATGTTCTTAAAGGTTTGTCGAAAGAAGTTAACACAAGTATAGGTAATATCGATTCGAGAATAAGACTGGAATATACAGACAGAAGTAATTTTGATGCTCAGTTAAAAGTTGCCGGAGATATTCTTCTTTTTAGCATGCATTCTAATATTTTTCAGTTCGACAGGGAGCATCCTGCCTGGAAGACTGCTTATATTCAGAAAAATAAGTTTAATGCCTATTCAGGAATAATAAACATATATAATTTTCTCAGTGATTCATTCAAATATTCCAGGCTTGATGACCTTGGTTATCTCATTGCAAGAATTTTTATAAACCATGAGAAACAATATTTTGTTGAAGGTAAAAGACAAATGGGTATGCTATTCACAAATTATGGAAGCGAAGAGATAAGTAAACAAAGTCTCCAGTTGATAATTACTACGGCAATTCAGTATGCACTTGAATTTGATCTGCTTGTACCACCATATGATGCAGTGAAAATTGCAACTGTAGGTCAGGCGGAAGCAAAGATTCAACATGCAAGGGTCATTACAGGTAAACGTCTCGGATTTCAATATAATTCTGACGATGTACTGGTAAGCAATCTTCAAGAAACCTGATGTGCAAAAATCTGAAAAAATACAGAAAAATAACAGGATCAGGATTTATTCTGGTCCTGTTATTGTCTTGTAATTATTCATATTCTCAGGTTTATTCTAATAAAGCTAATATCACACCAATACCTCAGAAGGTATTAACCAATATCAAAAATAAGATTCCGGAACTTGCAAGAGATACTTTATCGGGTATCCCCTCTTCGTTGATACCACCTTCGAGGCCAAAAGACAAACGCGATATTTTTTACGACTCCCTCAAAGTAAGAGCTTCGAAAAACGCATTTACAAAAAAGCTTTACAATATGATAGTTGTTAATCGGGATACGATCTATAAAAAAAGATTCACTTCAACCAGCGACGCCAGCTACCTTATACATTCCGGTAAAATAATCAGAAATATTGAGGTCAGAAGGCTGAATGTTTTTGGTGCCGATATTAATTTTCCCGTAACAGATGATGCGAACAAATATGAAAGAATATTAAATAAGACACACTTCAATACTACTGAAAATATAATTAGAAAAAATCTTCTCTTCTCAGTGGGCGACAGGATTTCTCCGCTGGAGTTAAGCGATAATGAAAGGCTTTTACGTCAGCTGCCATTTATTTCTGACGCCAGAATAACAGTCACAGATGTATCTGATACTGAAGCCGATGTTATAGTTTTCACCAGAGATGTGTATTCGCTTGGAGCTTCATATACCTATAACGGATTAAAAAAAGGTTCGGTCTCAGTCTTTGACAAAAACATTTTGGGATTAGGCCATGAATTTGGACTTGATGTTCCTTTTGATAATACAAAACCTCCTTCACCCGGGATTGGCGTGCATTACATTGTTGATAACATCCGAAAATCATTTGTCAATCTGAAAGTTTTTTATCTCTACGGACTCGGTGACAGAAGCTATGGATTCTCATTAAGCCGTAAACTTGTCAGTTCTTCAATGAAATATGCTGGTGGAATATCAGTTAAGCAGATGTATACTACTGAAGATCTGTATATGCTTAAGAACCCCGAACCGGTTAAGTTTAACCTTCAGGACTATTGGCTTTCAAGATCTTTTCTTATTGACCCTGTATCTGTTTCACGTGTGATAGTCGGAATCAGATATACTAATAATAATGTGTTTGATCACCCCTTGATTTTGCCGAATTCATTTTATAATCTCCAGAAATACAGAATCTTTCTAAGCTCTGCTGCCTTTTCAGTTCAAAAATACACCAAAACAAACCTGGTCTACAGTTATGGCAGAACAGAGGATATCCCGTACGGAGGATTATTGAAATTTACCATGGGAAGGGAATATAATGAATTCAAAAACCGGACATACATTGGTGGAGAAGCTTCAATCGGTAATAAGGATGAAAAACTTGGATACATATACTTCTACTCAGCATTCTCCACTTATCTGAATAAAGGAAACACAGAACAGGGTCTACTTTCACTTCGTTTGAATTATTTTTCGAACCTTACGTATCTTGGTAATTTCAGGATTAGAAATTTCATCTATCTTCAGTATACCAGGGGATTCGGAAGATATACAAACGAATATCTGAAATTCATTGAAAATAATGGATTCTCAGGTTTCAGAAATGATTCTATATCCGGAAATCAGAGGTTGTCGCTGAGTCTTGAATCAGTTCTGTTCAGTCCTGTTAATCTGGTAGGGTTCAAGTTCGCTTTTTTTGGTTTTACCGATTTTTCATTTCTCTCAGGAACAAATGAAATCCTGGGAAGAGGCTACGCTCTGTCAAGCATCGGGATAGGTGTCAGGATAAGAAACGACAACCTTATATTCAACACAATGCAGATCAGGATAGGATACTTCCCCAACCCGCCTTCATTTTCCAGAATCTCAATTATTACTATTTCGGGTGAACAGCTTTTGCGTCCTGAAAATTTTGATTCGGGCCCTCCGAAGATTATTCCATTTCAATAAAATTGTTATGCAGACAACTCAGGAAAGTATGATTAATGGTTTCTCGAATTTCATTTCAGAAAACAAACTGATAAAACAGTCAGACAGGATTCTCATGGCTGTAAGCGGGGGAATAGATTCTATGGTTATGGCTCACCTGTTCCACATGGGAAACTATAAAACAGCCATAGCGCACTGCAATTTCTCACTCAGAGGTGATGAATCAGATAAAGATGAAGAATTAGTAAGACAATTCGCTACTGAAAACAATATTCCTTTTTATACTGTCAGGTTCAATACAAAAGCATATGCCAGCCAAAACAAATTATCTGTCCAGATGGCCGCCAGGGAGCTGAGATACAATTGGTTCGAACAGGTTAGAAAAGAAAACGGATTTGATTTAATTGCTGTCGCACATAATTTAAATGATAATATCGAAACACTCTTAATCAATCTCACCCGGGGCACAGGTATAGCAGGGATGGCTGGAATGAGGCCAGTCAGCAACAGGATAATCAGACCATTGCTCTTTGCCTCAAGAGAAAAGATAAAAAGCTTTCAGATTCAGCATAATATAATATTCAGGGAGGACCGCAGCAATGCCGATACAAAATATGTGAGGAATAAAATCAGGCATCTTATAATTCCTGTACTTAAAGAAATAAATCCTTCAATTGAAACTACTCTGGACGACACCGCAGGAAGGTTTGCAGACATTTTAGAAATAGTTTCGGATCACATCTCACAGATTAAGGCAGAAGTGGCAGTTGAAAAAAATCAATATGTTTCATTCCTGATCGAAAAGATGAAACCGTATGAAAAAAATAAGGCAATCCTGTTTGAATTATTTAAACCGTATGGCATAACGGATGCACTGCTAATTGATCTTGCCAGAATAATCGAAGGAGAATCAGGTGGCATGGTCGTTACATCTACTCACAGGATAATCAGGAACAGAAATGAACTGATTGTTTCAGAAGACAAAAAACAGACTGAGGTTTTTTATACGATAAATAATATAGATGATTTAAAGAAATTCCCCGGGATTGCTTCTTCAGAAAAAAAAGATATTTCCAAAGGATATAGAATACCTGCTGATCAGAAGATTGGATGCTTTGACATGCAGATGATCATCTTCCCTCTCGTAATCAGAAGATGGAAAGATGGAGATTATTTTTATCCTCTTGGAATGAAGCAGAAGAAGAAACTGAGTGATTATTTCATCGACAAGAAGTACTCAATTCCTGATAAGGAGAATATTTTCATCCTCGAATCGGGCGATAAAATAGTCTGGATTATCGGAGACAGGATTGATGACCGGTTTAAGGTAACACCTGAAACCAGGGAGGTGTTGTTAATGAGGTGTTAGGTGCTGGTTTTGAAGTTCTTAGTATTTCTTGCTGTTAGATCGTCCTATCCCCATGTATTCCGCGATCGATAAGAAGCAGATCGGACATTGCTATTGCTGCTGCTGCCTCTACTATTACAGGCATGCGTAATGCTATGCATGTATCATGTCTTCCTTTTACTTTAAGAGTTGTCATCTCACCCACCTTAAAA
>JBBRSO010000099.1:0-11436 GCA_038245405.1 Bacteroidales bacterium
TATGTGTTAGATGAAATTAAAAAGAGTTTCATAGTTCACAACGGAACTAAAAACCACCCCGGCCCGGGATAAACTATTTCATTTCATTCGAAGCATTTCGGTCCGGGCCACCCCTCCTTTGAAAGGAGGGGAAATGTATATGTTTGAATATCAATTTAATATGATTTTTATTTTCCTTAAGTTGACGGCTATGGGTGCTGGGTGCTGGGTGCACGCGACAAAATTCGCTGAGTTGACTTTGTATTCCTTTGTGAAATCTTCCGAATCAAATTCCTGCATCTACTTTTTGTGCAAGCCTCAAAATTATTACCTTTGGATTGCGTTTATAAAACAAAACTGTTCTGAAATAACTTTGCCAAGTGATGAATAAAGAGAAGGAAGATACCGGTAAAAAGAATTCAAAATCAACAAAGAACGCTGCTAAATCCAAGTCTTTCCTAAATGATGAGAGGATTAAATTTATTTTTGGAATTCTCATCACTATGTTTGCAATATACCTTTTGGTGGCCTGTGTTTCCTATTTATTCTGGTGGAAAACAGACCAGAGTCTTCCAAACGCCGAGATAGTGTCTGGTCCGGATGTAGCTGTAAAAAACTGGGCTGGAAAAAGCGGCCACTTCCTTGCCAAAATGATAATAGGATATGGATTTGGCTATGGGGCATTTTTTATTCCAATGATTTTTGGAGCAATCGGTGTATATCTCCTGAATTTTCCAAATCTAAGGCTATTCCGGCTGATAGTCAAATTTACATTTGCTGCAATTATCCTCTCACTTATTCTCGGTTTTATTTTTGGCGAGTCAAAAGGATATCTGATTAGCGGTCCGGGTGGCGCTCAGGGCTATATGCTCACAAGATGGATGAATGCTTTTGCAGGGATGGTTGGCACAGGCGCAATACTAACTGTAATAACTGTCTCATACCTTATTTTTGGGTTAAGAGTAAAGCCCGAATCTTTCAGAGTAAAATTACCCGCTCCAAAGTTTAAGTTATTCAAAAATAAAGACAAAACAGAAGTAATTTCTGAGGACGATAAGGCACCTGAAATAAAAACCAATACAGGTAAAGATGATAAGGTGGAGTTCACCGTAAGAACCACTAAACAATTTGAAGAGGAAGCTGATGATGATCCTGATGAATCAGAGGATGAAGCAGAAATTGCAGAAATTGCTTCATCAGGTTCTATTATTCACGATTTTGACAGCGGAAAACAGACAGCACCACTTGCAGGTAGTCTACCTATAAATATAACACGACATGAAACGGTTGACATACTTCCCGACCATGTGGTAGACAGGATTATGGGCGATTATGATCCCCGTCTCGATCTCTCAAGATATAAATTTCCACCAGTTTCAATATTAAAAGAACATAAATCTGAAACAGCTTTTGATAATTCTGAAGTCTTCGAGAACAAGGAAAATATTATTAAAGTTCTTGGTGACCATAAAATAAGCATCAAAAGCATTGCTGCAACCGTTGGGCCAACGGTTACCCTTTACGAAATAGTTCCTGAGCGCGGGGTTCGGCTGGCAAGAATAAAATCACTGGAGGACGACATAGCGCTGAATCTTTCAGCTCTGGGCATCAGGATCATCGCTCCTATCCCCGGTAGAGGAACAGTAGGTATAGAAGTTCCAAATAAAAGACCTGAGATTGTATCGATGCGCTCACTGATAACGTCCAAAGCATTTCAGGAAACAAAATTCGATATTGCCCTGGCACTCGGAAGGACTATAACGAATGAGCCATACATAGTTGATCTTACAAAAATGCCTCATCTTCTGGTAGCAGGCGCTACCGGACAAGGAAAATCGGTTGGGATAAATGCTATCATCACATCCATACTCTATAAAAAACATCCTGCAGAAGTAAAATTTGTGCTTATCGATCCTAAAAGAGTTGAGCTGCCGTTGTATATGAAGATCGAAAGACATTTTCTTGCAAAACTGCCAGATGAAGAAGATGCAATCATAACCGATACGCAGAAAGTAATTAAGACGCTCAACTCATTGTGCATCGAAATGGATAACAGGCTGGAACTTCTTAAAGCAGCTCAGTCGAGAAATATAAAAGAGTATAATGAAAAGTTCATTTCCAGGAAACTTAGTCCTGAAAAGGGTCATAAATATTTGCCATACATCGTTTTAATAATTGATGAATTTGCAGATCTTATAATGACTGCCGGAAGGGAGATCGAAGGTCCGATCGGAAGGCTTGCACAGCTGGCAAGGGCAATCGGTATTCACCTTATTATTTCAACCCAGCGGCCATCTGCAAATATTATTACCGGTTTCATAAAGGCAAACTTCCCTACAAGGATCGCTTTCAGGGTCTTTTCTTCAATTGACTCGCGTACCATACTCGACGCTACAGGAGCTGACCGGCTGGTAGGTCGTGGGGATATGCTCGTTTCTTCAGGGAATGAACCTGTAAGAGTCCAATGTGCCTTTATTGACACACCTGAGATTGAAGAGCTTACAGATTTTATCGGATCGCAGAAAGGATATGCCGACGCCATGCATCTTCCTGAATTTGTTGATGACAGCGATAACGGTGCCCTCGAGGTAGATCTGAAAAAGAGAGACTCGATGTTCGAAGAAGCTGCAAAGCTGGTAGTTCAGCATCAGCAGGGATCCACTTCTCTTATACAAAGAAAACTCTCTATTGGTTACAACAGAGCGGGCAGAATAATTGATCAACTGGAGGCAGCAGGAGTTGTCGGATCATTTGAAGGAAGCAAGGCACGTGATGTTCTTTGTGTTGATTTCATAGCTTTGGAACAGATTTTGAAGAGACTTGAATAAACGTAATAAATATGAAATCCCTATCTGTAAGTCTAATTTGTCTTTTTATGGCTTTTTTTTCGGTTTCAGGACAGAATGATCAGGCCGCAATAAAAATACTCGATAAATTCTCAGCCAATGCTCTTCAGGCTCCATCGGTTACAATGAAATTCAATCTGATAACGGTTAACCTTACAGACCATTCAAAGGATACTCTTGAAGGCTCTGTTGTTATTAGTAAAGATAAATATAAGCTCGATCTGCCAGATAATATCATCTGGTTCAATGGCGAAACTTCATGGAGCTATCTTCCTGCCGAAAAGGAAGTGACAATTACCAAAGCCGACAGAAAAGATAATTCGTTTCAGAGCAAACCTTCACAGATTTTTTCGATGTACAAGAAGGGCTATAAAACGCGACTTGTAGAAGAAAAAAATGATTCATATGTTGTTGATCTCTATCCGGAAGATATAAAAGGAGATTTACTCAGGATCAGACTTACAATTGGAAAGACGCTTCTGAATCTGATAAGCCTGGAATATAAAAAGAGGGATGGAACTATAATCACACTTCAGGTTAAAGAATATGATCTGACATCAAAACCATCTCCTGACTCATTTGTGTTTCATAAGGAAAATTACCAGAGTGTTGAAGTAGTTGATATGAGGTAAGATTGCAAAATCCGACCAATTAACGCCGGATGGTTGATATATCACGTTCGGGGTAAGCAACTCTCACATGATAGATATTTGACAGTCGTTTTTTGAATGAATCCTTAATATCTGAAAGATCTTTAAAGGTAAGCGGCACTTCCGAAAACTGGCCATCCTGTTCCTGCAGATATAGTATTCTCTCCACCAGCTCGCTTATTGTGTCTTCAGAATAATCTGTCAGACTTCGTGATGATGCTTCTACAGCATCGGCCATCATAACAACTGCAGTCTCTTTAGAAAAGGGTTTTGGACCCGGATATGTAAAAGCCGCCTCTTTACTTGTATCCCAGGGATATAAATCAGTGTATTTTTTGAAGAAGTAATAGGCTATTGTAGTTCCGTGATGAGTTCTGATAAAATCTATTATCTGAATGGGTAGCTTAAAATTTCTGGCAAGAGTGACTCCGTTTTTGACATGATTTATAATTACCCTTGCACTCTCTTCCGGATTCAGACTTTCATGGGGACTATTCCCATTAATTTGATTCTCAACGTAATAATCAGGACAAGCGATTTTTCCTATATCATGATACAATGCTCCTGTTCTGACAAGAAGAATGTTACATCCGATAATTCTGGCTGCTTCTTCCCCAAGGTTGGCAACCTGAAGAGAATGCTGGAATGAACCAGGCGCCTCTTCGGCAAGTTTACGTAACAATGGCTGATTAGTATCCGCAAGCTCGAGAAGTGTTGTGTCAGAAAGGAAAAGAAATTTCTTTTCAAATATGAATATTACCGGATAACTTATTAGAACTAATATGCCATTTATTAAGAATAGGATAAAGTTAGTCAGAACAACATTCAGAAGACTTCCATCATGCATAAGGGTTAACCCCAGATACAAAACAGAGTAGCTTACAAAAACAAAAAAAGCCGTTAAAAATAATCTGCCTTTTCTGTATATATTTGTAAGCGTGAATATTGCAACCATTCCTGTTATGAAATTGAGAAACACGAACTCAAACGGATCAGGAACCATAAATCCTGAAAGCATTAAGCTTATCAGCAGAATGAACAATGCCAGACGGGCATCATAAAATGTACGGATGACAACCGGTATGATAACGAAAGGAATAAGATACAGAATTACCGGATTTGAAAACGAGATAGCGACCCTGGTAAGCAGAACGAAGGTCAGTATAATAAGAATTATAAAAAGAGTTTTTCGTGTAACATTGAGCACTTCTGAACGAAAATGTGCAAGAAAATACCAAAGAGTCAGATAACAGGATGAAACAAGAATAAAAATACCAGGTATTCTGACCCAGTTTATTTTGTCTTCATGAGGCCATATAGCCATTACAATGAACATACTTAATACGAAATAAGTCAGATTTAAAAAGTATTTTCTTATAGGCTTCCAAACATTCTGAAGGTCAGACATCGGCGATGAGTTGATAAATGGGGTTGACAAAAATAGCTTGTTTAAACCGGAACCACAAATAAGTGCAGTTTCAGTATCGGGGATATTTGTTAATTTTGCCGTAAATATCCTGCCATGGAAATATATATTTGTGAGAATGTCTTTGTTCCTCTGAGGTCCGGACCATCGCATAAAACAGAGATGCTTAGTCAGGTTCTGTTTGGTGAGAAATATTCGGTTATAGATAAAGCCGGTACGTGGCTTAAAATAGAAACATTCTTCGATAAATACCAGGGCTGGGCAGATACCGCACATATTCAGCATTCAATCGTTGAAGACGGTTCATCAGGCCAGGTTCTGAACCGGGCATTACTTTGTCATAAAAATGATAAGACAAAAATAATCCTAGAAGCAGGCTGTGAAATATATAATCCTGATTTTGTAAAAAAAACATTTGTCGCCGGCAGCAATAATTATACAGCCGCTGATGATTTTAATGTCAGTGTTATCACATCCGGCGATTCTTTTGGTGAGACCGCATTGAAGTATATTAACAGTCCTTACATCTGGGGAGGACGCATTCCTTCGGGGATTGATTGTTCCGGTCTTACCCAGCTTGTATATAAGATTCATGGAATAGCAATACCACGTGACAGCTGGCAGCAGGCCGAAGAAGGCAATATCATTGACTTTATTGATCAGTCCGAACCGGGTGATCTTGTATTTTTTGATAATGACAAGGGGAAAATAGCCCATGTAGGCATGATCTTCTCAAAAGGGCTTGTTATTCATGCTTCAGGCCGGGTAAGAATCGATACAATTGATCACCAGGGAATATTCAAACCCGAGATCAAAGGATATTCGCATCGACTTAGGACAATCAGAAGAATTATATCGTAAGCTTAAATTTTTTCATTTATCAGGCTAAGAATCATCTGTTCACTTAATTCTGCATGGGCCTCAATCTCCGCACCCTTGTTGACAGCATTTTTTACAAATTCCTTATCGTTTAAACCGGCAGAATTAATTTTCACATTCAGGTATGCTCCTTTTATACAGGAACGGATAGCCAGTGCTCCAACACCTGCATCACTTATCGAATTCGGATTGCCTTCCTTCACCATTTCAGTTATCAGATCAAATCCCAAAAATGCGGTCTCCATAACTTTCAAAGGAACAAGTATAGCATTTTTAGTTGCTTCCTGAACGGCAGCATCTCTTGATTTCTTCTCTTCATCCGATTTTTTGGGAAGTCCAAATGCCTGTATTATCATTTTAAAAGCGTTTGTATCTTCATCAACAAGCTGGAGAAGCGTATTCTGAATTTCTTTACCCTTTTCGGCCCAGTCTGAAAACTCTTTCCACCTCGTATCCCACCCTCGTTTATGACCCGAAAGATTAGCTACCATGGTTCCAAGAGCAACACCTACAGCTCCGAGATAAGCAGAAACAGAGCCTCCTCCGGGAGCGGTTGATTCTGAGGCTGTCTCATTCATAAACTCTTTAAGAGTCATGTCTGTAAGTCTCCTTTCACTCTTTTGATTCATGACGAATTCTATAATTTTTTCTTCAGGAATAAATTGATATATGTCATTTAACCCCAGGGAACGAATGGCTATTTTAATAAGCTCATCATCGGAAACTCCCGACGATCTATGCTGCTTTGCAAGATAATACCTCCCGGCATCGAGCAGCGACTTAAGTGGAATCAGTCCAACGAGTTCCGATCCTGTAACTCTTAGTCCCCGATCATCCGCTTTACGAACAACCTCATCGAATGCAATATGTACCGGTGTAACAGAGATGTTGGTCAGGTTCATTGAAATCTGCGCAATGCCATATTCCTCGATATACCATCCGATAGCCTTTACAGACTTCAGACTACCGGGTATCATTATTTTTTCACCCTTATCATCTTTTGCAATCTTACCTGTTACCGGATCACCCTCCCTCATTGGACGACCTTTTTCCCTGACATCGTATGCGATAGCATTTGCACGTCTTGTGGAAGTGGTATTAAGATTTACATTGAATGCAACCAGGAAGTCCCTGGCACCAACAGCTGTTGCTCCTGACTTTTCATTAAAAACAGCCGGACCGAAATCGGGGTTCCAATCAGGATCCGATAATTTTTTCTTCAGTCCTTCATACTCCCCTGCCCTGCAGCTGGCAAGATTCCTTCTATCAGGTTTGTTTGCGGCATTTTCATAACAGTAAACAGGAATGCCCAACTCATTTCCAATCCTGGCAGCAACTTTATGAGCAACAAGAACAGTTTCTTCCATGGTTATGCCCGAAACAGGGATGAAAGGACAAACATCAGTGGCTCCCATCCTGGGATGAGCACCATGATGTTTCGACATATCAATTATTTCCGAGGCTCTTTTGACAGCCAGAAACGCAGCTTCAGCAACTGAATCAGGATCTCCGACAAATGTCACGACTGTCCGATTTGTATCTTTCCCCGGATCGACATCAAGTAATTTTATTCCTTTAACTGATTCAATGACATCGGTTATCTGTTTAATGACCGACAAATCCTGCCCTTCACTAAAGTTTGGAACGCATTCTATTATCTTCTTCTCCATAGTATTTTTTTTCCTCTGTGAACCTCTGTGCTTCTCTGTGGCACTCTGCGTAAATTATTTTGGTTTTACTTTATATTAATAACACTACCATTAAGTATCACTTTTTCAATGAGATGACTTCCAAAAGCATAAGGCATAAATTCATAAGAAGGTATTTCTTTGGTAATAAAAATATTGGCTATTTTGCCTCTTGCTATTGACCCGTGTGTTTCGGAAAGCCCCATTGCGTATGCTGAATTGATTGTTACAGCATTTATTACTTCCTCCGGAAGCATTTTCAGTTTCGTGCACCCCAACGACATTATGAATTTCATGTTACCTGAAGGCGAAGAGCCTGGATTATAATCAGATGCAAGTGCTACAGGGAGTCCTGCATTAATCATTTTTCTAACCGGAGGATCCTGCATACCCAGGAAGAATGCTGACCCGGGAAGTAAAGTAGGCATTGTGTCAGACCCAATAAGAGCATTAATTTCATCATCCCCTGTAAACTCGAGATGGTCAACTGAAAGTGCATTATATTTCACGCCTACCTGTATACCGCCTGAAAAATCGAGTTCATTAGCATGAATTTTAGGTGTCAGTCCGTATTTCATGCCAGCCATTAATATTCTTTCAGTATCCTCAACCGAAAAGAAACCTTTATCGCAGAAAACATCGATATAGTCAGCCAGTTCTTCTGAAACAACAACCGGTATCATTTCGTTGATAATAAGATCTACATATTTCTCCCTGTCATTTTTATATTCCTCAGGCACAGCATGTGCTGGCAGAAAAGTTGCTTTTACCTCAATTGGTTTTGTCTCTTTAATTCTTTTAATGACATGCAGCATTTTCAACTCATCAATGAGGTTAAGACCATATCCGCTCTTAATCTCAACTGCTCCTGTTCCCAGGGAAATTATTTCGTCAATCCGGACAACTGATTGGCGGTAAAGATCATCTTCAGATGTTTCATGCAGTTTTTTTGCTGAATTTAGTATTCCTCCTCCCCGTTTGGCTATTTCCGCATAGGACAATCCTTTTATTTTGTCGGTATATTCAATTTCGCGACTGCCGGAATAGACCAGATGAGTATGTGAATCACAGAATGAAGGAAAAACGAATCTGCCCGACGCATCAATATTTCTCAATTCTTTGGCTCCACTTATTGAATCAGGGAGATCGTCCATTTTACCAAAATCAGTTATTAATCCGTCGGATATACAGAGCCAGGAATCTGATAGCGAAGAGATAGCCGACATCTCAGAACCACAGATCTTAATCTTTGGATTTTCTTCGGTCTGTACCAGACACTTTATATTCTTAATTAATAATCCGCTAAGCATTTAGTTGTATAAATAAGGTTCTAAGTTAGCAAATATTAAAAAAAGTGACCTTAGTTTCCATTTTTCTTTATCTTTATCAGCACGAACCTAAATCTTCTACCTATGAAAAAAACCATTTTAGCCTGTCTTATTACTCTGCTGGTGCTTTCTGTATCGGCGCAGGAGAAGAAACCTAAGACAGGATGGAAATTCGGAGGTGCATTGCCTGCGGTTTCCTTTGACTCTGACCTCGGTTTTCAGTATGGAGCTCTGGCAGAATTTTTTAACTACGGTAATCCAAGCGTATTCCCTGAATTCCTCGATCATACTTATACTGAAATATCCAGATATACAAAAGGCAGTGGTATATACAGGTTCATGTATGAATCAAACCATCTCATTCCCGGAGTGCACATGACAAGCGACCTGAGTTATCTTCCCGATAGGGCCAGCCAGTTTTATGGCTTCAACGGTTATGAATCAGTATACAATAAAGACTGGATGGATGATAAACTCGCATCCTCATTATACAGGACAAGAATGTTCTATCGTTTTGAAAGAAACCAGTTCAGGTTTAAGAACGATTTCCAGGGCAAACTATCAGGCGATCACCTAAAATGGAGTGCTGGCTTTGCTTTCCAGAATTTTAAGAACAGTTCGGTAAACATTGAAAAACTAAATAAAGGCAAAGAGACAAAGCTGCCAACAGTAGCCGAACAACCCGGGCTTTTTGAAAGATATCAGGACCTTGGCTTGATCTCAGCCAATGAAGCTGATGGCGGATGGGTTAACACTGTTAAAGCCGGTGTGATGTGGGATAGCCGTGACAACAGACCAAACCCGATGAAAGGTCTCTGGACTGAATTTGGTCTGGAGGTATCTCCAAAATTCATGGGCAATGACTGGGGATTCACAAGGTTGTACATTATACATCGTCAGTATTTTACACTTATAGAAAAGAATCTGTCATTTGTTTACAGGTTAGGCTATCAGTCAACTATTGGCGGCAAGGTGCCATTCTTCTATCAATCGCAGGTTATTACCTCAATGCTCACAGGGGCTACCAGTGAAGGCCTTGGTGGTGCAAGCACACTCAGAGGGGTTCTGAAAAACAGAGTTCTCGGAGACGCATTTGTAATGGGTAACGTCGAATTACGCTGGAAACCATTATACTTCAAATTTCTGAAACAGGATTGTTATCTGGGTCTTGATGCATTTTATGATTTCGGTAGAATCACAAAAGATATAAAGATGCCAACTAACCTGGAAGCCACTTTCAATACTTTTTATAACTCTGACGGACAAACTGAAAATTACTCAGACTACTTTAAACCGGGAACTGAAAAATTACATCAGAGTGCAGGGGTAAGTATAATGTTTGTTATGAATCAGAATTTTGTAGTAGCAGTAGACATTGGCAAAGCATTTAATGAACAGGATGGAAACATAGGCTTTGCAATTGGGTTGAATTATCTCTTTTAGCCAATCGTTGTAATATTATAAGGCTGAATCCGAAAAGGTTCAGCCTTTTATTTTTGTTTTGCGCTGCAGTATAAGATGAAAGTTATCAGTTACTGCAATTCCGCCATCAATTACATTCCTCAAAACTTTTTTGGTACTGTTCAATTGCCCTTAGACTCATCCCCATACTGGAGAAACCGCCATCGTGAAACAGATTTTGCATTGTTACTTTACGGGTGAGATCAGAGAACAATGCAACGCAATAATCCGCACACTCTTCAGCTGTTGCATTTCCGAGTGGTGACATCCGCTCCGAAAAGTCAATAAGTGATTCAAATCCATGAATGCCACTACCTGCTGTTGTTGCAGTTGGCGATTGCGAAACAGTGTTGACCCTTACCTTTTTGTCGCGCCCATAGATATAGCCAAAGCTCCTGGCAATCGATTCAAGAAGAGCTTTTGCATCACCCATATCATTATAACCCGACAGTGTGCGTTGAGCTGCAACATAAGATAAGGCGACCACAGATCCCCATTCTTTTAAAGCATCCATTTTATATGCTGTCTGAAGTACTCTGTGAAAGCTCAGGGCTGATATATCAAAAGTCTTAAGCATATTCTCATAACTGGTCTGCTCATAAGGAATATCTTTTCTAACGTTTGGTGACATTCCGATTGAATGCAGGATAAAATCAAACTGACCACCGAAAGATTTCATGGTTTCGGTCATGAGGTGTTCAATCTCATCCATCTTAGTTGCATCTGCAGGAATAACTTTACTACCGGTAATTTTAGCCAGATCATTAATGTTACCAAGCCTTAATGCAACAGGTGAATTAGTAAGGATAAGCTCAGCTCCACTCTCCCAGGCTTTCAGGGCAACCTGCCATGCAATTGATTTCTCATTTAAGGCGCCGAAAATGATACCCTTTTTCCCTTTTAATAATCCGTCTCTCATAATGTTTATGATTTTGTATGGTTCACAGCAAACAATAGTACAAAAATACTAAAATATTGGAAACAGAGAACTCCATATCACTGCCAGACTTACCCCCCCTTCCGGGGGTGAGTTCGCAAGGATGAGTGCTCTTAATTGATCCCTGCCTTGAGAAGCTCCCTCGCGTTCTTCATTGCGGTTTCGGTAACTTCGCTGCCGCTTAGTAATCTGGCCACCTCCAGTATTCTCTCTTCGGGGGATAGCAGTTTAACACGTGTAAA
>JBBRSO010000100.1:0-11378 GCA_038245405.1 Bacteroidales bacterium
ACCCCCTCACCCCCCATGAGGGGCACGATAATCCCCCGGCAGCGAAGAGCCCCCCAGGTGGGGGGTTGGGGGGTTGCAATGAAAAAGTATGGGGGGTTGGGGGGTTGCCTGGGAAAAAGATAATGCCTTTATGCATGACAACCCCCTAATCCCCCATTTGGGGGACTTTAATCCCCCGGCAGGGAATAGCCCCCCATTTGGGGGGTTGGGGGGTTGCAAGGAAAAAGAACGGGGGGTTGGGAGGTTGCCTGAAAAGAATTGTAAAGTTGGGATGCAGTTTAGGAATAATGTAGTCTAACCATTTTTATGAACGATTTTGCAAAACTGCTTAAAGCCGAAATACTTAATGGACTTCCCGGAACCGAAGTCCAGTGGCAGATGTCAACATTGCATCGTGTTGCAAATAGCTATCCTCTTTTTCCAGGCGATGATGCGCGTGTAGCAGCAGTTCTGATACTTCTTTATCCTGAGAAGGGAACAATCAATACAATATTCATGCAACGCCCTGATTACGATGGTATTCATGGCGGACAGATTAGTTTTCCGGGTGGAAAAAAAGAACCTGAGGATGAAAGCATTATTCAGACGGCTATCAGGGAAGCATGGGAAGAAACAGGTACTAATCCTGAACAGGTTTCTGTTATTGGCACTCTGACGCCACTCTATATTCCCGTAAGCAATATGCTGGTTACTCCGGTGGTAGGCTGGACGGATAAGAAACCTGATTTCAATAACAAACCCGACGAAGTTCTGTTTCTCATTGAGGCTGAACTTAAGAGCTTTTTAGATGAAGCAATCATCAAAAAGAAGATGTACGAAGTAAGGGGAGATATGCTCGAAATTAAATATTTCGATTATAAGGGCAACACTATATGGGGAGCCACAGCAATGATTTTCAATGAATTACTTGCAATCCTTAAAAGGGGTGGTTTTGTTCTTCAGGTATGATATTTTTATAGTGTTCAAATCGCTCAAGTACCTGGCTGACAAAGTTAACCGATTCAACTCCCCTGAAATACCCATTTTTTACTACAACGTCCCTGAAATATTTTGGTTCCGATTTTTTTAAAAGCCAGATAGCAACATTGCCTTCCCATTTGGTGGGATCCATCCCATTCTTATCTGCAAGCTTCATAGCATCCAGTACATGTCCCGGACCAGCATTATATGCAGCAAGTATAAAATTTATTCTCTCCTTTTCATCAGGGATCTTTTTATCGAAGATAGAATGCAGCCAGTTAATATAAAGTATGCCAGCCTTCAGATTATTTTCAGGTGAAACAGTTGCATCGATGCCGAAATTTTTACCTGTTTCAGGCATTATCTGCATCAATCCTATAGCACCTCTTCTTGACTCCACATCAGGATTAAAACGCGATTCCTGCCAAATCAGCGAAGCGAGTAATCTCCAGTCCCAGTTTATGCTTGTACTGAATTGACGTATCATATCGTCATATTGAGATACTTTACGTGTTCTCTGAAAGTATGAATTTATTTTAACTTCTGTAATTGCTATCAGCTTACCAGGATTTTGTATTGAATCGAGATCGCAAACAACTGCTAGATTAAGATTTTTTGAGGGGGGAAGGATCGAACAGGATGTAGAAACTGTTACAATAATTGTAATTAATAATAGCGTTTTTCTAATCAAACCTTTTGTTTTATGAATAGGCGCAAAGATACAACAATTTTTTAACTATAAAAAGTCCAGACTAGCCCGTATCGTAACATCCTCAGATTCTGAGGGTAATTGGGTATCATAAAGTAATTATATTTAATCCCCTTTCCCATCAAACCAGCATTGAAATGATCAAACATTACAAAGATCCGGGTCCTTTTCACTTTAAGATTAACAAACAGATTAATATAAGGATAATTGCCTGCGGTAAATGATTCCTGCCTGAAAAACCTTCCAGTGGCGGGCATATAGTTGTATGGGTGGTAAGCAGTATAGTATGTGACATCAGCCCCCATCTGAGCATTTAATCTGCCACCTGTTTTATTAAATCTGAAAAGATGTTCAAAATATGCTGCCGAACGGACAGTGACAAGCGGGAGATCGAGGATCTCAGAATTAGTGCTTTTCTGAATTATCACATCGCTTGTGAGGTGAAATTTCCATAGCCGTAGATCATTTTTAATTGTTATTGCGGCAACAGATAAACCTCCGGAAAACTGTGAAGGCAGAGTATCAGTTCCAAAATCAGCATAGTTTTTTATAATCGCATAATTGAATTTTATCTCTGTTTTTCGTGCCGGGTATTTAAATGACGTACCAACATCGAGTCTGAATTCCTTCTTGAAATTATTATCCCAGGCAATGTTATTGCCACCCCAGTGCTCGTACCAGATCGAAGGTTGCTTATTCATCACAGAACCGTTAATTACCCAGGAAGCTCTTCCCTTCCTAAGATCAAAAGCCTTAAGGATTTCACCATTTAGTGTGAAATCACCTATCTTGTAGCCTGTCAGGTACAATTCTCCTGTCGTTGTCCACCTGAATTTATCCCCAATATTATTGAAGAGCCTTCCTAATAAAATATTGCTGTTACGTTGAAGTATTACAGTGTTTCCTTTTACCGGGAATGCAGTTGGGATAATATAGCTGTAAGTCGAGATCTCATTTCGAATTCCTACTCCCCCGCCCAAATTGAATTTCCTCGATTCATCTGTTGTAAAATCAAATCTAACGGTATTCCTGATATTCTTTGCATAGATGGAGTCGGAAGTAATATCAGGGGTTATGTAAATATGTTTATAAAATGATGTGTCAGGTGTCTCATCCACATATCTTCGTCCGGTTGTTTCCAGAAGCAGGATATGAGAAAACGTGCCGCTTAACCCAAAGAAGCCCTGTCTTCTCTTTGAAACAGTATCTTTTTTTGCCGGGTATTCGCCGCCAAAGGTATAACGTTGAACTAGCAGGAGGCTGCGATTTTTAAGCAGATTGTTTGACTTGTTTGCAGATCCAAGCCTTGTAAGAATATCACGTGTGGGGGTCTGAGTCTGAATATCAGCCAGGTTAGAAATTCCACCGTTCTCAAACGTCAGTAAATTATTTACATTACCCGAGAAGTAGGCCTTATATTTTGGTCCTGTATAGGAAGAATATATTGTAAACGTCTTATCTGCTGAGCGTTGAACTTTATATTGACCAAGGCTGAATACTATGTCATATATTACCCCAAAATTTAAGTACCGGTTTACATTTTGTGAATGTCTGACCCGGAAAGTCTGCTCAGATGTTTCCGTTGGTCCGGCAAAGCTCCAGTTCAGCTCTGTAAATGGTTTCTGTGTATTCATGAACACAGTATTTGCAGGAGTATGCATCAAAGGAGCAAGGTAGGCATACAGGAATTTATCAGGATCTGTAACCCTGTCGAAAAAGCTCAACTGGTAAAAAGGCAAACCATAGTTACCAAGAGTGGCATTGACGGGTGAATATTTATCGGCTAATTTAAATCTGTTTGATAATGAAAAGACAGTATCAATGGGGATACTGACTTCCTCTGAGTAATCGGGCGATAGTGTCCATTGCTTCAGGATCTTTGGAGGTTTAATTGTGTCGGGCTTATGAATGGGTCGTGTAATTACCGGAGCCGTAGCCTGACGGGTTATTTTTGAAGTATCCTGTTTCTGAATATTTGGTCGGGGTGGAACGCCATTTGGATCCTGGGCACATACACCTGAAGAAATTGCTAACAGCAATATAATATAAATAGATCTGATCATCAGCTGCAAATGTACTAAGAATTGCGGATTTCAGATTGCTGATTGGGGATTGGAGAATATCCGAAATCAAAAATCCGAAATCAGAAATCTCCTAGTCTACATTATCGTTCAGGTACGCGTTATTATCCCTCAGAACGGGTTCCTCATTGTCGTCACTTGTAAGAGTGAATTTTGAAAGCTTGCTTTCTGAACCGCTTGCTGATGTACCAAGTGTAAGGTTTCTTCTTACATATGCCGGGACGTCTTCAAAATTGTCAATATTCTCTTTCATTGTTTTATTTGAAAGACCTTCTCTCTTCAGAAGGTTTTGCATATGTTTCACTTTTCTCAGGGTCATCTCAGGTTTCTCAGTTCCTTCATCATTCTCCTTTGGCCTGCGGTTTCTTATCTCGCTCATTTCCTGATTGTGCTCAAGACTGAAATCGATAATCCCCTGTGATTCTTCTTCAAAATCGGTGATAATGGATTTCCTGCTTTTATCGTGTACTGAGAACACATCTTCGCCTGGTCCGGGGATAAGTCGTGCAGGTATTGCGTTCTGATTTGTAAGCAGCTCAACCTGCTTGTTCCTTTTAGGTTTGTAGGGCTGGAATATACTGTTTGATTCAAACCCAGTAGCGATTACTGTTACACAAATTTCTTCCTTGAGGTTTTCGTCTTTCGACAGTCCTCGTATGATGAGTGCATTGTCGGATGCGCTTTCGTACATATAGTCGGTTATCTCACCCAGCTCATCCATCGTTATCTCATGGTCGCCTGTACCGGATGAAATATTTATGAGTATACTCTTAGCTCCGGTGATATCGTTTGAATTTAGTAAAGGCGATGCCAGTGCATCTTCAATTGCCCTTCGTGCCCGGTTTTCTCCCGATGCCTTACCCATACCCATGATAGCTACTCCTGAGTTCTTCATCACAGTTTCAACATCGGCAAAGTCAACATTTATATAACCTGTAACAGTAATTATCTCAGCGATACCTTTTACTGCAGTGGTAAGAATATCATCAGCTTTTGCGAAAGCAGTTGATACAGACTGGTTGCCATAGATCTCCCTGAGCTTTTCATTGTTTATCACAAGTAATGAATCGGCATACCCCGCCAGCTCTGTAACACCTTCAATAGCCTGTTTTATCCTTACTTTTCCTTCCGATTTGAAAGGAATAGTAACCACGGCAATGGTGAGTAAGCCGGCATCCTTGCAGGCTTTTGCTATAACCGGTGTGGCACCTGTACCTGTTCCACCACCCATCCCGGTTGTAATGAAGACCATCTTGGTGTTTCCCGATAATGCATTCATCACATCATCAAGGTTTTCTATCGCCGCCTGTTTGCCAATCTCCGGTTTACTGCCTGCGCCCCGTCCCTCGGTGAGCGACTCACCGATCTGTACTTTAATTGGGACCTGACTTTTAAGCAGAGCCTGATGGTCGGTATTGCAAATGACAAAATTCACATCTGTTATGCCTTTTTCATACATATGATTTACAGCATTATTGCCTCCACCGCCTATCCCTAAAACTTTAATAATCGACGACCTCTCAAGGGGCAGATCAAAGTTCATTATATCGTCTGACATAGTATAGTTATTTAATTGATTATGAACAGTATGTAATTTTTCAGTAAACCATATTTTATTTTATAGGCTGATCTTCAACCTCAAACATTCTTGAAAGCATAGTTTTAATTTTGTCGGTGAGACTTATTTTGTCTTCCTCCCGGGCGGCTGCAACGAAAACCTCTTCGTCTTCCGTTTCCATTTCCTTCATTGCTTTCTCTTTAACCGGTTCTTTTTGCTGATCTGTAGTGACTGACTTAGGTTTAACATATTCCTCCAGGCTGCCTGCATCGAAAGTCTTTTTGTAAGTCTCGAGGTATTCGAAGCCACGCATGATCAAACCAACGCTGGTAGCGTACATAGGCTGATTAATTTCATTTTTTGCCGAACCTGCAAGGTTCTCATTAGGAAAACCAATCCTTACATCCATTGCTGTTTTAAATTTCATCAGTTGCGGAAGATGCTTCAGCATAGCCCCTCCACCGGTAACAACAACGCCGGCTGCAAGTTTATCAGCATATCCTGAATTCTGAATCTCAAAATTCACTGCATCAATAATCTCTTCCATTCTTGATTGAATTATATAGGCAAGACTCTTGAAAGAGATTTCTTTTGGCTCACGACCGCTTATACCGGGTATTGAAACAACTTTATCTTCCGGAGCTATATCGCCGAGAGCTGAGCCATACTGGATCTTCAGCTGTTCGGCATGTCGCTGCAATATTGCACAGCCTTCTTTTATATCTTTTGTAACAACATTACCTCCAAAAGGAATGACAGCAGTATGACGAATAATATTATCGTAATATACAGCCACATCAGTTGTTCCACCACCGATATCCACAAGGACAACACCTGCTTCTCTCTCGTCATCAGTCAATACTGCATCGGAAGAAGCAAGAGGCTCGAGGATCATATCTTTCACTGTAAGATTTGCCTTCCTGATGCATTTCTCAATGTTTTTTGCAGCTGCTACCTGTCCTATTACAATGTGGAAGTTGGCTTCCAGACGCCTGCCACACATTCCGATGGGACTTTTAACACCTGTTTCATTGTCGACAATAAAATTCTGAGGGATCACATGAATTATCTCCTCACCGATATCGATATGTATTTTATGCATATCCTCAATCAGCCTGAAGACTTCCTCCTTCTGTATTTCATCCTCGTATGCCTCGCGGATTAAATATCCACGATTCTTCATACTTTTAATATGTTGACCGGCTATGCCCACAAAGACCTCTGAGAATAAAATCCCTGATCTTTTCTGAACATCTTCTACGGTGGTCTGAATGGCATTTACTGTTTCTTCAATATTAAGAACAACGCCTCTCTTTACACCTTTCGACAGAGCTTTACTAAGTCCGAGAATTTCAATTTTTCCATTCTCGTTTTTCTTACCGACAATAGCCACAATTTTTGTGGTTCCGATGTCGATGGCTGCTACATACTGTTCCTTTTTGTTCATAACTTAAATATGGTTATTTCTGATTATCTCTTCTTTTACAAACTATCTGATCCTTGAATTCAAGGTTTATCAATGAATATTTATTCCATCCTACATGAGGCAAAACCTCATCATAAAACGTTTCAAGATTTCTGAGCTTTCCTTTAAAGTTTTCTGTTGTGCCAAGATGAATTAAGTGGTTTCCGGCTCTGGGGATAAGGTCAATTTCGTCATTACTGTCTACATAGATCTGATCGATCTGTGCTGACCAGAATTTAGTATCATTTATGTATTCTACCAGGTAGAAGATATCTTTCAAAATTGAATTTTTTATGCTCGTATCAAGCACGCTGACTCCGTTAAGCATTGCAGCGCTGATATTTACATTGCCTTCAACTATATGCAACCGGGGATTATAAAGATTTCTTCTTCTTACTACAACACCTTCTTCATCAACAAAATAATCTCCTCCATCATTTGGCATTACTCTGAAAACAGGAATACGCTGTTCTACATATATATGCACTATACCGTCAATTGCCATATACGCCTCAGCCTTCTTTAATTCCCTTAATCCGCTTAACCGTTCTTCTATCGCCGATACTGAAACATCTTTAACCACTTTCCCTGCTATCCTTGAAGAATTGCTATAAGCAAGATTCAATAATTGCCTGCGAGTAACAAAATGATAATCAGCCGAATCGCTTATGTCGATAATTATTCCTCCACAAGGTTTTGCATTGGTGCTTCCGGCCAGAAATACAGGTACACCGGCAAGGTATATTACAGGGATAATGAATAATATTTTAAGCAGCTTTATCATTAAAATCTCTCTCTCTTTAATTTCTCCTCAATTGGACCAACCAGCGAATCGATGTCTCCGGCTCCTATTGTCAGCAATACGTCAATCTTTTCCGGATCCAGCATCCCGGGGATATCTTCTTTCTTCAATAATCTCTTTCTTACCGATTTCATCTTGTTGAATATCAACTCAGAGGTAACACCTTCAATTGGTTTTTCCCGAGCAGGATAAATTGGCAGTAGTATAACTTCATCAAGCTCATCCAGGATTTTTGCAAACCCTTCTGCATGATCCTGTGTGCGTGAAAAAAGATGAGGTTGAAATATTCCGGTAATTTTCCTTCCTCTGAAAAATTCTTTCATGCTTTTTATACATACGCTTATTTCCTCAGGATGATGGGCATAATCGTCAACAAACGCCAGACCGGGGATATTAATCCTGATATCAAATCTGCGTCTGACTCCCTGGAATAATAGGACCGCTTTTCTGATTTCCTTTTCAGTTACACCGCACATAAGAGCTATTGCAATAGCTGCGGTAAAATTTTCGATGTTTATTAATCCCGGGAAGGCAAGATGGAGGTCTTCAATTTTCGTTGAAGGAGTGTGAATATCAAAACTATAATATTCCTGCCCATGTTTTATGTTTGTTGATCTGTAATCGGAGTGCTCATCGGATCCGTATGTAAAGCATGTCACATTCTCAGGTACAATGATCTCATTGCGTATCTTACCATTAACAACCAGTTTCCCTCCCGGTCTGATTTTTCCGCAGAATTCATTATATGCCTGCACCATTGTTGCCCGGTCACCATAAATATCAAGATGATCTGCATCGAGTGATGTCACTACGGCCATCAACGGACTGAGGCGATGAAATGAACGGTCAAATTCATCTGCTTCCATAACCGTATACCTGCTCTCACCAAGAAGCAGGTTTGAGTCATGATTTTTTGAGACCCCGCCAAGGAATGCCGAACAGTCTACTGCCGATTGTTTCAACAGATGAGCAATCATTGTTGATACTGTGGTTTTTCCATGGGTTCCGGCAACTGCAAGAGTATCGGTATTAAGTGATATTGCTCCCAGAATCTCAGAACGTTTGAAGATCTTGTAATTATTTGTTCTGAAAAAGGTAAGTATCCTGTTTTCTGACGGTATAGCCGGCGTATAGACTATTAAAACCTTGTTTCTTTGCGAAGGATCTGTAAACAGGCTGGGGATAGTATTCAACTGATCTTCAAAAGTGGTACTGCAGCCGTTTTCATTCAGCGATCTGGTTATCGTTGATTCTGACCTGTCGTAACCGGCAATAGTATAAGCACCTTTCCCAAAATAGAGAGCAAGGGCACTCATCCCAATGCCTCCGATCCCGACAAAGTAAATCCCTTCTATATTTTTGAAATCAATCATTTACCTATGAGCTTAAAAACTTCTTCTGCTATCCGCATATCGGCATCTCTGTCGGCCATTTTTCTAATATTCTCCGAGAACTTACTTCTTCTTTCCCCGTCTGAAATCAATTTTATCGTCTCTTCAACCAGTGTCTTTATTGCATCCCTGTCAGATATCAGCAGTGCAGCTTCTTTCTTCGATAATGCTTCAGCATTTCTTGTCTGGTGATCTTCCGCCACATTGGGAGACGGTATTAAGATCACAGGTTTACCTACGAGGCAAAGCTCTGAGATTGTTCCGGCACCTGCCCGCGAAATAATAATATCGGCTGCAGCATAAGCGTAATCCATTCTGTTAATGAATCCATGTACCGAGATATTTCCCCCGACTGACTTAGAAACCAGCGCCTTCACATTCTCAAAATAATGTTTCCCAGTCTGCCACAGCCATTGACAATCTGATTCGCGCAGGATATTGATATTTTCCGACAAACAATTGTTTATGCTGCCGGCTCCGAGTGAACCGCCAAGGACAAGCACCACAGGGAAATCTTTATTAAGCCTGAAGAAACAAAGAGCCTCATCCTCCAAATCTTCAAGATTCTCGAAGTTCTGCCGTACGGGGTTCCCTGTTTTAATCAGTTTCTCCTTTGGAAAATATTTTTCCATCCCATCATAAGCAACACATATTTTCGAAGCTCTTTTTGCCAGTAGTTTATTTGTTACCCCGGCATAACTATTCTGTTCCTGAATCAGTGTGGGAATACCCATCCTTCCGGCCTGGCGCAGCACGGGCCCACTGGCATATCCGCCTACTCCCACTACCACATCGGGTGCGAAATCTTTTATTACCTTCTTCGCTTTATTCAGACTCTTTAAAAGTTTCAGAAGAACTGTGAAATTCTGTAACGAAATGCCTCTTCTCAATCCTGCAACGGGCAGGCCAATGATCCTGTATCCTGCAGCCGGTATCTTCTCCATCTCCATACGGCCTTCAGCGCCTACAAAGAGAATCTCAGTTTCAGGATCAATTCTCCTGAGAGCATTGGCAATTGAAATGGCAGGAAAGATATGCCCGCCAGTGCCACCACCGCTGATTATTACTCTTTTAGGACTTTGCTGGCTCATATATTTTTTCTCCTATGTCAGTTTTTTCTTCTTCCGGTAATTCTTCTTTCTTTATTCTTGCATTGACAACGCGGCTAACACTAAGGATAGCACCAATCGAAAAACTCATTACCAGCACCGATGTCCTTCCCCAGCTAACCATTGGAAGTGTCTGTCCGGTTACAGGTGCTATTCCAACCGCCACCAACATATTGACCATGGCCTGAATAACAATCATAACTATCAGGCCCAAAACCAGAAAGGCCGGAAAGGCTGTTTCACATTTCTTGGCGATAGTTATCCCCCTGAATAACAAAATCATATAGGCAAGAATAAGAGGGATAGCACCAAACAACAACCCGTATTCTTCTATGATAATTGCGAAAATAAAGTCGGAGTTGGATTGTGGCAGAATGTTTCTCTGGGTACTTTTCCCGGGAGCTTTTCCTATTAATCCACCGGTAGATATAGCAATCATTGCCTGGTTCGATTGATAGTCAGCGTCGCTATCTACTTTATGCGAAAAATGATTCTCAATCCTGTTTATCCATACCTGCACCCTGTTTTCTTTTTTCACTGCCATAAGAACAAGTGCAAAGATTACGACAGCTATCACTCCAATCCCAACGAAAGCAAGGAGGTATTTGAATGGCACTCTGCCGATATACATAATGATCATGCTTATTCCGAAAATCATTACAGCCGTTGAAAGATTTTCAGGGAATATCAGACCGCATATTATGCCAACGGGAAGGAAAAAGTATTTTGCAACAAGCATAAAGTTATTCAGCTCGTTCTGATACTTAGCCAGCGACCTTGCCAGGTACAGTACGAGTGCCACTTTAGCAACATCTGATGTTTGCAGTCTGAAACCTGTTCCTGGGATAACTATCCAGCGTGTGGCCTCATTTACTCTTGATCCAAAAGCATAAGTAAGGACCAGCAAACCAGCAGCTGCTATAAGGATCAGTCCTGCCATCTGAAAGTAAATCCGGTATGGCAGATTATGAACTACTAAAATAATAATAAGTCCAAGTGCAAGCATGAACAGCTGACTCTGGAGAAAATAGCTGGTATTCCCTCCATGCTTCATGAAAGCAACACCAACCGACGAGCTATATACAGCAAGCAGTGAATAGAACATAAAAAGAGCCACAAGCCCCCATATTGCCTTGTCGCCTTTAAACTTTTTTGTGACCCAACCCTGCTGCATTGTCTAGATCTTATAAATTTCTTACTGCCTGTTTAAACTGTCGTCCCCTGTCTTCATAATTCTTGAAAAGGTCAAAGCTTGCACAGGAGGGAGATAAAAGAACTGTTTCACCTTTTTTTGCCAGATAGT
>JBBRSO010000101.1:0-11080 GCA_038245405.1 Bacteroidales bacterium
AAATATTGTCTTTAGTTCATCCATATGTCTGTCGGTATCATGCAATCCATCAATCATAAAATATGCGATACTTAAGGTCCTCTTTTTTTTAATTGGTATGCTCTTTACTAATTCAATTGTTTTCAGTACGGGGTAGACCTTTTCAAGTGGTATGAACCCGATCCGCTCCGCTGAAAACGGAGAAAGCAAACTAATCGTAAGGTTACAGTTCGACCTCAGCAAAAACTTCTCAACTGATGGCATTATACCCACTGAAGACACAGTAACATTCCTTGAACTGATAGCCAGACCATATTCAGCCGTAATTATCTCACATGCTTTAAGGACGTTGTCGAGGTTATCCATCGGCTCTCCCATCCCCATAAATACTACATGAGTGATTTGTTCCGATAAAGGAATTGAGACTATCTGGTTAATAATCTCCCCTGCTGTAAGATTACCTCTGAATCCATACTTCGCAGTTGCACAAAATGAACATCCCATCCGGCAGCCCGATTGTGTCGAAACGCACACTGTGTGCCTCTTTTTCTCAGGTATATAAACGGTCTCATATTCCTTCCCGTCATCAGACCTGAATAAATACTTAACAGAACGATCAGCTGAGACTGCAGATGAGACAGGTAAAAACAATCCGCTCATTGCCCTCTCATTAAGATCTTTTTTTAGTCGGGAAGAAATATTGGGTATGAGTGAAGCCTCAGATATGCTCTTTTTATATACACTGTTTGAAATTGTAGTGGCATTGGCAATAGTGAAACCCGATGGTCCGATCAGATCAAAAATTTCATCAACTGTTGACCCGCAAAGTATTGCCTTTTCCATATAATTCCCCAGTGCGTTCTGATAATTATATTAAACCTCTGTTTTTAAGTAAGGCATCAATTTTTGGTGCACGGTCGCGGAAATTAACAAAGCTTTGTTCAGCATCAGTTATGCCCATAGGCGCAAGAATATTTTTGCGGAATGAGTCAGCGGTTGCTTTGTCAAAAATTCCTTTTTCCTTAAATGCTTCATAGGCATCATTATCGAGCACAGCAGCCCAGGTATAACAATAATACCCTGCGTCGTAACCACCAACGATATGGAGGAAGTAGGTGCTTTTGTAACGTGGTTCTATTTCTTTCATGAGGCCCATCTTCTGAAGATGCTCTTTTTCAAATTGTTCAACATCAATTTTAACAGGAGCTTCAAGGGTGTAATAGTCCATATCAAGTAATGTGGCAGCAAGTAGCTCAACATTATCAAATCCTGTGTTGAAGTGGCTGCTTTTCTGGATTTTATTTATAAGTGCATCAGGAATTATCTCACCTGTCTTGTAGTTTTTTGCGTATGTCTTCAGAACGGAAGGTTCAGTAGCCCAATGTTCCATTATCTGTGAAGGAAGCTCCACGATGTCCTGAGCTGTATTTGTCATACTGTATTTATTTACGGAAAACAGGCCCTGGAGGCTGTGCCCAAACTCATGGAAAAGAGTCTGAACGTCATCGAGACTCAACAGCGAAGGTGTTTCAGCTGATGGATTTGAGAAGTTGCAGACCAGAGTAACAATTGGATTTATTTCTTTCCCGTCAATCCATTTGTGGTCGAGATATCCGCCACACCATGCACCCTGACTTTTACTTGCTCGCGTGTAGAAGTCCATATAGAGAACACCCAGGTGTTTGCCATCTGCTTCCTTTACCTCGAAAGCCATTGCGTCGGGATGAGGCAGAGGCATATTCTGCAGTTGAGTAAAGGTAATTCCATAAAGTTTGTTAGCCACAGAGAATGCTCCTTCTCTAACGTTTTCAAGCTTGAAATAAGGTCTGAGCTCACTATCATCCAGATTATATTTTGCTCTGCGTAATTTCTCGGCATAGTACCACCAATCGGATGGCTGAATTTCAAATTTTGAACCTTCCTTTGCAGCAATACTTTGCATTTCCTTCAATTCTCCTCCTGCAACCCTTAACGCTGGTTTCCATAACTGATCAAGCAGAGCGTACACGTTTGCAGGTGTTTTTGCCATCCTGTTTTCCAATGTTAGATCAGCATGAGATTTATAACCAAGTAGTTTAGCCCTCTGAGCACGTAAGCTTACAATGTCTGCAAGAATCTTCTTGTTATCAAGAGAGTCATTATGATTGCCTTTGGTAAGGTAGCCATCATATAATTTTTTTCTTAGGTCGCGGTTATCATCATAAGTAAGAAAAGGAAGCATGCTTGGTTTCTGAATTGTGAAGACCCATTTCCCTTCAAGATTTTCTTTCTTTGCCTGAATAGCGGCACCATCGATAGCAGATTGTGGCAGACCTTTCAGATCGGCTTGATTATCAATAACAAGTCTGAATCTATTGTTCTCACCAAGTACATTCTGACTGAATTTTACCGCCAGAACTGAAATTTTCTGATTTATCTTTTTCAAAGTGTCATGATCCGCACCTTTTAGAAGAGCGCCATTTCTCACAAAGCTTTTATATAGATTTTCGAGAAGGAATTTCTGTTCATCATTAAGATTAGAATCTGCCTGTTTCTCATAAATAGTTTTTACTTTCTGAAAAAGGACAGGATTAAGGAAGATCTCATCCCTGTATTCTGAAAGTTTTGGTGAGATCTCCATCTCAATCTTTTGGAGTGAGTCGTTTGTGTTTGCTGATGTCTGGGCGAAAAATACTGATGATACTTTTGTCAGAAGTTTTCCCATCGTATCGAGCGGATCGATAGTATTCTGAAAAGTTGCATCTTCCTTGTTCTGCAATATCTTTTCGAGGTCCCTTCTTCCTTCAGCCATACCTTCTTCGAAGGCCGGAGTATAATGACTGGCCATTATTTTTTCGAAAGGAGGTACATAGAATTGTGTGGTATAGACCGCAAAGAATGGATTGTCTTTTTCTGATGCAGTCTGATTAGCGGATTCATTTATATTTTTGTTTTTGCATCCTGCTACAGACATGCAGATAATAGTACTTACTGCCATCAACTTAAGAATTTTTTTCATAGTTATTTTACATTAATTTTTTAATCTGAGATGATTGGACCACAAATTACGGATATTCAAAAATGTAAACAAAATTATCGGATAAGAATTAACAACCAGAAACCCAGTTCCGGATCGTGTAGGGACATGCCATGGCATGTCCCTACACATATGGTTTTTTATTTTTGCGGAGAGAAAGGGATTCGAACCCCCGGTTCGCCGGAAGGCGAACAACGGTTTTCGAGACCGCCGCATTCGACCACTCTGCCATCTCTCCTTTATAAAACTTATAGCCGCATTGATCACGGCGTCTATACCGCAACGACGGTACCATCTCTCCTTGTTAACTATCAGAGCAATATCCCTGCCAGCGACGCCGAGATATATGACGCCATTGTACCACAGATCATTGCCTTGAAACCCAGACGCGCAAGATCGGACTTTCTGTTTGGAACCAAAACGCCGATTCCTCCAAGCTGTATTGCTATCGAGCTGAAATTCGCAAAACCACAAAGTGCAAAACTAGCAATTACAACCGATTTTGCACTAAGTAAACCTTGTTGTATCATAGGGGTGAGATCGGAATAAGCAACAAATTCATTGATAACCATCTTGGTGCCCATTAAAGAGCCTACACGAATTGACTCTGAAGCCGGCACTCCCATTACCACAGCAAATAAACTAAAAAACGCTCCAACCACGTCTTTAAGACGGAGATGATCAACATTCAGACCCAGCACATTTAGAGATACGCCAATCCATGAAAGAAAATGTCCGAAATAACCGAGTAGTGCATCTACAAGTGCAATAAGTGCTATAACACCTATAAGCATTGCAATGACATTTATAGATATTTTCATCCCATCGCTGGCTCCGGCAGATATTGCGTCCATTAAATTTGAATGCTCTTTTTTTACTTCAAGCTTTACTGTGCCTTTTGTTTCTGATTCCTCTGTCTCGGGAAAAACTATCTTAGCTATTACAAGCGCTCCCGGCGCAGCCATCAGACTGGCGGCGAGCAGATATGATGCAGGCACTCCCATCGAAATATAGACAGCCATAACGCCACCCGCTATACAGGCCATACTGCCTGTCATTGAAGCGAGAAGTTCCGACATTGTCATTCCCGAAAGATAAGGTCTGATCATTATCTGAGCCTCTACCTGACCCACAAACGCGCTGGAGACATTTGAGAGTGCTTCGCTCCCGCTGACTTGCATAGCCCAATGAACAAACCGTGCAATAACAGCAATAACGCGCTGCATCAGTCCTATATGATAAGCAATTGCGACAAGAACACAAACAAAGATTATTGTAGGTAGTAATATAAAGAGAAAGACTCCGCTTTTAACTATGCCCTCAGGGAGGATCTGGGTAACTTTTGTAAGATCTCCAAAAACAAAAAGTCCACCTTCTTTTGAAAAATCAAGGAGCTTATTGATAGCCTTTCCAAGCCAGAAGAAAATATCCTGACCAACTGGAACCTTCAGAATAAATATCGCAAGAGAGATTTGCAGGATCAGACCGGTTATTACCAGTCTGTAATTAATTTTCTTCCTGTTGTTAGACCACAAAAATGCAAGTCCAAGAATGATTATGATACCAATTACTCCGGTAAATCTTCCCATTTTTTCAGTAATAAAACAATTGAGATCTTTCTGTTTAAAAAAATAATATGTCAGCTGAAGATAGCAATCTGTCCTTTTTTAGGAATTGCCCTGTAAATGATTTTCGCATCAGCTCTGGGTAATTTTATCCTGATATAGGGATGATATTCAGGAACTTTCAGTACGGCTACACTCTTTAATGCACTCCATGTATCTCTTAATCTGTCTTTAAAGTCAAAAAGAAATTGATCTATCTTATCGCTGAATTTGCCAGTTTCCTCCTGATATACATATATACGTATTCCCCGGTCCATCTCCAGAATATAATTGACATGTTCGGTGAGCGAAGTATCGGGTACAATATCGGGTTTATATTCCGAGGTATCTTTAGGTGCAATCTTCACCATGACGGGTTCCTTTTTAATAGTAGCCAGTGCGCTGGATATAGTCAGAGGAGCCGACATCATCGATAATACTGAATTATCATTAGCGCCTGATAAGATGCTGCTTATTTTTACACTGCTCATTTTGGTTTTATGAACAATAACACCGCTGATTTCAAGATTTGCGGTACTGTCTGCCAGATTTATTGTGAGATAAATTGAATCAGATTCTGCCATTACAACCTTTGATTGTAGAAATGCTTTTTGTCTCATGAGCTTAAGGTAATCCACATCCAACTGTATCTTTTGGTCGATGTCATCCTTTTCTGTTGATTTTGCTGTAAACTCTTGCCTGATTTCGGCGAGCTTCTGGCGGGGACTCAGAATTGACATAACTGAATAATAGATTGCCAGTAAAAGGATAATACTGATCAGAATTATAAGAGGTACTTTTGAGCGTGATTCCTGGTGGTTTTTGTTTTCCATATTATACTAATCTCAGAAAATATAAACTTTCGAACCAACATTAAGTGTGTTGTAAACTATCTTCAGATCATCATCATTCAGTCTCACACAGCCATGGGTTACCGGCATTCCAAGAAAACGTTTATATATTGTGCCGTGTATCATGTATCCATCACCAAGGGTAAGGGCATAATCACCCAGTACCCCATATTCAAATCTTGAATCATCATTGGCTGAAGGAATTCTGGCTCCCTCTTCAACGAATGACCAATCGGGTCGTTTCCAGACAGGATTTGTCTTTTTCCCGTGTATCCAATATTTACCTCTGGGCGTTTTGAAAACCCATTTTTTATTGCCGGTAGAAGCCTGAAGCATAATATAACTCCCTGTACTGCATGATCCTTCTCTGATAAGGTTTTTATTTGTATAGAGAGAAAACCTGTTATCGGTGGTGTTCACCACAATATATGACTGGCCCGATGTGTAGCTATTATATTTTGCCGAAAGCTTCTGGATATCTTTGGTTAATTGAGCGATCTTCTTTTTATAGAGCTGATCCTTTTTCAATTCTTCCGTATCAGATCTTACTGAATTCCGGTGGTGCGATATTTCTCCAAGAGCCGATGCTCCATAGATTACGAAAACAATTATCGCCAGCACAAAGAAAATTGAAAGAATAAAAATAATAATTCCCCGGAAGATCTTAATAATCGCTCCGGAAGATTTTTTATCTCCCTCTGGGGTTGACGATGCAGGAATATCTTCTGCAATTTTGGGTGGCTCAGGTCCAGTTCCTTCAATCTTTAAATTTTCATCTTCCATATCAGGTAAATTACTTGTCCAATAAATCCCTCAGGTCTACCATTGATCCTACTATTGTAACTTTTGTGCCTACTCTTACGATTTTGAATACAGTATCCATTTCCTTATCAGTAATTGCAATACAACCTTCGGTCCAATCTATCCCTTTACCACCGTTGCCGTGTATTTCGATCAAACCGCCTATTTTGGCATATGCTGGCAACGATCCTTTTTCAATTTCTGAGCGGAATCTTGCTTTGTCTTCGTCATTCGGGTAATCGAGTAATAATGCTTTGTAGTACTTGGATCTGCCACTGTCGATCTTTCTGGTAATCTTATACATACCCTCGGGGGTGGCAAAATCGCCTAACGTTCTTTTAGCTCCTACCCAGTTTTTTCCTAATTCCGCTTCAAATTCATACTTTTTTACCCCGCTAAGATAAATATAACATTTTCGTGAAAATTTATCAATAATTATTGAATAATCACGATTATTTTTTGAATCACGTAAATTTTTATCAATCCATTTTCTCCAGATAGTAATAGACTTGAAATAATTTTTCAGGTTAGCAGATGCATAATCGAAAGATTCACTTAAAAGGTATTCTGCATCAGTTACTTTTCTGTTTGCCTGTAGATATTGACCTTTGTTAAATATTATTCTTGCTTCATTAAGAAGAATCTTGCCTTTAGATATCCGGTTCCTGATCTCGGAAGTCAGTGGATAGGTATTGAAATTATTATCGAGCTGAACTACAAGATTTTCAAGAATTGAAATTTTTTCTTTCAACTTTATTCTTAGCGTCGATTCATTGATTACAGAATTATCTAGTGCTGTGTTTGCTTTTTTTGCAGAAAGATTAGCAAACATCGCAACTCTTTCGTAATCTCTGAAATATATAAATCGCTTGTTTTGCCTGTGCCAGTTAACCATAGCTGAATCATAGAAGATTCTGGCTTCATTAAACATTTTTTTAGAATAGGTATCTGCTCTATTTGTTCCCGCTTTTGAGAGAATTTCCCGTGCATATTCCATTTCGCCGGTAGGCGGTTTAGGAGTTAATTTAATTAATATCAGGAATATTAATGATATTGCAACTGCGATAGCAGAAAAAATCAACACATCTCTCCAAATCTTTCTCATGTAAACCCTGTGACGACTTTAAAAAAAACCCCGGGAAAAGCCCGGGGGTTTCTATTTTATTTGTAGGGTGTGGTTGAGACCATGCCCTACACAATATTATTTATTACTTTTTGCCTCCGTGTACTTTGGCAATAGCATCTTCTAATTCAGTTTTAATACCGGTTGCTTTTTCGTTGGCAGCTTTAACTTTGTTAAGAGCATCCATGTAAGAACCTTTATCATAAGCAGCCTGAGCTTCTGCTATTGTAGCATCTATTGCTGCCATATCAGTTTTCATAGCCTCGAGAACTGCTGCTCCTTCTTTTCCTCTTGGAGCTTTTTTCATAAGAGCTGTATTTCCTTCAACAACTGCTTTAACGGCTGCGATGCTGGTTTCAACTTCTTTCTTTACTTCTTCTTTCTTAGCAACAGCGTCAGCGGCAACTTTATTAGCGAGTGCTAACGTAGCGTCAAGTTTAACTTCAGAAGGTCCAAACTTCTTGAACATTTTTGATTTCTGAACTTCAATATCTGCATTGATTGCATTCATTGAATCCTGTACAGCTGTAAATTCAGCAGGTACATAAACTGCAGCTTCAGCAGTCTGAGCAGCTGCAATAGCTGCATTTGTAGCATCAATTTTAGCCTGTGGAACTTTTCCACAACTTGAAAGGAAAGCAACCATTACGATTGCAGCTAATCCCATTAAAACTTTGTTCTTCATTTTTCTAACCTTTTTAATACTTTGTTTATTTAACAACCGATCTATTTAAATTAATCGTTTAATTTAAAAATTACGGTGCGAAGATACTAAAATTATACAACATAGCAACATAAAAGTTAAAATATCTTAAAATTCAGTCGGAAATTTTGGAATTTTTTGATTTTAGATTTCGGATTGGGGATTTCGGAATAGAAATCAGAAATCCCCGATCCCAATTCGCATTCCTATGACGCCTTCATGTAAAGCACAGCACCTGCGGTGCCGATTTTCTCAAGAAACCTGTTCAGCCATATTGATAAAACTGACTTGTCAAGAAGAATGATCCGGTCATCTATCTGAGACATCAGACTGTTTAGTACCAGAGTGCTTCTGTCATAACCGCCAGGTTTATTTCTGAGCAACCAGAGACGTTTGTTTTCTTCAAGATATTGTCTTCCTGATACCTGCATGGTTCTCAGGATCGATTTCTGGTCAGAGATGCTCATCTTTCCCTGGAAGGCGATATAGCTCTGAAGACCTGCCCCGAGTTTAATAAGACGTATTGCATTCAGATATTCATCTCTGATAATAAGACTGTCAGGTGTTCCTATCTTCGCCTTTTTCAGTAAATCTTCCTTTGAATCCATAAATTTCTGAAGACCGGCAAAATAAAATGAATGCCGGTTTTCATACTTTTCATTAAATATGGTCATCATTTCCGGTGCCAGATCTTTCATCAGATCATTTATTCCACCTATTATCTTTTCGAAAATTTCGGATATCAATAGCTTGTCTCTTAATCCGAATTGGAGCGCCATCTGAGTAGTAGTCATGTTAAACATTGGAAATTCCTCATATCTGTTGTAACGGCCCAGATCGAGAACCAGGTCTCCCATAACAGAATTTTCATCTCTGAAAACATAGCTATTCAAAAACGTTCTCAGGTGGAGTTCATTCATGCTGCCGCTGTTCCAGCTCAGAGCAGCTCCAACGGTATACCCGGCATAACTAACCGGAAGATACTGCCAATGACCCATGTCGCCCCAGTCGGTGATTATCATACCTGCAGCACCGTATTTAACTCCGTTGGTTGTTGCCGACTCTATGGTAGCCAGCATGTTATCCGTTCTGCCTGTAATGCTGGTCCAGCTGTTTGTTCCGGGACAAACCATATAATTCAAACCGGAAGACTGAAGCATTTTGCAATGACGCTGATAGGGATAGCTTGATTCATAACCCCAGTCGAGCAAAGTAACATCTTTTGGAATCTCCGGGATAAGCTCCGGATGTTTCAGAACCACATCGCCCCAGAGCATCATTTTTTTATTCTTAGCGGTCACCATCCCGTGAATCTTTTTTGCATAATCGAGGTAAACAACGCCCTCCCCTTTGGTTTTACAAAGTTCTTTCGTTTTCCCCTTTCCAAGTTCAAACGGTTCATCGAGATTTACATTAAAATTTACAGAGGTGAAATTTGGCAGAAGATCATCAGTCATTCTGGTAATGAGCTCTATACTTTGCGGGTCAGATGCATCGAGGGTTGACTTGGAGTCAATTAAGCCAAACAACTTATATCCGTCCGGACATTCAGCAAGGTTTTTATACTGATCCGTAGCGAGCCATGCCGTCATATGACCCAGTGAATTCTGATTCGGCACAAGATCGATAAAATGTTCCTTGCAGAATGCATCAAGAGCCTTTATTTCTTCTCCTGTTACAGGAGTTTCTTTACCCTCCCAAAGCTCTTTGAACGAAGGATATGCGAATGAGAAGCCTTCAATATACAACTCAAAATGGTTATACTTAAGATCGGCGATCAGCTGAACTATCCCTTTCAGAGTTGCAAGCGTTGGAACCTTATCGCGACTGATATCGAACATCAAGCCTCTTACCGCCAGATCAGGAGAGTCTTCAATATGTACACAGGGGATTCTTCCTTTATAATTCACATTAAGCACTTTTAAGGAAACGATGGAATAATAAAGTCCCTGTCTGCTGCTGTATCCGACAGTGATTTTTTCTGGCTTGATATCCATTGTGTAACCCTGTTCCGATAAGGTACCTATATATTCAAACTGCAAATTACCACCTGATTTTGCAAACTCATAGCCTGCTCCCGGCAGATTTTTAAGGTAATTCAATGTTTCCTTTTTCAACGAATCGGATACAGAATAAACAATCCTACCCGGGAAATTAAAATAGCCATTTTCAAATTGAATTTTCTTTGGGACCGGCAAAAGATTAAGGTAAGTTTTTTTGGAAATCGAAGGTGGAGGACCGTCTGTAACAGCCGACCTGTTCATCAGCTCTTTCGCTATATTGTCATGTTTCTTTTCAAGAACGGAATAGTAAACATAGAGAAAAATGATAAGACACAGAAGAAGAACCATTATGGTACTGAAGAAATAAAGGAAAATCTTAAAAATGGTTTTCATAGATCAGGCTTATGCAGATTTTTAATAAATCATGTAAAAATAATTAAATGTTACTGGCAAAACCAATGTCTATGGTGAATAATCCAAATAATTCCTTAACTCTTTTATACTTCATTTGTTTAAGAAATACTCGACGGACTGATTATCTTTATCTTTGAAATAAATAAACAAGATTATGGCAGGAATAGAAAAATATCAGGAGAACATTGAGACAGCCCTCGGCAAGTTCAAATACTTCTCTTTAAGGAAGCTGGATGATGAAGGGCATAAGATCGGTGAAATTCCATTTTCAATACGGGTTTTGATTGAAAACATTTTAAGAAATTTCGACGGACTTAGCTTTACTGAGACACATCTTAAGAATATATTAAACAGGGATATGGATCAGGATGCCGGTGAAATACCTTACCTGCCTTCACGTGTATTGATGCAGGATTTTACAGGAGTGCCTTCAATAGTTGATATAGCTTCAATCCGTTCCGAGGTAGCCAGAAAAAATAAAAATCCAAAGCTCATTAATCCACATGTACCTGTCGATCTGATTATCGATCATTCAGTTCAGGTTGATTTTTACAGTACAAATTATGCTTTCCGGCGCAATGTGGAG
>JBBRSO010000102.1:0-10866 GCA_038245405.1 Bacteroidales bacterium
AATATGTTGAGAATGTTGATACTGAATTAAAACCCATTTTAAAAGCTATTTCGTTTATAGGCACATTTGAAGATCTTAGTTTTCCGCATATCGAGTCGATCCTGACCTTTTTGATCTCATCAATGATAGACCTGTTCAACAGTTTTCTGAATCTTATCTCCAGCAACCGTCGAGGGAAGAAGGTGGAAGCAACAACTGCATCAACAGAGATCAGTTTGCTATCGGCATTATCTTGATGAACTGCAGGGCTTTAATTATTTGTGCATCATCAACTGCAAAAATGTCAGTAGATTGACGGTGACGAGATGGAAATCGATCCCTGAAATAAATTCCGGAGGCTTATTCCCTTCAACAATCAGTGATTTAATACATTCTCGTATTTTAAATCCGAGGTTAATTGGTTCCTGATCGATGCTTGACATTTGCGGATCATACAATTTACAGATAAATTCATCATTGTCGACTCCCAGAATGGCCACAACGGCTTCCTTTTATCCGATTGCCAGAAATCTGTTGCCGGCAGAAAAAAGTCCCATATAGAAAAAAGGCTCGAATAATGAACAACTCCCATTATGAGATCGCGTTCAAAGGATACTGTTCTGTCGAGGACAAATGTGACTCTTATTCTTTTCATCTTTGGATATATAATTGTAAAGAAAAAGAATCCATCACAAACTAAAATTACCTTATAATTATATTCTTTGTATTTTCCAGGAATAGCTTTGCTTCATCAGTTTTGTTAATTCTCCTTCCATGAACAGTTAAATTTTCTATTGTTATATTTTCCACCATGTGAGCCTTGTCAGATCCGTAAAAAACAGAAAACGGAAATGGACCGTCAATAACACTTACATTTTTTAGAGTCACATTTCTTATAAAACCACGGTATATGGCATGCTTTTCTTTTTCCCCGGCCGGTACTTTAAGGACATTATCCCATACTCCATTCAGATCAAGTTTCTCAATCTCGGCCTCATCGTAAGTTCCATCCTCGGAGTAAACCGATCTGAAGATTGCCAGATCGAAGAGTTTCTGATCGGCATAATCCACTCTTAGACCATCAACAAGAATATTGCTGACTGTTCCCCTTCTTGCATTATGAATACTGAAAGCGGCACCTCCTTCCACATGAATGATATCATTATCAATAAAACTGACGTTACTTACATTTCCTGAAAGTTCAAAACCTATTTCTATTGCATTTCCCCATAATGCATTCCAGAACACACATTTTTTTATGAGA
Source organism: Bacteroidales bacterium (assembly GCA_038245405.1). Classification (GTDB taxonomy): domain Bacteria; phylum Bacteroidota; class Bacteroidia; order Bacteroidales; family VadinHA17; genus LD21. The sequence continues at coordinate 1,244 of JBBRSO010000102.1, forward strand.
ATACTGTCAACGTCATAGAAAGGACCTGATGCAAGCTGTCCGGCCGCAAACTGATCCTGAGGCGAGCTTGCTGTCAGAGATAAAGGAAATCCGTGGCTTTTTACAGCAATGCAATCATCTTTTGTATGAATGAAGCTATTACTGACTGTCATATTTTTTGTGCTTACAATGTCTATGCCATCATCTGATCCGTTAGCACTTACTATTTTTATGTTATTGATTTTTACATTATTGCACAGTACCGGAACTATGTCCCATGTTTTACAATTATATAAGGTTATTCCTTCTATTATGATATCCTTGCATTCATTGAGTAGTATAAGACCGTTTTGTTCTCCTCTTCTTTTGTCGTCCGCAACCGAACCATTAGTATTGTTAGCCAGGGCAATGGAATCCATGAAGTGCCGGCTATATGAACCATCTAAAATTCCCAGTCCGCCTATTTTAATATGGCTCACGTTTTTCCCCTTCATGTTTCCTACTACAACTGCACCGGCTTCAATATAGATCGTTTGATTGTCTTTTAGATTAATGGTCCCCGGATAATGAATTTTACCAGATTCGAAATACAGCACATTTTTATCTGAACGATCAGGATTATTCTTTTCAGGAGCGTTCGCAAACAGCCAGAGCGGGGTTTTTAAAGAACCGTTCAGCTCGATACTGAACTGACCCGGTTTACTGATTATAAATGTAATCGTACTATCACTGTCTTTAAAAATCGGTTTGATGCCCGAGGAAAGAGGTCTGAGATCCACCCATTTAACGTCACGTGTCAAAGATTTTATTTTTATCTCCACCGGATTATTCAGGGTAAAACTACAGAAGGATGCCGGTATCGGGGATGAATAAACCAATACATTTTTCCCGTCAATGGTAATACTGAAATCCGGGGAAGGAGAAAAGCTGACCGCATTTTCCCTTGTAGAATGACTGTTCTGGCCAAATGGAACTACCTTTTGCTGGGGCTCAGCAGCAGGAAATGCATTAACAGTCGTACCTATTTGCAGAATACAAAACAGAAACAACTGAATAGTCAGTTTCATAGTCTTTAGGATCAGGGAATTGGAAGTCTTACCCTTTCCTGCAATGACAAATAAAGGATTTTTCATGTGTAAGGATTAAGGTTAGTAATAAAGATTAAATTTGTAAAATAAGTTTTTCGGTTAAATTTGATTTCAATTTATTTATTCGTTGCTAAAAAAATATAACGGTTTTAGTAAATGAAAGAAGAATTCAGACAAATGATTTTTAAAATTGCGTTTTTTATTTCATCAAATGCGAATATTAAAGTTCAGATTGAATCAGGAAGAGGTCCAATATATTATGAAATAAATGCGGTTCTGGCCAACCCGGTTTAATCATAAAATCTGGGATTACCTGCCCATCAGCGCCTTTGGGTAGTATATATGTTGCATTCAGGCTTGTTAATTGAGTAATCAGGCAATTCATATGAAGGTAACTATTAAGAGCCATTTTTTCATATGTATATAACCTAGGGATATTTTAATCTTAGTTTAAAACTATAACATTAATTGGAAAGTTATGTTCCTTCATAATTAAAGGTGTGCATGGATGTCATGCACACCTTTTACATTCACCTAATCACCCTAACATTTAATAACAACTGTTTTATCGGAATCAAAGTTCACTCAAAATGTGACAGATCAATCATTCAATTACGAAATTGATTTTAATATTTGCGAATCAATTCAATACGATAGTAAATCTTATTACAATGCAGATATGCTTAAAAAGCAATTGGGATACTTGATTCAGGAATTAACGTGTCTGGAATTGTTTGCGGTATTCCAATGGCGTGAATTTCATGTCTTTTTTGAAATATATTGAGAATGTTGATACTGAATTAAAACCCATTTTAAAAGCTATTTCGTTTATAGGCACATTTGAAGATCTTAGTTTTCCGCATATCGAGTCGATCCTGACCTTTTTGATCTCATCAAGGATAGACCTGTTCAACAGTTTTCTGAATCTTATTTCCAGCAACCGTCGTGAGATGGAGGTGGAAGCAACAACTGCATCAACAGAAATCGGTTTACTATTCGCATTATCTTTGATGAACTGCAGGGCTTTAATTATTTGTGCATCATCAACAGCAAAAATGTCAGTAGACTGGCGGGTGACGAGATGGAAATCGATCCCTGAAATAAATTCCGGTGGCTTATTCCCGTCAACTATCAGTGACTTAATACATTCTCCGATTTTAAATCCGATGTTAACTGGATCCTGATCGATGCTTGACATTTGCGGATCATACAATTTACAGATAAATTCATCATTGTCGACTCCCAGAATGGCCACATCCTGAGGAATACGGAATCCATTAATTTTCGCTGCTTCAATAAGATGAATGCCAAAATCGTCGTGACAAGCCATAATGGCAACCGGCTTTGGGAGGTCTTTAATCCATTCGGACAGATGCAGATAATTATTGTACCAGTTATTTTTTATCAGCGCGTCGAACTCATAAAAGTGTAGTCCGGCTGAAATTACCATTTCTTTATACCTTTCCTTCCTTAACCTCGACCAGAAAATCTGATTGGTTCCATAAAAAGCCAGATTCATAAAGCCTTTGTCAATAAAATGCCGGGCTCCGATTTCACCGATTTTCAAGTCGTCTGCAATAATATTGATCACTCCGGAAATGAGCTTTTTTGATGGTGCGACAAATAGAGGGATACCCCAATCTTTAAATTCCGACACATATTGATTATCGTTCATAAGAATACAGTCGGGTTGCCAGTTTCTCAGCTCAATCAGCAACGGCTTCCTTTTATCAGGTTGCCAGAAATCTGTTGCCGGCAGAAAAAAGTCCCATGTAGAAAAAAGGTCTGAATAATGAACAACTCCCATTATGAGATCGCGCTCATAGGATATGGTTCTGTCCAGAACAAATGCAACTCTTATTCTTTTCATTTTTGGATATATAATTGTAAAGAAAAAGAATCCATCACAAACTAAAATTACCTTATAATTATATTCTTTGATTCTTTTCAGGAGCGTTCGCAAACAGCCAGAGCGGGGTTTTTAAAGAACCGTTTAGCTCGATACTGAACTGACCCGGTTTACTGATTATGAATGTAATTGTGCTGTCGCTGTCTTTAAAAACCGGTTTGATACCCGAAGAAAGAGGCCTGAGATCCACCCATTTAATGTCACGTGTCAGTGATTTTATTTTTATCTCCACCGGCTTAATCAGGGTAAAACTGCAGAAGGATGCCGGTATCGGGGATGAATAGACCAATACATTTTTCCTGTCAATGGTAATACTGAAATCCGGGGAAGGAGAAAAGCTGACCGCATTTTCCCTTGTAGAATGACTGTTCTGGCCAAATGCTGTTCCGGTTAAATAAACAGACAGCAATATTGTTAAAGAAAGAAGACGGCTTGTTATTCTATGACAGGTTTTCATCAGTAATCAGATTAATTAAATAAACTAAATAAACTCCATAATATTAAATAATATTCTCCAAATGCCAAAACTTCTGCAATAATCGAGAATCGTATATCCGGCAGTCATTTTATAATAATTCTAAAATATATATTATTAACACGAACTAATCTTTGAATTTGTAATTATTTTGTAATATTGTAGTGATTGATCTGATAGTTATGAACTAAAGACACTCATAAGATAAGTCATGGGTGTTTGTCCTTGTTTCTTTCTGGAACTTAAAGTGCCTGATTATGATTAAATTCTCATGCAAAAACCGGATCTTAACCGTATTGCTGTTATTCTTAGCTCCTGCAATTTTGATTTATAGTCAGGATTATATTATACCATTATATAATGGTGCGATACCAAATTCGAAAAGCACCGAAGCCAAAGAGAAAATTGTGCATGAGGATATAACTGTAATCAGTAATGTACAGGTACCTGACATTTCTGTTTACCTCCCAACAAAGAAGAATGCTACAGCCAGCGGTTATTATTTGTCCGGGAGGCGGATACTGGATTCTTGCCTGGGATCTGAAGGAGAGCGACTGGTTAAATATAAAATAGGCAATTAAGGATAGATTTATCCGGGATATAATTATTCTTATCACTTTCTGACAGATAAATGACAGACTTTTTTTCATATAGTGATGAAGAACTAATGCAGGAAATCAAGGCTGATAATTTACTGGCATTTGATATCCTGTACAAAAAATATAGCAAAAAACTTTACAAATTTGCTTATTCCATTCTGAAATCAACCGAAGATGCGGAGAATATTATCCAGGATGTTTACCTGAATTTATGGGAAAATCGAAGTAAAGTTAATAAGGACGCATCTGTTCAATACTATATTTTTTCTATTGCCCATAACTCAGCTATTTCCCTTATACGGAAGAAGGCAAAATCAGCTGAGTTTATCGAATATCTGAAATTGCATCAATATATCAATCAGTCTCCTTTAGATGTGGAAATCGAATACAAGGAACTGAAAGCTAAACTTGATGAAATAATTGACCATCTTCCCGATCGACAGAAAGAAGTATATCTTTTACATAAAGTGGAGGGCCTTAAATATCAGGAAGTTGCGGATAAACTTAATATTTCGGTAAATACGATAGAAAATCATATGTCAAGGGCACTTAAGACTATCCGTGGAAAACTTGACAAATACTCGATAGTACCATTACTTTTCTTTTTTCTTTTTGTATAGTACAGGTATTCAAATACATATATTTTATTTATGAAATTGTCTGTTTACTCTGTAGTGGTAAACAATTATTACTGCGTCTTATATTTAAGTTGACACTGTAAATATTGAAAATTGGATTCAGTCACTTAAAGAAATGTAGTATAAGAATAATTTATCGTCAGAAAGAATGGGACAGTAGTTATTCTGTTAGTTGGTCAGGGTAATTGAGTACTTTCGGTATAAAACCGCGAGTACTTATTACATTATTATAAAACATTATTAGATGAACAAAGAATTATTAAAAAAGTATTTTGACAATCGCTGCACAGCTGAAGAAATAGACACTGTTCTAAAATGGTTTGAAGAATATGCAAGAACATCTGACGGAAAGAATCTTCTGTTCAATGTCTGGGAAGAATTGTCTGATGAAGCTGGAAAGTCAGAATCTGAGTTTGAATTGATTCTTGATAAGATCCATCATAGAATAAATCTCGTTCAATCAGATAAGCGGTCAGAGATGACAGACCGTCACCTTATCAGATATAAAAGAAGAGAAAATTTCATCAGGATATTTTCAAGAGCCGCTGCTATACTCATTCTTCCGGCTCTTGCTTTTTCAGTGCTGGTGACGGTTAAATATAAAACGGCGAAATCCGCTCAGACCTCGGTTAATATAGCATATAATGAAGTTTTTTCTTCAGTTGATGCCATTACCAAAATTTCATTGCCAGACGGTTCTAATGTATGGCTGAATCATAGCAGTTCACTCAAATACCCGGCAATCTTTCAGGGTGATTCTCGTACCATTGAGCTTAAGGGTGAAGGATATTTTGAAGTAACTCATAATGAAAAAATACCATTTATAGTGAGAACCGGTAGTATTGAAGTCGCAGCAGTTGGTACAACATTTAATGTACTTGCATATCCTGATGAAGATAAAGTTGAGACCTCACTTATTAATGGAATAGTTAAGTTACAGAAATGCGGGTCAGAAAGGAAACCTGTCTTCCTTCAGAAAATGCAACCTACTGATCTGGCTATTTATCAGAAGAGTAACGACAAAATTATTATGCGGACTATTTCTGATGACAGGTACTTTTCGTGGAAAGACGGAAAGCTTGTATTTAATAAGGAGCCAATGGGGGAGGTGGTTAAAAAACTCAGAAGATGGTTTAATGTAGATATCCTGATAAAGGATCCGGAACTGCTTGAACTGACATTTACCGGTACCTTTAAAAATGAAACCCTTCCTCAGGTGATGGAACTTTTTGCGATGGTTTCTCCGATAAATTATTCAATATCAAACCGTAAAGAAATAAGTGATGGTACTTTTTCCAAAAGAGCGGTCATTTTAAGCTACAGGAAGAAGTAGATACTTTAAAGATAATTTTTAAATAAAATAAAATGCTTATGGTAAATTACTAACAAAATTAAAAAGCGGGAAAGTGTTTGCCCACTATCCCGCCAGACTAAGTGCTTGTTTTCCAGAAAAAAACATTAACTAACCTAATCCATTCAAATCTATGAAAAAATTTCGAGATTTTTATGAAAGAAATCTTTCTGGATTTCTTTCAAAACAAACTATCAAAGTTATGAAACTAACCGTTTTCCTTTCGATGCTGACATTTTTACAGCTCTGGGCTACAGAATCCTATTCCCAGATGACTAAATTAAGCTTGAAGCTTGATAATGTAAAAATTTCAGATGCACTGGTTCAGATTGAAAATGAGAGCGAATTTTATTTTCTCTACAGTCCGAAACTTATTAACGTCGAGAACAAAGTTAGTATTGACGCTGAGAAAGAACCCATTAAAGACATATTAAAAGACATTTTCGGTGATAAAGTCAGATTCGCCGTCTATGATCGTCAGATTATTCTGGCTCCGAATGACGGAACATCTCTCGAGGAAGCCCTTCAGCAGTTGCCTGTAATCGGGAAAATCACGGATTCCGCCACAGGTGAAATAATGCCAGGTGTTAACATTCAGGTTAAAGGTACAACCAATGGGGCTATGACCGATGACAAAGGCCGGTATTCATTACTGGTTGCTGACAAAAATGCCACACTGGTTTTTTCATTTATTGGCTATGCCACCCAGGAAATTCCTTTGGAGGGCAGAACGAATATTGATGTTACACTTGTTAATAACATGGTTAATGTTCAGGAAGTTGTTGTTGTCGGTTATGGTACTGTAAAGAGAAAGGACCTAACCGGTTCAGTAGCATCAATTCAGACAAAAGACCTTGCTAACAGCGTCGTGGCCAATGTTGGACAAATGATTCAGGGTAAAGCAGCAGGCGTGGAAATCTCATCTACCGGCGGAGGTCGGCCAGGAGCAGGAATGGATATTAAGATCAGGGGTACTACAACTCTGAATGGCACAGGTCCACTGACTATTATTGATGGCATGGTTGGAGATGTAGATATGGTGACTCCTTCTGAAATCGAGAGCATTGACATTTTGAAAGATGCTTCATCCGCAGCAATATATGGTTCGCGTGGTGCCAATGGCGTAATAATCATAACCACCAAGAAAGGGAAGATAGGCGTACCAAAGATAAGTTACGATGTATACTATGGAATCTCTAATCCGGGTAAAAAGCTAAACGTTCTGAAAGCCAGTGACTATGTTGATCTCGTTTTTAATATACAAGGTGGAGTATATGATAAATCAACAGGCCACTGGTCAAATCCTGGTGGTCTGCCGGTGATTTTCGATAATGAAGCAAATGTCAGGGCTGACAGTGTTAACATGCAGAATGAAGTATTCAGGAGAACTGCAGTACAGAGCCATAACATAAATGTTTCAGGGGGTACTGATATTGCAAAATACCGGTTTTCAGCAGGTTACTTTGATAATGGATCAACCAGGGGGAATTACAATTATACCCGATATAATTTCAAATCAAGTACCGAATTCAAAATAGGAAAGCATTTGGTTATAGGTAATAATACAATGTACCGGTACACAAAAACAACCGGGCGTGATGCGGATATTGGAGGTGCATTACGTTGGGCTCCTTATCAGGGTGTGTTCAGCAATGCCTCAAAAAACCCTGACCATTTCTCTAATATTACCAACGCAGGTAACCTTAATGATGCTGTAAACCCAATGATTCCTTTGGCATTGAATAAGGACAATGGTTATGACAGCAAGTTGTTGACACAATTGTATGCTGAAGTGAAGCTGATCGAAGGCTTGACTTTTCATTCACAATTCCAGTATGAGTATGATTCTTATCGTTATCTGAATTATCTTGAAAAAGACTACATTAATAGTGTAAGCAATGCAAATTATTTAAATGAAGGCTATTCTGTTGGAATGTGGCCAAAGTTTGAGAATTATATGACATTCAGTAAAGTAATAGGAGCACAATCATTTTCTTTAATGGGTGGAATCAGCTATGAAAAAGGTTCAAACGGAAGGAGCATTGATGTAAAGGGAACCGGATATGGAGGCCTGGCAATTCCTATTAAAAAAGTAACTCTTGGAACTAATCCTGCTACTGTTGCAACTGAAGGTGTGTGGACAACTCCCGGTATGTCCTATTTTGGACGTCTTAACTATAATTTGTTGGATCGATATCTGATAACTGCTAACTTCAGGGCAGATGCTTCCTATAAATTCGCACCTGCAAACCGCTGGGGATATTTCCCATCTGTTTCGGCTGCATGGAAAATTAAGGAAGAAGCATTCCTTAAAGATGTCAGTTTTATATCAACCCTGAAACTTAGGGCAAGCTGGGGTAAGGCCGGAAACGATCAGATTAATGAGTTTGCTTATGTATCAAATGTGTATACGGGTGGCTATTCCGGAGGTGAAAACCTGATTGTTTACCCTTTCGGAATTAACAATCAGCTTGGAAGCGCAGGTTATGGAGCTACAGTAAATACTCTTCCTTCCACTAATATAAGATGGGAAGAGACTACCTCAAGAGGTTTGGGGCTCGATGCCAGCTTCCTTAATGACAGGTTGGACTTAACAGTTGACTATTACAACAAAACTACTGATGGTATTCTGGTACCTGTACCTGTCCCATTATCGACTGGTATTAATAACCCTACAATTAAGAATGCAGCTTCAGTTTCAAACAAGGGGATTGATATGCAGCTTACTTTTAAAGGAGCTACAGAGTATGGATTGGAATTTAACGCCTCCTTGGTGGCCGGATATAACAAAAACAAAGTTGAATCATTAGGGGAAGGTCAACCAATTTATGCAAACAGCAATCAGGAAGTCGGTTTTATAAACAGGACAGAAGCCGGAAAACCAATAGGTTACTATTATGGTTATAAGACCGATGGAATATTGTTTAGCTCGGCAGAAGCAGTCGATTACAATGCCAAATACGGAACATCGTCAGTAGCAGGAGACTATAAATTCCTTGATGTAAATGGTGACGGGAAAATTACTGACGACGATCGTACAAATTTGGGAAATGCAATGCCGGCCTGGACCTATGGTCTTAACCTTTACTTTTCTTATAAGGGGTTTGACCTTCTGATTGGCGGATCTGGCGTTTATGGTTGCGAACTGGTTAATTACAACCGTGCTTACTGGCTGGAAGGGGGCGTTCGTCCGTTCAATGGTTCAACGACATTACTGGGCCGATGGAAATACGATGGTGACACACAGGCAACACTCCCTGGTGTTGCGAAAACCGATCCAACTAAAAACACGAGGTTCTCAAACAGATATGTTGAAGATGCCTCATATGCGAGATTAAAAACCCTTACATTAGGTTATACTTTCGACAAAAAATTATTTGGAAATACTTTTCAGTCACTTCGTCTCTATGTAACAATTGAAAATTCGTTGCTGATTACCAAATATACAGGATATGATCCTGAAGTAGGAGGTGGTACTATAGGAAGGGGCATAGATTACCAGGGTATTCCGATGCCTAAAAACTACCTGTTCGGAATTCAAGTATCGTTTTAACCATTCACTTTAAAATTAAAAAGATGAAAAA
>JBBRSO010000103.1:0-10740 GCA_038245405.1 Bacteroidales bacterium
ATTACTAACGAAATAATTAGTAAAATGATACTTCAAGGCATGGGATGGAGATTAACAAACCACCTATAAATCCAATGCCATTGAAAGAAGCTCAAGGCTTGATTAAATTAATCATTAATAAGTATATAGAATAAAATAAGTAAATTAGATGCTTACATTAATCCCTAAAAATATGAAATATCTAAATCAAAAGAGCTTTATTCGGTTATTGTTCATTATTATGCTTATTTGCATGGCAGAGTGCAAAAAAGATGAACCCAAAATACCAACTACTTATACCGATATTGATGGCAACAACTATAATGTAATTGTTATAGGTACCCAAGCCTGGACTAAAGAAAACCTTAATACAACAAGGTACAATGATGGTGTTTCTATTCCATTGATTCTGGATGGGACATCATGGAGTAATTTATCCACCCCAGGTTATTGCTGGTACGAAAACGATGTTGCTGATTCAAAAGATATTTATGGTCTACTTTACAATTGGTACACAGTAAACACCGGAAAGCTTTGTCCTAAAGGTTGGCATGTTCCCACCGATGCTGAGTTTACAACATTAACTGATTACCTTATCAGTAATAATTACGGATATCAAGGTGGTGGGACCGATATAGCAAAATCATTGGCAGCACCAACTGGTTGGACAAATTTTGGCACAATAGGAACAGTAGGAAATGGCCAATCAAGTAATAATAGTAGTGGTTTTAAAGCACTTGCAGGTGGTCATCGTAGCTATAATGGAGTTTACAATGATTTTGGCAATTATGGATTCTTGTGGACTGCTTCACAAAATGACGCTAACCTGGCATACTATAGAGAGATATTATATAACTCAAGTGATGTTTTTAAAACATGTAGCCTAAGCAAACTTGTTGGCTTCTCAGTTAGATGTTTAAAAGATAATTGAATTTTTGTAAAAAAAACACTGCAAGGGACATTTGCAACTCACACATAGCCATATGAAAAACCAAAAGCTGCAAATGGGCCTTCAGTTTTGCTGACTCAAGATTTTTAAGTAAAGATCTGTTAATCAAAAAATAAAATATCGACCAATTTTAAAACTAACCAAGCACCTAACACGAATGGCATTATGAAAAGCACTGCCCAAGGTTAATTAAGTATTGACAATTCCCATCACCAATTCCCCATATTATACATTCTTTTGTATCCACCTGTATATCATATAGATAGAACATCATCAGGATGCCACTAGAGGCCATTTAGAAGCGATCTGAGACACTTTCTCTGATGCTCTAGTGTTCTGCATTAACAAATCATCAAAACATCTTAAAATGCATATAATCAGCATTGTAGACGATTTAGCATAATTGCACTATACTCTAACTATTTATATATCAACATATTAATCCTATCATACAACTGCCTGGGACTTTGGGACCGGGCTTTTTCATTTCTATTAATCATTAATCAAACTTATATGAAAACAACACAGACAACAATTGCGGAGGTAAGCCTTATCTATAAGAGTAAGGTAAAAGCCTCAGACAGACCCCAGGTTAAATGCTCTCAGGATGCATATGATCTTTTCCTGCAGAATTGGGATACAGATACTATCGAACATGTAGAAGAATTCAAGGTACTACTCATGAATCGTTCAAATGCTGTACTGGGTATAATGGATGTATCTAAAGGAGGTATATCCGGTACTGTTACAGATGTCAGAATTATCTTACAGGCTGCTATCAAAGCAAATGCCTCTGGTATAATAGTAGCGCATAATCATCCATCAGGAAACCTAAATCCAAGTGAGTCTGATACTAGATTAACTCAAAAGATTAAAGAGGCTGGTAATTTAATTGATATCCAGCTGCTTGATCACTTGATCGTTATCTTAAGTAATAAGTATTACAGCTTTGCTGATAATGGACAATTATAACCAAATACTATGAAAATAAGATGCAAAGTATGCGGAGAGTATTTCTACCCAGATGCTGAAACAATTGAACTACTTTCAATGGGATGGATAACAGGTGAATTAATCAATGCTTGTGACGAGTGTTTTGAAATGTTAAAGAATCCCTGCTATGATGATACTGACGAAATGATAAGTGATGCAGATCCGGGACTATGAAAGATGTTAATTAATACCTAGGTTGAATATTACCTGGGTATATTTATAAGCTATTGAAACTGCCTCGTATTATTCAGGAATTCTCGTTAATAGGTGCTTAATAATTCAATCAGTTTTGTTTCTGATTTTTTAACAGCAATAAAATTAGGACCAATAAAATCCTCATAAATAAAATTGTATTTTCTAAACTCTACCCTCTTAGGGAATATCTTTCCCACAACATATTCATTCGCTTCGAAAAAATTATAAAAATCAATCAGTAATTTCTTAGTTGTTATATTTATATAGCCATATTCAAATTGAACCGCTTTTACGCTACCTTTTTTTATGCAATTTTCAAATCCTAGAAGTGCGTCATATTCTGCACCTTCAATATCAAGCTTTAAGAAATCAATTGTTTCTATATTTTTCTCATTCATGAAGTCATCTCCTCGAATGAGTATAATTGTTTCCGACTTATTAGATTTTTCAGGTAATCCCTCTATATCATAGAGTGAAGAATGTTCGTCAGCATTGAATAAATTTATCTCTAAAGAACAGTTTTCTTTGTATAAACCCGTCATTATTGGATGAATCCTGGTATACCCTCTTGTATTTTCCATTAACTTATTAAAAGTTGACATTACTGGTTCAAAGGCAAATATTTTGCTTTTTGGAATAACTTTAGTAACCATTAATGAATAATCTCCAACATTCGCACCACCATCTATTATTATTAAGGGATTAATTTTTGAAAGTTTATTCAAAATAGTCAATTCACCATTACTATAGATATCGTGATTTCTGTTCTCATATAATCTATTTATAGCTCTCCCGAATCCTGCTAATGGTTTGAATATGAAGTTGTGTGTGTTTCTTTTAAAAATTCTTTTTACTGACATAGTTGAGAATTAAGCGTTCTAATTATTTTAATTCATTGTTGTCCGGTAAAACCGGGATATAGTTAATTGTTCTTATTATTTGTCTGATAATCAAATGTAATTATTTATTTTCTAAAAGTAAGCCCGCTGCATTTCAGGGAATAGTGAATTCTTATACTCATTTTTATTTTCACTGATTACCTTTCGCCAACAACCCTCCGGGTCTTCTAAAAAGCTGTATAGGTCAATATAGTTCATCAGTTGTTGTCTTATTATGGACACCATATTTGAGAACGCCCATTTACGACTGATTCTACTTCTTAATATGGTTATTAGCAAATTAGCCATCATGGCTGCCCATATTTGTATTTCTATTGCATTCTCATTGTCTCCTACAAAGTATTTTAGCGGAAAGTTCTGCTTGAGTTGCTTAAATAATAGCTCGATCTGCCATCTGCGCTTATAAATCAGAGCAATCTTCTCGGCTGTTAGCTCAAAGTTATTGGATATAAACTCAAATAAACGATCATTTTCACTATCCCAGTAAGCGATACGTCTTGCTCTATGCTCTTGCTCCTTGTTTTGACCATAATAAAGTATTACTTCTTCGTCTTTTAGTACACCAGAGTCAGCATCATCAGGTATATCATATTCCATGCGGGCCTCATAAATGGCGTTATCTTTCAGCCTTGTGACATACCAGATTGAACATTGTGTAAACTTCTCGTACTGGGCATAATCAACGTACCCTTTATCGAAGGTGATTATAGAACCTTTGGGTAAATGATGAACCTCTTTCAAAAATGTGTGATCATGGCGGACAGCTTCGCTATAGCGTATCAGATATGGAACGTTTTCATCTGCTTTTATTATGGTGTGGGCCTTAATGCCGCCTTTCTTCTTCCCCTCTTTCGGGTTACGGCCAACCCCTTTTAAAATGTCTTTAAACAGGCTCATGGTGGTTGAATCCATTATATAAAGTCGCTTCATGTCGGCATCCTTCAACCGGCTGTCCGCTAAACTTGAAGCATATTTGCGATAGATGCTCATGTAGATATCACCGAATACCTGGCTACTGCGTCGCTGATTGGCTTCTGAAAAAGTGCTGCGACGTACTACATAGGATAATCCCAGATGGGATAGCTTATGAGCGTTTGCCAGCAATCCCAAAACTACTTCTCTGATAGAATGATAGCCTTCGAATGCCAGAAAAAGCATTACTACCACATGATTGTAAGTAGAAAACTTCTTGACATACCTTTCTGACTGGTTTTGCATAGCTATCTTTCTTATCTTTCCCTTATCCAAAAACATTATTAGTTGATTAAGAATCGGCTGTCCGCTAAAATTTGTACTTTTACTCATGGTTACTTTTTGTTGTGTAGTAACTCCAAAGATAACCATCTGGGTTGGTCTTAACAGGCCAACCCTCTTTTTAAGTTTTTACCGGACAACAGTGATTTTAATTATATAAAAGTAATAATATTAGAAATATGAAGTACAGATTTATTATTATAAAATTTAAAGTTTTTAAACCAAATCGTCAAGCATTATTACCAGTTCACTAATTGTGTAAATGGCGAATTATTATCATCTCCAAGAACGTGCTGTGTTGTTTGTCCACTTAAATTTACAATCCAGGAAATGCCAACTTCTGGCATCGGGAAATCAGTAACCCCTCCTTCTATAATCCAAAGATTATAGGATGCTGGATAACCATTAGCGCAAGTAAATTGCAAGCCAGGGTTCATCGGTTGAGTAAATACTCTATAGGGTGAAGTGCCGGTGAAGGTTAAATTACCATTGAGAGTAAAGGTAACATCTCTTTGTTCGCTTGCTTCTTTCCAACTACTTACTTTCCATTCAAGCTTTATTATCAGATAAAGACAGCTTTCCCAATATTCATAATTATAAAATTGTGTTTCATCCCTTAACTCAGTTACCCATTTCCTCAAACCCTTACCCCAAGTCTTTGTACCACCGCAAGGTTGATAAGAATATTGGTAAAAACTAGGAGATACAAAAGCAGAATATCCATTCTGATAAATTCTTCCCTTAGAAGAAGACTGAATTGCTTTAGAAGTAACATAACCAGATCTTCTATATAGTTCAGTCTTGGATTTTAGTTCATTTACAAAATTTGCATTTTTTGCATAAGTATAAAAGTCCCCCAAATGGAACCAGACGATACTATCACCCATCTGAAACTCAGAATCCTGGTTTAAGATAGTTCTTAATGCGGGTGAATAATTATTGGTAATGAGCGTATCTGGATCAAATAATAGAGTGCTATGACCTCGCTCATCTGCCCATAATTGCAAGTCCGAAACAGAAAGAGTCTTGGCGAGGAACATATATGTTTCACGATATTCTTTTGCGTCCCTAAAAACAAGTCTGTCACTTTTTGCAGATTCTATTGATGAGTTTTTTGATGTCTCTTTTGTGCAAGAAAGAATAGAAAGACATAGAAATAAAAAAATTAATTTTTTCATTTTTAAATAATTTTAAGATTAACAAATTAAAAATTGACGATTTGGTTTATTATTTATCTGAAGCTTTCTTCAAATAGAAAACTTCACTTCAATTTCCTTTTAACATTTCAGACAACCCTTAATCGGGATTGGGTGGAAATTGTTACCTTGATTTTAATAATAAATTAAGGGAAAAGGATGGAACCTGAGAAAAACACTCTATCAACTATCACATTGCTAATGCATTACTCTTAAGTAATACTTAATGTGAAAATTCGAAATATATTTATTTTATGGATACTTTCAAGGTTATATAATTAGGACAGCAAACACTAACGGGACACCGAGAGTAATGTGTGGTAAAAGATAAACTGAATGGATAAAGAATAATTTCAAGCAAAAAGATATTTTAATAGTTGAAATTTTATCAAATGTATCTTTAAGGCTTCATGAAAAACAAAAGAATATAAATGTTTCAGTATAGTTTCAGTAATAAGAAACAAAAAAGTCTCGATGTAATTATATATCAAGACCTTAACTGTTTGTTTTTGTTGACCCACCTGGGCTCGAACCAGGACTCTGCGGAATCAAAATCCGACGTGTTGCCAATTACACCATGGGTCAGTGTGCTAAAACGAAGTGCAAAATTAAAAATATTTTTCAAAACTGATCATCAATCGGGAATAATCGGCAGCGCTCTGTGCCTTCAGTGTTCAGGACTATTAAGGATCTTCTCGTATCGCGACTTATTCATCTCGCTAACCTCTACTACAACGAAAGGGCAATCGACCAGCGAACGGAGAATGAATCCCAGTTCGCACATATCCTCATCACCGTGTTCGTAATACCAGGTTACACTTGCATTCGTGCATATCTCCTTAATCTCGGAGAGCTGCCGCAGAATGGCAAAGATCCATTTTATCGAACTGGTATTAATATATTCAAACCCGAGCTCTATCTTCGACCTGTCGCCATAATCCTCAACATAATCCGCAATCCATTCCTTTACCGGCTTGTAAAATTCAGCAGGATTTTCAGGAATCGATCTGCCCATAATAAAGATCCTCCCCTCTTCGAGTATTATCCACGGAGTCCTTTTTGTAGGATTGCTTTTAAAACTATCAGGATACATTATTAAATATAAAATTGAGATAACCCCCTGTTCTTCATACAAATAACCGCTACCTGAACAAATTTATTGCTCATTAGCGCAATCTGTTTGAATCGCAACTTGTAAAATTAGAAAAAGACCGGTATAATGCAAATTTTATAGAGCCACATTCTGATTAAAAAGACTCGGTTCATTCTCTTGCCATAGAGTCGGATGCTCTTCCTCAAATCTTTTTAGTATGGCTTTCATGATTGTTTCACGCAGAAATTCCGAAGAACGCAGAGGGCGCAAAGGGTAAAAACGCAGAGAACGCAGAGTTATAAACATTTGCGAACTCTGCGTTTAAAGAGCGCCGGACTAAGGCTTACTTCTGAAAACGATTCATAGCATTAAGATCAACGAAAGCTTCCTTCAGCCTTGTTATAATGGAATCTTCACCTTTTCTGAGCCATACTCTCGGATCATAATACTTCTTATTTGGTTTGTCTTCACCTTCAGGGTTACCGATCTGTGACTGGAGATATCCGTTTTTCTCTTTTGAGTATTTGTTGATGCCATCCCAGAACGCCCACTGCATATCTGTATCAAGATTCATCTTAACAGCGCCATATTTAATAGCCTCTGTTATAAGATGCTTCTCTGAACCTGAACCACCATGGAAAACAAAATTTACAGGATTCGGACCCGTCTTGAATTTATTGATGATATAATCCTGTGAGTTCTTAAGGATAATTGGCTTGAGCTCCACATTACCTGGTTTGTATACACCATGAACATTACCAAAAGATGCGGCTATGGTGAACATGTCGCTTACTTTTAAAAGTTCTTCATATGCATAGGCAACATCTTCAGGCTGGGTATACAGACGTGAACTGTCAATACCTGAATGATCGACACCATCTTCTTCTCCACCAGTAACGCCAAGCTCAATCTCGAGGGTCATCCCGATTTTACTCATTCTCTCAAGATATTTTTTGCAGGTTGCTATGTTCTCTTTCAGAGGTTCTTCTGAGAGATCAATCATATGAGAACTGAACAGAGGCCTGTCGTTTGATTCAAAAAATTCTTCGCCGGCATCAAGAAGTGCATCAATCCACGGAAGAAGCTTACGCGCAGCATGATCGGTATGAAGAATTACTGGAATACCATAATATTCAGCTACATTATGTACATGCAGAGCTCCGGAAATACCGCCGGCAATAGTGCCAACCTGATTTTCCTTTGGTAAACCCTGACCGCCGAAAAAATGCGCACCGCCATTTGAAAACTGTACAATAACCGGTGAGTTCACAATTTTTGCTGTTTCCAACACTGCATTCACAGAATTTGTTCCTACTACATTCACAGCAGGAATGGCAAAATTATTTGTATTTGCATAGTCGAAAAGTGCCTTTACGTCATTTCCGTAAATCACTCCCGGTTCCAGTTTTAATTCCTTATTCGTCATATATTTAAATATTTAATAAATAAAATTGTGCGGTTGAAGGTACAAAGATAAGAAAAAAAGGAGGAGTCATTTGCACTTCTTATGTCATTTGTAGTCAATTGCTCTCTTCGCACTCGGTTTTTAGGGGGCAGGGGCATAGGGGTAAATTACTAGTAATGAGTTACATTCGACAGATGTGTATAAATATTAGAGGGGGCAGAAGGTAAATGACTAGTAATGAGATACATTAAATAGTTGTATAAAACTATTTAGGGAAAATAAGAAAGTGGTAAGTCTGGGAGAATGACTTATCGAATGACAATTGAATGACAATTGAATGACAATTGAATGACCATCGAATGACTTAGATTCATCTGGTGGATGATGAAATGACCATCACTCTATTGATTTTCAGAAGAAAATATTTATTCTGTCTCAAATATTATTTATCTTCGTAACCTTATTTTTAAAAGGATTATGTCTTGATATTTCTTATTCAAATTATACTTTATGATCGTAAATAATCTTCTGCAGAACATTGTTTTGTGACGACTATTTTAAAAACCAAATAACAAAATATGAAAAAACTCCTGATATTAATTTTTACCTGTCATATTGCATCGCAGGGAATGGTCTTCTCACAACAAAAAGTATGGTCACTCGAAGATTGTATCAAATATGCAATCGAAAACAATATTCAGATTAAGCAGCAGGTTGTCCAGACAAACATTCAGAAAAACTCACTCGAGCTGGCAAAATATAAGCAATTGCCCTCAATAAATGGACAGGCTTCATATTCCGTAACATCCGGACGTGCGCTTGATCAGGCTACTTACACTTTTATTAATCGGACTCTCCAATCGGAGTATTTCTATATTGGCGGACAGATGCCGATCTTCACTGGCTTACAGAATTACAATAACATCCAGAAAAATAAATTTCAGGTGCTTGCCAGCCAGCAGGATCTGCAGAACATAAGCGATAATGTGGCATTGAATGTTGCCCTTTCATACCTTCAGATACTGCTGAACAAGGAGCTTGTTGCGGCAAATGAGAATCAGCTCAATATTACCCTGCAGCAGATAGAGAAATCACAGAGACTTGTCGACGCAGGAAGTGTTGCAAAAGGAAATCTTCTTCAGATCCAGGCTCAGGCAGCACAGGAGGAATTATCACTTATCACACAGCAAAACTTCCTTGAAACTTCTATTCTCACACTTACCCAGCTGCTCGAGCTGAAAACTCCAGCAGGATTTGAAATAGTTGCTCCGGAGATAAATGTTGATCCCAACTCTGTTGTATCAGGCAACATTGATGATATTTTTGCAATAGCAGAGAAGAACAGACCGGAAGTAAAAAGTTCTGAGCTTAAGCTCACGGCTAGTCAGTATGATCTGAAAATTGCAAAGGGTGGAAGAAGTCCTCAGCTTTCCTTAAATTACTCATATAATGCACGTTATTCAAACCCTACAAATCTTCCGGGCGACCAGTCCTTTGTTGGACAGCTGAAAACGAGTAAGAGTCCGGGAGCCGGTATTACACTGAATATCCCGATCCTAAACGGCTGGCAGGTTAACAAAAATATCTCCAACTCAAAGTATAATGTAGAGATAAACGAGTACGCACTTGAAGGAACAAAAAAACAGCTTTACAAAAATATACAGCAGGCATATACCGACGCAACGGCTTCTCTTAAAAAGCTCAATGTCAGCCTCAAGGCAATCGCTTCAACCGAAGAATCATTCAGATATACAGAACAAAAATTCAATGTAGGTATGGTGACTCCGGTCGACTATAATGCCGCAAAAACACAATTATTGAAAGCACAGTCTGATAATGCTCAGGCAAAATATGAATTCCTCTTTAAAACAAAAGTTCTCGATTTTTACAAAGGCCTTCCATTAACGCTTAACCAATAAAAAATACAAAATATTTATAAGATACAAAAACATGAAAAACAATAAGATAATTAAGATTTTAATCCCGGTAGTAATCGTTTTGATTCTCTTCGCAGTTATCGGGAAGAAAGCCGGCTGGTTTGGAAAAGCTTTTATGGTTAAGGTTGCTGTTGAGAATGCCGAAAAACGCACAATTGTCGAGACTATAACGGCTAATGGTAAAATTCAGCCTGAGAAAGAGGTAAAAATCAGTCCCGACGTATCGGGTGAAATCGTTGAGCTTACTATCAAAGAGGGTGACCCTGTAGAAAAAGGCCAGCTGCTGTTAAGAATAAAACCCGATAACTATATTTCACAGCGCGACAGGTCGCTGGCAGAAATAAGCTCCGCTCAGGCCAGACGTGCCCAGGCCGAGGCTCAGTTCATACAGGCTGACTTGTCATTTAAGAGAAGCAAGCAGTTATATGAACAACAAACCATTTCAAAGTCCGAATTCGAACAGGCAGAGGCAACATATGCTGTGGCAAAGGCAACAGTTGATGCTGCAAAATTCGCTATTACAAGCGCTGAAGCTGCATTAAAAGATGCGAACGAAAACCTCACCAAGACATCTATCTATGCTCCTATGTCGGGTACCATATCGATGCTTCTGGTAGAGCTTGGTGAAAGAGTTGCAGGGACAGGTCTTATGGCCGGGACCGAGCTTATGCGTGTTGCCGATCTTTCACGCATGGAAGCACAGGTACAGGTAAACGAAAATGACGTGCCGAGAGTTAAGCTCGGTGATACGGCTCTTGTCGAGGTTGATGCTTATCTCGATCAGAAATTTAAGGGTATTGTAACTGAAATTGCAAATTCCGCGAAAACAACAGGATTATC
>JBBRSO010000104.1:0-10661 GCA_038245405.1 Bacteroidales bacterium
AGAAGAACAGAATATCAAGCAGTTCCTTGAAGATGTAAAGAACTCGACAAAAGAGAAATTCCTGTAAGTAATATTGAATTAGAAGTTTTACGTATAACACAAAAAAAGAGGCCCTATGTTGTGAAGGAGCCTCTTTCTTTATGGTATATTATCTTAGTATTCCCAAAGATCGTGTTCAAAATCGAAGAGTTGTGTCTTGATTCTTTCGGCTTCAAATAATGTAGCTTTGCCGATTTCATACTGTGAAACCATTCTGTCGTTATAGACGTTTGATTCGCCGGCGATTACCCCTCCAAACCTCCTTTGCATGAAGAGATCATCAAATGAAATCCTTTGAGCGTCGTTATTTGTCATATAGACTTCTTGTTTTGCCAGGGCATCTCTTACCTCGTCATATTTAATCCAGAAAAGTGGTTTTTTCAATACTCTGCCAGCCTGTTCATCAAAAGCCATATAATATGGTTCAATTGCAATTATTCTGACATCTAGTTTGGAGAGTTTTTTATCGAAATACCATTCTTCATACAGCATTAATTGCTTTACCTCTTCAGGTTTAGCGTCCTGTTTTACAGTGTCATCTCTTGTAGCGCCGGCATCATTGATCCGAACAGTCTCCATTTTAGTAACAGCACCCATTTTTACTTCTATATCCTTATAAGTGGTGCTTACAGTTGTATTGAGCGGATCATAAGCAGTAAGTCGTCCGGCTTTGATCTCATCGAGCAGAACACTTATAAAGCTCTTTCTTCCGTCGAGAGTAGGTTCTGTAGGATAGTATAATGGCTGATTGATTTTTTCACGAAGGTCAATCAGGCGATAATAATATCTTGCCCAGATAACATCAGCTTCACGCAGATAGGGGTACTCTATTTTCTTTGCATCCACTATCGACTTCTTGTAAATGTCCCCGAAACTCTGGGCATTTACTATTCCTGAAAGAGTAAGAGCTATAATTCCAAAAAGAATTTTCTTATTCATGATGTATAAATATTTTGATATTAATCAATCTTTAAAATTATTGGCGAGAGTTCTTTTGTCTTGCCATCGGGTCCTAATGCTTTAATATCTTTTATAATTAAGTTTTTGCCTCTTGTGAGCCTTCCTACAAGATCCTTCTGTTTTGTTGTGAGAAGGCTGTTATTACTTACTTCTTCATAATCAGAACCTTTATCTGAATAAAGAATTGTAAAGTTTGTTATTGTGTACTGAAGATCGAAGTCAAAATCGGGGAGAATTGCGAAAACACCCTGCTGAGCTGCTGCGGTAGCTCTCGGGACGGTTCCGTTACTTTTATTTGCAAAGATTGCCACAGGACTGGGGATAGCTTTCACCCTGAAATCGTATGGTGCATATTGAACCGGTTTACCGTTAATATCGGCAGTAACAATTACCTGAACACTTTGTCCGATAGCGGTTGGTTTTACTGACCAGGCACCTTTGAAAAAATTGCCTCCTGATTTTTTTACTTTTTCCGTTGAAAATGAACCGTTAACTACTCTGATTTTTAGTTTATCAGGACTAATTCCCGGAACAGATACATCAATCGGGTTGTTTATCCCATAGTACATAACGTTCATAGCTGTTGGGGATACAATTACATTAGGTTCACCAACAACATATGATGATTCGAAGGGAAAGTTCTTTGTTGAGCCATCGGGCGCTTTCAGAGCAATTATACCGCCCCATCTTTTAGCACCTGTTGCTGTGGCACGGGCTTTATAGATACCTTTTCCTGTTTCATCGAGCTGCAAGGGGTTTCCACCAACAGTGATAATAGGTTTCTGTGTTGTATCAGTTGCGGAAATAAATACCTGAGCTTCATAATCGCTTCCCAGAGTCACATAATTTGAAGTTGGGATAACGATAGGAGTCAGCTTATTAAATTTAAATGACGAAGCGTCGATTTGTGAATAGAGGTAGTTGAGGACTTCTGTTTCACCATTTCTTACACTTACCTGATATTCCGAAAGGATACAAATGACTGCAACAAGAGGCAGGGTTTGAAAATTCAGATTTTCCCAGCGTTCTTTTGCGCCATCTTCATTTTTACCGTCTTCGGTTGAAAGGCTTGTTTTAAGCGCTTCTTCCGCGGTAGGGTTCTTTCCATCGAGTGTTGTTATAAGAAACTGGCGATAATCGCTCAAGAGGGCTTTCAGATCGTTTGCTTTACCGTTTTCATTTGCACCGATAAGAACCTCTGATGGTACGTTTGTATCGTCAATCCTTTTAACTTCTTCAATAATTACTTCATTTCCTTTTATAGCAGGTGTTTCAGGATCTTTCTCAGCTTTCTTTATGATTTCGATTTTGAGACCCTGTATAAAATTGTATGCTTCATCTGACCGTTCTTTTACCTGGTATGCCAAAGTTTTATATTTCCCGGCTTTTGTCGGGTTTTCGGTTGCAGCCCGGTCGAATTCCTGATAGATTACGTCATTCTTAAGGGTATAGTTTGCGATCGTCTGCGTTAATCCCTTGTCAACTTTTTTAAATGCTTCTATGGCTTCTTTTGATACGTTGAGTGCAAGCATGGCGGTAAGCACCAGGTACATCATGCCGATCATCTTTTGCCGCGGAGATAGCTTTTCGTGAGCCATTGGGTAATAAATTTAGTTATATGAAAAAAGCCACCTTATTTAACATTCATAGCTGCAAGCATGTTACCATAGACATTGTTCAATGCCGAAAGGTTATCGTTGAGCTTTGTAATCTGTTCACGGTACTTTTTCGTATCTCCGGCTGATTCAGAAAGATCTTTCATTAAACCCTGTATTCCCTTATAAAGTGAGTCAGATTCTTTAAGATGTTCATCTGCGCCTTTGCGCTGCAGTTCATAAACTGCATTCAGAGCAGAAAGGTTTTTGTTGAGCGATTCGAGTTGTTGCTGATATGATTTACCACCTGTTTCGATAACTGAAAATGAATCAGCCATTGTGCGGTAGGTCGAATTAGTCTCATTGATTATTTTAGTAGTGGACTGATATGAATCGGAAAGTTTTCCCAATGAATCATTAGCAGTATTAATGGTACTCATATATTTATTTGAAGCTGCTGAAACATCTCCCATTGTATTCATATTAGCAGTTGATTCGCTGAGCTTTTTCATACCTACTCCAAGTTTCTGGAACAGATCAGGTGAGATCTCAGATTTTTCAAGCATCTCATCAAATTTTGCAAGAGCAACGGATCCAACGCCACCGCCTATACCACCACCTCCGACGCCTTGGTATTTTCCATGTGAGCCAAGTTCCGGTGTTTCATCTTCCGGAATTCCTGCGAGCTCGGGATAAACGAGAGACCAGTCGACTTCCTCATGCAGAGGCTCGAAAGCTGAGAAGAAAAAGATTACTGCTTCAGTAAGAAGTCCGATTGTAAGCATTGTTCCTGCAAGAGGCCAATGCTGGATTTTAAAAAGTGCACCAATGATAACTACTGAAGCACCTAAACCGTAAAGTTTAGAGATGAAGTTTTTCCACCCGCTGCTTTGTACTAATTCTGCTAGGCTCATTTTACCAGGTTATTTTTAGGTTATTTCTAATTATTTAATTTACTCCGATATAAGATCTTACATTACGAAATCCGACATATGATTTTGTTGTATCCTGATATTCATAATCTCTTGCACTGGTTTGTAAAAAATATGCTATGTCTTTCCATGATCCGCCACGGATAACTTTTCTCTTCATGATCGGAGGATCCTGCGGTGTAGCATTGTATTCGTAGTTTGGCTGGAGATCGTGCTGGAAAATGTAAGCTGATGGTGAATATGCACAGCAGGTCCATTCTGCTACGTTCCCCGACATATCATATAATCCGTATTCGTTTGGTTCATAAGAACCGACTTTTCCTGCATACACATTTCCGTCGTCGATATAATTACCGCGAAGTGGTTTGAAGTTAGCAAGAAAACAACCTTTGTAGTTACGTGTATATGGTCCGCCCCATGGGTACATCGACAAGTCGAGACCACCGCGTGCAGCATATTCCCATTCGGTTTCAAGTGGTAGCCTGTATCCGTGTACATCGGCAACACCGTTTTTCCTTAATTCTGTATTCATATAATTTGTGCGCCATATGCCGAATGCTGTTGCCTGAACCCAGCTAACGCCTACAACAGGATAGTCATCGAATGAGGGATGCCAGAAATACAGAGAAGCCTGAGGATCGTTGAATGAATATGTAAAGTCGCGGATCCAGCAAAGTGTGTCGGGGTAAACATTAATAGTATTATGTTTAATAAAAGATGACCGGTCTTTAACAGCGGTACGTGATCCGTCCTGATTTGTTACCTGTCCTTCATATTTCCCCGTATTATTAGCATAGTCAAATTTATATGTCGATTTTGCAGCTGACTGATAATCGACCCAGAAATATGAATAGTTAAGTTTTCTGACATCGATCTGTTTTTTGCCATTGAATCTTTCTTCAGGAGGATAGTACATCTCTTCGAGAGTAGCTTTGGTAGTTTCTTCCCCGGGGTTGATTTTTTCCTCCCAGTTAATTACACTTGGCTCAATTGCATTGCCTTCTTTGTCAACCATAAAATACTCTCTGTCGGGTATACTTGCATTACCAAGTTTTGTCCTGAGAATAGAATCGCGGACGTAATATACGAACTGACGATATTTATTATTCGTGATTTCGGTCTGATCCATCCAGAAAGCGTCTACGGTAACGGATTTGGAGATACTATTCATTGCCCAAACAGCATCCTGATCACTCGGTCCCATCATAAAATTCCCGGCAGGAATAAATGCCATCTCAAAGGGTTCCGGTTCAAAGAATTTCTTCCGCCCCTGAACACCAGTTAACTCCCCATTATTTGAAGATCCACAACCAGCCAACAGGAGCATCAATATCAGAGCAGATAAGGTTACCTTTTTCATAATACTATAGAATTTTGTATTGCAAGTAAGTTATTATTTTTTAATAATCATAAAAATCTGATACTTTTATATTTCATCGGGCTTTTACCCAGGCTGAGGTCAAAGCAATAGTTGATCATAAATTCGTGCGACCCGTTGCTGTTTTTTCTAATGTCAGAAATTGTAAAATCATAAGAATATCCAAGTCTGATTCCATTAAAAAGTTCTAACCCTACAATTCCGATCAAAGCATCCCCGGCTCTGTAAGAAACGCCACCCCATACTTTTTTATTGTATCTGATCAGCGATGTAATTGCAAACTGAACTTCCTTACCATCGCTAAAAGCGAACACAGAAGGCAATACCTCAAGTGACGGATCAGGTAACTGCAGTGTATAACCGGCTGTAAGATAATAATGCCTGCTAACGTATGGCGTGCCTTTACTAAATTTAATTTTAGGCTGAGTGATGTGCGTTACTGAAGCTGCAATATGATATTTATCGGTATTGTAATAAAGTCCAAATCCGGCATCAAAGGCAACAAAACTTTCCTTGGTTTCAGGTATAAGAGGATCGCCAGAAGCCGGTGTGTGAGCCTCGCCGCCTGGTATAACCCATTTAGGATCAATCGTCTTGTTCAGCATCCCGAGATTAATGCCTATGCCAAGTTTTCCACTTCCAACATCCATCAGATACGAATATGCTGCTGAAATATTAATGTCCTTATCGAAACCAATATTATCGCTCTCTACAACCAGGCCTACTCCGCTCCTTATGCCAAAAGGTGAAACCGGTGCGCTGATGTTGAAAACTGTTGTTGCTGGCGCTCCTGTAAATCCAACCCATTGTTGCCGACTAAGCACTGTGGCACAAATCATTCCGGAAGTTCCGGCAACACCCGGATTGAAAGTCAGGGTATTAAACATATACTGACTCGACAACGGATCTTGTTGAGAGAATGATGGACGAATAACCAGTACTAAAAAAAGAAATGCAGTAACAATTTTTTTCATCTCTTTATTTGATCGTGCATTGCATATTGATTGAGCCGGTAAAAATAAGTAAAAAACTATGTGGTATTCAAATTTGCCGGTAAATATTTAGCCGGAGTAGTTGTTAAACGTGCATATTCAGATTTTGTTTCTTTTTAATGTATTCAAATATTTTTCAGAATGACTTAAGTCTGTCAGGACTTTAGTCTTTCCATGGCCTGAACCCACCTGTCGGGGACCTCGTTGCGATTAGCCTTCAGATAATCATCGTACGAACAGGCAACGTAGAAATTTGCGTCTTCATCTCCCTGAAGCTCAATCCACCATCTGTCAGTCAGATTGCTTTTAACAAAAATCAGATCATCCTCCAGATCTGTTATCCTGACATGATACCTTATGAACCGACCCGAGTTGCTGAGGTTCAGGACCGGTGTTTCATATTGTTTTTGTGAAAATCCTTCAAGGAAGAACCACAGGATCTGAGCTGACAGACCTGTAGTCTGATTTCGTATATCAAAATCAGGATTTACATCAAACAAGCCGAAAATTTTCAATTTGTCGGAAATTCCGGCATATCTTGAAAGGAGGCAAATCTCCTCTCCATAAAATCCGTTTGGTGAAGGACTTACAGTACCTGGAGCGTCCGATTGCCTTACTGCAGAGATATCGATAATGGCAACATCAGAATCTCTGAGTAAGGGTTCTGTAAGATGAATGGCCTGACGGACATCCCCTATTCTGATCAGTTCTGAGCGCCTCTTCAGGAAACGGTTAATTATCTGCTGATCATTCAGGTATGTCTGGTACCCTATATTTATATAATGTGAAAATGAACTTTTATGATTGTTGATAACAGAATTCAGGTAATTAAATGAATCCGGCTCTTTTCTGTCACTGCTGAAATCAATACGCGGATCGATTGCAGTAAGTGTATACTTTTTTACATGCTGCGACATCGCTCGGTCTATGGCAGGGATAAGAGCACTGCTGCCACCTATGATAACAGGGAATATATTTTCACTTAACAGTAACAGGAGGATATCTGTCAGCCCGGCAAGTGTATCATTGAATGATACTCCCTGTTTCATATTCCCCAGATCAATTATTTTAGATTTGCCGGGAATCTTAGCAAGCTTGTACAGCTCACCTCTGATCATGTCGGGTCCCTTAAGTGATCCGGCATTTGGCGAATTTCTTCCCTCGGGCACCCCGAATATCGCAATTTTAAACCTGTTAATATCCCTTACCGGTGAACTATCAGTATGAATTGTTATGTTGTGCGGAAACCCTGCCTGTACTGTTAGATGCTCAAAATCAGGGCTTTCAATACTTACAGGATTAAAATAGTCATTCAGGTTTACCATAGTATCAATTAAGAGCTCTTTTTCGTTTTATCGCTGTTTTCTATTATCTTGATGCAATCTTCTTTTGTAAGCTTTTCAGCATCAGTCCCCTTTGGAAGCCGGAAGTTCGTCTTGTCTTTTACAAGATAAGGACCGTATCTGCCATTTAATAATTTTATGTCATCAAAATCCCTGAGAATTTTTTTCGAATCGCTGTCATTCTTTTCAAGGATTATCTCTATAGCTCTTTCATAAGTGATTGTGTATGGATCGTCAACTCCCTTTTTTAGTGAAAAGAATTTACTCTTATACCTTACATATGGACCGAACTTGCCAATTCCTATTACCATTTCACCAGCATCGTACTCTCCGAGTGAGCGGGGCAGACGGAAGAGATTAAGCGCTTCATCGAGTGTAATTGTTTCGAGCAACTGATTTTTCGACAGGCTGGCGAATCTGGGTTTTTCATCATTACCGGTTTCGCCAATCTGGGCAACAGGTCCGAATCTACCCATTCTCACTGAAACAGGTTCACCTGTTTCCGGGTGATTGCCGAGAATCCTCGTACCATTTTTTCTCTCCTTTTTCTCAAGTGTATTGGTTACTGTTTTGTGGAAAGGCGAATAGAAATTCTGGATCATCCCTGTCCACTTAAGATTTCCAAGGGCGATCTCGTCAAACTGTTCTTCAACCTCAGCTGTAAAATGATAATCAACAATCTCTGAGAAATTTTCGAGGAGAAAATCATTAACGATCATACCAATATCCTGCGGGAATAACTTCGATTTTTCTTTCCCCGTCATTTCTGTTTTAGCTGAATGGGCTATCTTCCCCTTAGCCAGGGAAATAATCTTTAGCTCACGTTTTTCTCCGGGTCGGTCTTCACGCGATACGTATCCCCTGTTTTGTATTGTCGATATAGTTGGCGCATAAGTTGAAGGACGTCCTATTCCCAGTTCCTCGAGCTTTTTAACAAGACTTGCCTCAGTATATCTTGGAGGAGGAGTTGTATACTTCTGAGTTGCGGTAATACTATCATATGAAAGCGGCATACCCTTAGTAACAGGAGGGATGACATATCTGTCCTCATCCAGGTTCTCCTGATCGGTAGATTCGGTGTAAACTCTCAGGAATCCATCAAATTTAATTACTTCGCCGTTTGCCTGGAATGTTACGGGCGAGTTGGTCATATCAATTGCAATTGATGTCTTCTCGATCAGGGCATCAGCCATCTGGGATGCAACAGTACGTTTCCAGATCAATTCATAAAGTCGTTTTTCGTTAGAACTTCCAGCTGTTTCAGGATTATCGAGATAAGCCGGACGGATAGCTTCGTGAGCTTCCTGAGCTCCTTTGGACTTTGTCTTAAACTGGCGGGTTTTTGAGTAGTTCTCACCATATTCGGAGGTGATCATCTCTTTAGCTTTAACAAGAGCAAGATTTGAGAGGTTTGTTGAGTCTGTCCTCATGTAAGTTATCTTACCGGATTCGTAAAGCTTTTGTGCTACTGCCATTGTCTGGGCAACAGAAAAGCCAAGTTTCCTGTAAGCCTCCTGCTGGAGTGTTGATGTTGTAAAAGGTGGAGCAGGTGATCGGGTTCCGGGCTTAATGCTTATGTTGCCGATTGAATATTTCGAATTGTTGCATAATTCCAGAAATTTCAAAGCTTCGTTTACATCAGTAAATCTTTTTGAAGCTTCAGCCCTGAGTGTGGCATTCTCGCTATCCTTTGACTCGATATTGAAAACCGCAGTTACTCTGAATGCAGATTCTGACTCAAAGGCGATTATTTCCCGTTCCCTTTCTACAATCAGGCGTACAGCAACCGACTGCACCCTTCCTGCTGAAAGAGCGGGTTGTACCTTTTTCCACAATACAGGGGATATCTCAAAGCCGACAATCCTGTCGAGGATACGACGAGCCTGTTGCGAATTAACAAGATTCATATCTACATGTCTCGGATTCTCAATGGCATTAGAGATAGCTTCCTTGGTAATTTCATGGAATACGATTCTTTTAGTTGTTAAAAGATCGAGTTTCAGTACGCTTACAAGATGCCAGGCAATGGCTTCCCCTTCACGGTCCTCGTCAGAGGCGATCCAGATATTCTTTGAGCCGGAGGCTGCTTTCTTTAGTTCACTTACAACTTTAGCTTTTTCTTTAGGAACTTCATAGTCGGGGGCAAAATTATTTTCTATGTCAATACCGAGGTTCTTTTTAGCCAGATCTCTTATATGCCCGAAACTCGATACCACGCGGAAATCTTTTCCCAGGAACTTCTCAATGGTCTTAGCCTTTGCAGGCGACTCAACAATAACAAGATTTTCGATCATCACAGCAGATATTTATTCTTTTTTCAGACGACAAAGTAAATCAATTAGGTACCAAACCACAAAATAAACCGTTAAGTTTCTTTATATTTTACTAATTTTGGACCAAACACACAATATAAATGAAAGGCAATACAAACAACAAAAAATACCTGATCTGGCTCTGGTCGATCTTTCTTTTTCCACTCTTTGTAGTCATATTATTATTTATATTGATTTCAAGGGAGAAGCTTGGACCAATGCCGTCTTTCGCAGAGCTTGAGAACCCTGAATACTACCTTGCGGCTGAAGTCATTTCCGAAGACGGGGTGCTACTGGGAAAAATCAGTATTGAGAACCGGACCTGGACAGAATATAAAGATTTATCACCATTCCTTACAAATGCACTTATTGCTACGGAGGATATTAGATATAACAGGCATTCAGGAGTTGATATCAAAGGTCTTGGTCGTGCTGCAATAAGAACCGTACTACTTGGTCAGAGTACAGGAGGAGGGAGCACTATCACCCAGCAACTTGCTAAACAACTTTATCCAAGAGACACTGCAAGGAACTCCTCTTTTATGAAGAAAATTAAACTGGGGGTTTCAAAATTCAAAGAATGGCAGACAGCCCTCAGGCTTGAACGTAGCTATACAAAGGAAGAGATACTTACGATGTACCTGAACAAGTTTGATTTCAGTTACAACGCTATTGGTATTAAGTCAGCTGCCAAAGTATACTTCAACACCACACCCGATTCATTAAATCTGCAACAGGCTGCTGTTTTAGTTGGAATGCTGAAAGCTTCGACAAGATATAACCCTGTAAGAAATCCTGAACTTATGCTACAAAGGAGGAATACCGTCCTTTCGCAAATGGAAAAATATGGATATATTACGTCTGAAGTGGCAGATTCGGTAAAGAAGTTGCCGATTGAGGTGATATTCAGGATGGAAGATCATAATTCCGGTCTTGCGACATATCTCAGGCAATATCTGACAAATATGATGAGGAAGCCTGAGCCTGACAGGAATAAATATGTGCAGCAGTCATCATACGACGATGCATTATGGGAATGGAAGAACAATCCATTATACGGATGGTGCGCAAAGAACAAGAAACCTGACGGCGAGAGCTATGATGTTTACC
>JBBRSO010000105.1:0-10649 GCA_038245405.1 Bacteroidales bacterium
CAGGAAAAAAGCAGAATATATCACAAAGTCTGTCGGCGAAGGGTTCAATGTACTTTCTGATAAGCCGATGATCATCAGTCCCGAAGATTTTCCTGCTCTCCAAAACGACTTCAAAACCGCAAATGAAAAGGGTGTTCTTCTCTACGATATCATGACAGAAAGGTTTGAAGTAACGACTATACTCCAGAAATTACTCTCACAAAAGAGTGAGATTTTCGGATCACTTGTAGCCGGAAGCAAGGATCTGCCGGCGGTTACGAAAATTAGCATACATCATTTTTCAAAGACGGTATCAGGGAAGCCATTGCAGCGACCTGCTTGGTATTTTGATGTTCAGCAACAGGGTGAGGGAATTGTAGATGTAACTACACATCTTGTTGATCTGATCCAGTGGGAGTGTTTCCCTGAGCAAATCCTCAATCCTTCAGATATTTCAGTGATAAATGCAAGACGATGGACTACTCCGATATCAAAAGAAGAGTTTAAGAAAGTTACCGGCCTTGATGAGTTTCCTGATTTTCTTCAGAAGGACATTAAAAATGGTAGTCTGAATGTTTTTGCAAACGGAGAGATGGTGTATAAGATAAAAGGATGCTATGCAAAAGTTTCAGTAGAATGGAAGTTTGAAGCAACGGTGGGAGGTGGCGATACCCATTATTCGGTTATGCGCGGAACAAAATGTGATCTATCGATCAAACAGGGTCAGGAGGAAAAATATTTACCGGTGCTTTATGTGGAAAATATTAAAGGTGAAGACCTTAACGTATTCATGTCGCGATTGAAGACAGCTTTGCAGACAACTCCTTACGATAGTGTGGGCGTAGAAAAGATTGGTAAGGATGCTCTAAAGATAGTTATCTCCGCAAAATACAGGGTATCGCACGAAGAACACTTTGGCGAGGTAATGAAGAACTATCTGGAGTATCTTAAAGCAGGAAAGCTTCCTGACTGGGAAGTGCCTGGTATGATCACCAAGTACTATACGACTACCAGTGCGCTTAGGTTAGCCAGGGAATCGAACCCACATTTCCTCCACCACCGATGAATATAGTTCTTCAAGGGTCATCCCCGCTGCCAGGGCTTGCTTTGGCACAAGACTTTCTTTTGTCATACCCGGGATACTATTTATCTCGAGGAAGAAGGGTTTGTCATCGATTATAATAAAATCGACTCTTACAATTCCATTACATCCAAGAAGCTCATACACGAACTTACTTATTTTCTGAATTTCTCCTGTAACAGATGTTGGCATTTCTGCAGGGGTAACTTCCTCAGATCTTCCGGGAGTATATTTCGCCTCATAATCAAAAAATTCATTTTTACTTATTATTTCAGTTACGGGGAGTACTCTTGTCATATTTTCGCTTTTGAAGACTCCACAAGCAACCTCACGGCCCTTCATAAATGATTCGATGAGTACTTCGCGGCTTTCTTTAAATGCGGCTTCTATGGCAGGCAAGATCTGCGATTCCTCCTTCACTTTCGTTACCCCAAAGCTTGAGCCGCTGTCATTTGGCTTTACAAAGCAGGGCAGACCAATCACGCTGATTATATTTTTCAGGTTGTAATTTTCGCCTTTCCTGATAAGGACGGCATTGGCCATTGTGATATCATATTCTTTAAGGAAAAGCTTGCATGCCTGTTTATTGAATGTAAGTGCAGAACAGAATGCATTGCAGCTTGTATATGGCAGGCCCAGCATATCAAAATAGCCCTGAAGCAATCCGTTTTCTCCGGGGGTGCCATGTATGGCAACAAAAACGCCATCAAATTTTATCTTTTTATCATCGTGTGTCAGACTAAAATCATTCTTGTCG
Source organism: Bacteroidales bacterium (assembly GCA_038245405.1). GTDB lineage: Bacteria > Bacteroidota > Bacteroidia > Bacteroidales > VadinHA17 > LD21. The sequence goes on from JBBRSO010000105.1 coordinate 1,818, forward strand.
ATATTCACATAGCGTCCTTTCTTATCCTCCCAGAACCAGTTTGCCCCACGTATTAAGATGACGTAAGTTATATATCCTGAGGACAGGATCTTACTAACCTCTTCAGCGCTTTTTACGGAAATCTCATATTCCGAAGAGTCACCTCCTGCAACAATAGCGATAGTCTTCATAAGTGTTTTATAATTCAACCAAAAATAATCAAAAATCAGTCTGAATCTCATAACCGTCGACCTAAAAGAATTTACCTGAGTTATTTCTCTTCAACACCTCCGGTGTTGGATTTTCATCCCGCTCATCTACCATGGGTGTTACCCATGGATATTGGACTTTGATGCCTCCGGCATCTTTCATTCAAAAAATGCCTTAATTTTCTCTTCTAAATGTCTCTTCGACATTCTCAGTATGGGGACTCTAAAAAGTTCAAGGCGGGAATAGCCCCCCAATTGCGGGTTTTGAGGGTTGCTAGGCAAAGAAAACGTGGAAAGGGGGCCTCTTCCAAATTCACTATGGCTCTCTGTGGTTCTCCGTGACTCTCTGTGTAAGTTCTTCTTAATTTATTCCATTCTGAATGAATGGATAAGCCACTTATGTATTACCTTTGTCCTGAAATTATAAAAACTAACAAAAATGAAAAAAGGTATTTTGATTCCAATTATTGCTATCGCTTTTGTTGTAATTGTGATAGGCCTTTGGGCTTCGAAAGGATATAATGGGATGGTTACAATGCAGGAATCGGTCACGAGCCAGTGGGGCAATGTTGAAACAGCGTATCAGCGCAGATCTGATCTTATTCCGAATTTTGTAAATACAGTAAAAGGAGCAGCTAACTTTGAACAGACAACTCTTACACAGGTTATTGAAGCCAGATCAAAAGCGACTTCAGTAACAATTGATCCTACAAAAATGACAGCCGAAAATATGCAGCAGTTTCAGGCAGCACAGGGTCAGGTTTCATCTGCCTTGTCGCGACTGATGGTTGTTGTTGAGCAGTATCCTGAACTGAAGGCAACACAAAACTTCAGAGATCTTCAGGTTGAACTGGAAGGAACGGAAAACAGAATTTCCGTAGAAAGAAAAAAATTCAATGATGTGGCTTTAACTTATAATACATTTATCAGGAGATTTCCACAAAACTTCCTGGCAGGCATGTTTTCATTCCAGGCAAAACCATATTTTGAAGCTGAAAAAGGAGCTGAAAAAGCACCTTCAGTACAATTCTAATATTATAATCAGACATATAAAATGAAAGCTTCATCGTTCTTTTCGAAAGAACAACAGGCTCAGATCCTTGCATCTGTTAAAGAGGCTGAAAAAGCAACTTCGGGCGAAATAAGGGTTCATATCGAATCATCTTTGAAAGTTGATATACTCGACAGAGCAGCATGGCTATTCAAAAAGCTTGGGATGTATAAAACTGCTGAACGTAACGGAGTACTTTTCTATCTTGCCATTAACGACAGAAAATTTGCCATTATAGGCGATGCAGGAATAAACTCAAAAGTGCCAGCAGGTTTCTGGAATGAGATCAGCGACCTCCTCGGTAAGAATTTCAAGGAAGGTAAATTTACTGAAGGTTTGTCTGAAGGGATACTTATGGCAGGGAATGAGTTAAAAAAATATTTTCCTTGCTGTGAAGATGATGTGAATGAGCTATCAGATGAAATTTCATTCAGCAAATAAAGGGGAAATAGTAATGAAAAGAGGTTTGTATTTGTTGACGGTTTCAGTCCTGTTATTAGCGTTCTCAATAACCAATGGTTTCTCTCAAAAGATCCCCGACAGGCCTGTTCCTCCGCATCTTGTAAACGATTTTGCAAATATGCTTAAACCGGATGAGGTAAATAATCTGGAACGTAAACTGGTTTCATTTAACGATTCAACATCTACTCAAATAGCAGTTGTTATTGTACCCTCACTGGGAGGATATGACAAATCAGATTTTGCACAACAGCTGGCCGAAAAGTGGGGCATAGGCAAAAAGAGTCATAATAACGGAATCCTTATCCTTGTTAAGCCAAAAACTTCTGATTCACGTGGAGAAGTACAGATTGCAACAGGTTATGGACTTGAAGGAGCAATACCTGATATAACCTGTGCTGAAATTGTTGACAGGGAAATTATTCCTTCATTCAAAAACGGCGATTATTACGGAGGTCTCGACAAAGGCACAAATACATTGATGGCTTTGGCCAGGGGCGAATATTCAGCCGCGGATTATGACAAGAGAGCAAAAAAAGGATCAGACTCACCTCTGCCTTTTGGACTGATAATTTTTATTATAATAATAATCATCATCATGTCAAAAAACTCAGGGAATTCAAATAACAAACATATCAGTACAAGCGGATTGCCGTTCTGGATGCTGTTAGGAATGATGAATTCAGGACGTGGTTCCGGCGGAAGTTGGGGCGGATTTTCCGGTGGCGGTGGCAGTGGAGGCGGAGGCGGCTTCGGTGGTTTCGGCGGCGGTAGTTTTGGTGGCGGCGGCGCAGGTGGAAGCTGGTAGGGGAAGGTAAAAGATAAAAGACAAAAGATAAAAGACAAAAGATAAAAGACAAAAGATAAAAGACAAAAGTAAAAAGATAAAAGTAAAAAGTAATAATAAGGGAAGAGTCTGCTAATCGATAGAGTCTCTTCCGGAGATATATTTTCGCCACTTTTCGATGACCTGCATCATATCATCGGGCAGATTTGAATCAAAGGAGAGTCTTTTCCCTGAAACAGGATGATTGAACGCCAGAGATTTGGCATGAAGGGCCTGCCGTGGTAAGATGCTAAAGCAATTTCTGATGAACTGCTGATATTTTGTGAATGTTGTTCCTTTCAGGATCTGGTCACCACCATATTCAGCATCGTTGAAAAGTGGATGTTTTATGTGACTGAAATGAACCCTTATCTGATGCGTTCTCCCGGTTTCAAGCTTACATTCGATAAGGGAAATATATCCAAGATCCTCAAGTACCTTATAATGTGTTATGGCATTCTTCCCCTCGGTACCATCTTTAAATACCTGCATAACTTTCCTGTCTTTTATACTTCTGCCAACATTACCTGTTATCGTACCTTCCATAGTGTCGGGCATTCCCCAGATCAGGGCATAATATCTCCTGTCTGTGGTACGGTCATAAAACTGTTTCGAGAGCCGGTTGAGAGCATATTCATTCTTTGCTATTACCAGAATACCTGAAGTATTCTTATCGAGCCTGTGCACTAATCCTGGTCTGCTCTCCCCCGAATTGAAGAGAGGGAGATCTTTAAAATGCCACATAAGAGCATTTACAAGAGTGCCTGTGTAATTACCATGTGCAGGATGAACAACCATCCCCGGTTCTTTATTGACTACCAGAACATCATCATCCTCATAAACTATATTTAGTGGTATATTCTCCGGAATGAGTTCTATATCTCTCGGAGGCGTTGGTAAAACTACCTGTATAATGTCACCGGGCTTAATCTTGTAATTTGGCTTTACGGGACTATTATTAACCAGTATGTTCCCGGCATTTGCTGCATTCTGAATGCGTGTACGTGAAGCATTCTCAATCCTGTCGGTCAGGAATTTATCAATCCTCAGTAATGATTGACGCGGATCTGCCTTAAAACGGAAATGTTCAAAGAGCTCTTGCTGTTCGCCTGATTCTTCTTCTGTCATTATTTGGTTTTACCTTATTTTGATTATCCTGCTGTATCCTACAGCCTGGCCTTTGGTGCTTATTGTAAGAATATACATACCCTCATGAAGCGATGATATATCTACTCTTTCACTAAATGGAACTTTTAGCAATTCGTGGCCGTTAAGGTCAGTAATCGTGATATATGATGTTTCGTATAATTGCAATTCGCCCTGTTCAATACTAATATAATCCTTAGCCGGATTTGGCCAGAATTTCAATTTGTTTTTCGGTGAGATCCGCGGGTCCTCAATAGATGTAACAATCAAAGGAGAGCCTGCAACAGGTCTGATCATTAAGCTTCCTTCGAACTGCGATTGACGCCACTCGCCATTTAGCCAGTAGAATTGCTTACCGGCATTAGGAGTGTTAATGTCAAAACCAGCATTAAGGAATGATTCTGAACGTTGCCTCCATCCTGCATAGAAGGTACCATTTACCGGAACACCTTCGGGAATAGTGTAGGTATAATAACCGTTGATCGCATTTCCCTGTTCTACCATTACTTCCTCCTTTGTATACAAAATATCACCGGGTGATCCATTGTCATTGCCCCATACCATCAGATCGAAAGCCCGTTTGTTTGCCTCAAGATAACTATCATTAAAGCAGATTCGTATCGCTCTTAGAGTATCCTGAATATATGAGAAGAATTTATAGGCAACCATTGCATTTTTTGAACCCAGTCCGTTTACCCCATATCCGCCTTCGGATGTTCCATCATCAAATGCAAAATAATTCTTAAACGTCTGGTAATAAACTAATGTATCATTGCTTTTTGGGTCGAAATTATCGGTCTTCAGTATCGCCTTAACCCTGAAAAGCGCTGAATCGGTGTTTGTTGAACTGAAAGTATAGACCAGGTTTGCATTGTAATCTACACTGGTTAGGGGCTGGATTATTGTGGCACCGGCTGAAAATGAGTGCACCAGTTGGTTTTTATAGACATCCCATATCTCAAAGTTACGTGTCACATTCCGTGTGATCGTGTCATTGTTACGGTAATGCACAGGAAATGAAGACCCCATCTCCTGAAGGTAGACCTGAAGAAATTGCTTCCACGGCATCGCTTCATGACTTTTTAGAAGTGACCGAAGCGGAAGAGTATAGGCTACATCAGCAAAAACTGTATCGCCGGCATTTCTGTTTTTGTTAAGAACGACATAATCGAGATTCCAGATATCACAGTTTCCCACCATTGAGGGGTCGCTCAGGTTTGAACTCAGACTGGCATAGTTTATAAACCTGAACCGGAATCCTTTCTGAAGATACCTGTTGTTGTCAATTCTGATTATAGCCGGTTTAAATTTCTGATCACTGGACCCATTTGCTCTCCATACCGAATACCATGCATTCTCAACAGGAGCAAAAAACTGTAGTGTAAGACTGTCTCTTGGTTCCGGAGGGTCAGACAAACCTCCGGGCTGATAAAAAAAACTGAGGAAGATATTATCAGCAGCCGTGTAATTAAGATTTATGGGTTGTGAGGTGAGCTTGTCAGCCTGAAAACCTGTGATTGCAGCATTTGCATACATTTTACCTGTATTATCAAGAGCATCAAATGTTGCAATGCCGGCTGTTATCTGTTTGTCGGAATAAGTATTGTTTATGAATACAAAATTGTCGAACCATTTTTTAGTGTCAGGAAAAACTGATTGCCCTGAAAAATCATCGAAAAATGGTAATTCAATGGTTTCCCCGGCATTGAGACCTTTGCTTTCGAAAATCACATTATTTTTTTTTATGAGACTATTTGATTGCAGACCGGTAACAACTTCCTGCGCTGAAGCAGAGGTCAGACATGCATAAAAAAGAAGTATATATAGGATAGTTCTTTTATACATTTTATCAGTTCGGCTTATTGTCGGTTATTACAGGGTCCAGTGAATCTGGTTCTGTAATTACGGGAGAAGTGTGAAGTTTTGCAGAATCCACTGTAAGCCAGAGATAAATTGAAGAACCCATCTGAAGTGAAGCGTCATTACTATAACCAGGGTTTTGCTTATATACGAATGCATTCACACTATCAGCTTTGTTTTTTATGGTATTGTCGTATATGAAAGTACCAAGATTAAGGGAAGAGATCTGAATTTTATTCCTGGCAGGATCGAGTTTCATCCCAAGCAGATAAGGAATATTTGTCCTCTCATTGCTTAGTCCTTTTCCAAGAATCAGATCAATCACTGATCCTATTTGTATGGAATCTCCTTCGGGCACATTCTTCCCATTGTATAGCTGGTTTATGACAATGCCTATCGACAGATCAGGCCTGTATTTCAACATACCGACCTCAAGGCCCGAACTTTCAATCAGAGCTTTAGCCTGTTTAAAGGGCAGATCAACCAGATCTGGCATGGCTACCATCTGAGGATGGAATGCATTGATGGTCAGAACTATATTCCTCCATTTCTTTACCTTGAATCCGGGCTTTGGATTTTGTTCAGCTATACATCCGCGTGCTACCGTTGTAGTGTAAATTGAATCAATCACTATAAACCTGAGACGGTTCTTTTTGGCCAGCTGAATTGTTTGTTCCATAGTCAGTCCTACAAAATTCGGCACCGGCCTTGCCTGTCCGTGCCGTGTATATAAATTCATCCATAACAGTAAGACGAGTACCGAACCAACCATTATGGCAATTGCAATACCAAGATTTTTGAAGAAAACTTTGCTCAGGAGAAATTCTTTTAAGGTCATATAACAGGATTGAACATTACTAATAACGCAAAGGTACTGATAAAATTATAACCATTTTATCCTGAATTCTCCTTACTGCACTATTAAAATCTTTCTAGGGGTGAGCCGGATCAATTATCGGTTTATAGAGAGAATCCCTTTCTACAGGAACGAAACCGGATTGCCGTATCAGATCGCAGATCTCATCGGAACTCATTGCGGGGTTTTCCTCTTTTGAGCCTGCCATTGAATAAATTCTTGTTGTATCATCAATAGTGCCATCCATATCGTCAGTTCCAAAAGAAAGAGACAATTGAGCGGCCTCTTTACCTGTCATAGGCCAGTAGGCTTTTATATGAGGGAAATTATCGAGATACAAACGTGCGACTGCATAGTTCCGAAGATCTTCAATTGTATTCACCTCACCCAGGTATGACATGCTGTTATTCGACTTTTTATACTTAAGAGGAATAAAAGCATTAAAGCCTCCTGTTTTATCCTGTAGGTTTCGTAATCTCTCCATATGATCGATGCGATGAGCATAAGTTTCAATATGCCCGTATAGCATGGTGGCATTTGAGGGAATACCTAATCTATGAGCTGTTTCATGAATTTCGAGCCATAGATCTGATGATGACTTTTCATCGCAGATAGCTTTCCGGAGCTCCTCATCAAAAATTTCTGCACCGCCGCCGGGGATGGAATCGAGCCCGTATTCTTTTAAGATAGCAAGTCCTTCTTTGAGCGGCAGCCCGGCTCTGTTTATCATATGATCGAGTTCAATTGCCGAAAAAGCCTTTACATGAAGGGAAGGCCGGTGTTCTTTAATTCTTTTTATGAGGGTCCCCCAGTAGTGAAGATCGTATGAAGGATGAACTCCTCCAACGATATGCACTTCAGTAACAGCTTTATTGTCAAAACTCTTCACTATATCAAGCATCTCATCGATACTGTATTCCCAGCTGTCGGGATCGCCTTCAGGTTTGTGATATGAACAAAACCTGCAATTATAGATACAAATATTTGTTGGTTCAATATGAAAATTCCGGTTGTAATAGGCAAGGTTGCCATTTAATTTTCTTCTTACAATTCCAGCAAGTAATCCCAGGACGGGGAGGTCAGCGTGTTTATAAAGATAAAGGCCATCCTGTGGTGTTAGCCGGATGTTATCCATTATCTTATCGGATATGACTCTTATTTCTTTATCGTCTATGTTGGAGAGTAAATTTTGCATACATCTGAATTAATGGGTGCGTAAAGGTAATATAAAAACAAAAAAGGCGTCCCTGAAAAGACACCTCTGAATATCAAAAAAAATATTTTTATCCTTTAAGTTTGAGCTCAGGTGTTACTGAAAGTTTTTTTCTGCCTTTTGCCCTGCGTGAAGCAAGAACTCTTCTGCCGTTCGGTGTCGACATCCTTTCCCTGAAACCATGCTTATTTACTCTCTTCCTTCTCGATGGTTGGTATGTCCTTTTCATCTTTTCGTTGTATTTGTTGACTAACTTCTAATTTGAGAATGCAAATGTAGTACTTTTTTGAAATATAAAAACCCCTACAGTGTTTTTTTTAAAAAAAATCAAACGGACAGATAGACAATCACTTTTGTTTCAAAAAATGATTCGCTAAAAATGTTTTTAATCGGCCAGATCTTCACCTTTCCCTTAAATTCCGATAGCTCTTCATCCAGATCACCACCTTTAAGACAAAAAATCCCGTTTGGTAGTTTATTGTTTCCGGTTTTTGCTATGTTTTTTGAAGTGAGCTTTACAAATTCAGGGAAGCCTGTTACAGCTCTGCTTATAACAAAATCAAATGTTGCCTTTTCATCCTCAATTCTTTCACGAACCGGTAAAACATTTTTCAGTCCGAGTTCATCGGTAACTCCTTTTACAACTTTTATCTTTTTTTCAATAGAATCAACCAGGGTGAAATGTGATTCAGGGAAGAGTATGGCAAGTGGAATTCCGGGAAAACCGCCTCCGGTTCCGACATCAAGTACACGGGTTCCGGGTAAAAAATCAATAACTTTTGCTATTGACATTGAATGAAGGACATGATGTATGAAAAAATTCTCCATGTCTTTCCTCGATATTACATTGATCATGCTGTTCCACCTGTTGTATATTGTTCGCAGCTGGAGCAGCCGGTCCTTCTGAATATCTGATAATAAGGGAAAATAGCTTAATTCGCTCTCTGACACTACCTGTTCTCTGTTTTGATTAGGATATTATATAACAATGTCTTCGCCCTGAAAAGTTGTGCTTTCACCGTGCCAATTGGCAGGTTAAGCTCTGAAGATATTTCCTCGTATGAATATTCCTTATAGTACCGCAGTTCAATTAGTGATTTGTATCTTGGTTTAAGCTGATTCACAACATCCTTAAGAGCCGCAACCTTCTGATGATTGATAAGAGATTCTTCGGGATCAGGGAGATCGGACTGAATATTCACAGTTACTGTTTCGAGATTATCCTGAAGGTGA
>JBBRSO010000106.1:0-10631 GCA_038245405.1 Bacteroidales bacterium
TTACAAAATGCTCGCCCCTATCTAGTTTTTCACGCCATTCAGTCTCAGGAAGAGCCAGGGAATTATTAAGCTTTTCTCTTATCGAAGCATTATATATGAATGTCTTTCCACTCTTTTCCGATTCAGTACGGAGAGCTTCAAGATTTTCTGGTGTATCAAAAGCAAAATATGCATCCCCAATTTCTATTAGCTTATCAGCATATTGCCTGTATATTTCTTTCCTGTCGCTCTGCCGGTAAGGACCATAATTGCCACCTTCCCTGATACCTTCTTCCACTTTTATTCCGCACCATTCCAGCGACTCCATTATATATTCCTCAGCACCTTCAACAAACCTGGCCTGATCAGTATCTTCAATTCTTAAAATAAATGTTCCCCCATTCTTCCTGGCAAAAAGATAATTATAAAGAGCGGTTCTTACACCACCGATATGCAATGGTCCCGTAGGACTTGGGGCAAAACGTACCCGTACTCGTTCCATAAAAATGATACATCGATTAACAATTCAACAAAGATAGACAAAGTGTTTATTTTCCACTGCGCGTCATACATTGTTGACGCCCTAATATCATTTATGTTCACTGTTAAAAGCAATTTTTGCCAGGAGTATAACGAAAGTCAGGTTTTAAAGCCTTAATTGTAGTAATTTAGCGGGGTAAAATTGTTCTGTACGCATGGGTAGCTTGAAAATCAATTTCTTTACCCCGGCCTCAAGGGGAGTAAATTGATTTTCTTCGCTCTCTGCAAGCCAGCGAATCAAGGAAAACGAGTAAATCAATGATTTGGTTATTTTAGATACTATGAATAAGATGAAAGCTCTTGTTAAAGCCCGCCCTGAAAAGGGATTATGGATGCAGGAAGTTCCGATTCCGGAAGCCGGACTTAATGATGTTATTATTAATGTGAAAAAATCAGCAATCTGTGGCACCGATCTCCATATATATGAATGGGACACCTGGTCGCAAAAAACAATAAAAACGCCAATGGTGATTGGCCATGAGTATATGGGATATATTGCTGCTATGGGAGCAGGAGTAACTAATCTTAAAATAGGCGAGAGGGTTACCGGTGAAGGACATCTGGCGTGTGGTCATTGCAGAAACTGCCGTCGCGGTAAGGAACATGTGTGCGAAAATACCGTTGGGATAGGAGTTCATATTGATGGTTCATTTGCAGAATATGTTAAGGTGCCGGCCACCAATGTTATTCCCCTTGATCACAGAATACCTGATGAGTGGGCTGCCATAATGGATCCGTTTGGAAATGCAACTCATACTGCATTATCATTTCCGTTACTTGGTGAAGATGTGCTGATTACAGGATCAGGTCTGATTGGCAGCATGGCAGTGGCAATAGCGAAATACGCCGGTGCACGATTTATTGTTGCCAGCGATCTTAGCGATTCACGTCTGGAGATCGCAAAGAAAATGGGTGCTACACTAACTGTGAATCCTTCCAGGGGAGAAACCATTTCTGACGCCCGTAATAAACTTGGCATAAGAGGATTTGACATTGGTCTCGAAATGTCTGGCTCTCCAAAAGCCTTCGTCGACATGCTGCACAATATGTATAATGGATCAAGTATATCCCTTCTCGGCATTCTGCCTTCGAACTTCGAAGTGCCATGGAGTGATATAATTTTTAAGGCAATAACCCTGAAAGGCATATATGGCAGGGAAATGTGGGAAACATGGTACAAGATGGAACAGATGATAATTGGCGGCATAGATTTAAATCCTGTGATTACACACCGTTTCCATATCGACGATTTCCAGAAAGGATTCGACGAGATGGAAAAAGGTAACTGTGGAAAAGTCATTCTAAGCTGGGATTAAGAGTATATAAAGTCCATAAAGTCGAAAGTCAGGACTTTACAAACTTTACAGACTTTACAGACTTTATAGACTTTACAGACTTTACAGACTTTATAGACTTTACAGACTTTATGGACTTTACAAACTTTACAGCCTTTACAGACTAAAAATATAAATCATGTACTCAAATTATAAAGATCACCTTGATTTGCTTCTGAAAGAGATTAAAGAAGCCGGACTCTACAAAAACGAACGGATTATAGTTTCTCCTCAGGGTGCTGAAATTGAACTGAATACCGGACAAAAAGTACTTAATTTCTGTGCAAATAATTATCTCGGACTATCAAATAATTCATCGTTGATTGAAGCTGCGAAAGGGGCATTGGATGATCATGGTTATGGTATGTCGTCGGTAAGGTTTATTTGCGGGACCACCGATCTTCACAAACAGCTGGAAGAAAAAATCGCAGAATTCTTTGGCACAGAAGACACTATCCTTTATGCAGCATGTTTCGATGCAAACGGAGGTGTATTTGAGCCCCTGCTTACTGAGGAGGATGCAATTATTTCCGATTCACTTAACCATGCCTCAATAATTGATGGAGTGCGTTTGTGCAAAGCTGAGCGTTACAGATATGAGAATGCTGATACTGCAGATCTGGAGAAGCAGCTCAGGCTGGCTAAGGATAAACGTTTCAGGCTTATCGTTACCGATGGAGTCTTTTCTATGGATGGGAATGTTGCCCCTCTCGACAAAATTGTTGTACTGGCAGAAAAATACAATGCCATGGTAATGGTTGATGAATCTCACTCAGCAGGTGTAGTTGGTAAAACAGGAAGAGGCGTAACGGAATTATTTAATCTGAAAGGGAAAGTAGAAATTATTTCAGGCACACTTGGAAAAGCTTTTGGAGGTGCTATCGGAGGGTTTACTACCGGCAGGAAAGAGATAATCGAAATGCTCCGGCAAAGGTCGAGACCTTATCTTTTTTCAAATTCTATCCCTCCCATGGTAGCAGCTGCAGGTATCAGAATGATTGATATGATGACAGAGACAAATGAGCTTCAGGACAAACTACATTACAATTCTGAATATTTTATTGCAGGCATGAAAAAGCTTGGCTTCGATATAAAGCCAACAAAATCGGCAATCTGTGCTGTAATGCTTTATGAAGCACGATTATCCCAGGATTTTGCTGCCAGACTGCTCAAAGAAGGTGTGTATGTCGTTGGATTTTATTTTCCGGTAGTACCTAAGGGTCAGGCAAGGATAAGAGTACAACTTTCAGCCGCGCACGAAAAGGAACATCTGGATAAAGCAATACAGGCTTTCGGAAAAATAGGTAAAGAGCTTGGAGTTATCAAATAGAAAAGTATACTGAACTCAAAATGACGGAAAGCAGAACAAAATGCATTTTATGTAAAGGTAATGCTGAATTAATTCACAACAATTACCCTGGCTATCAGGAACCATTCAGATTCAGCATATACAAATGCCCGGAATGCAATACTTCATTTTCTCTTCCTGATGTTGATACCTCTGTTTTGTATGAAAATATCTACAAAAACGGAGACAAAGTTCCAGGGTATAACCGTTATTGGAAATATTTAAAGGTTATTAAAAAATTTCCGAAGCCTTTTGACTATCTGACAGAGACATCTGAGGCTTATTGGGGAATAAAGGAAGCTTTATCTGTATATGAAAAGAATAAAAAACAAGTAAAAATCCTGGATATTGGAAGCGGGTTAGGTTACCTTACCTATTCTCTGATAAAAAGAGGGTACGATGCAACCGGACTGGATATCTCTCAGACTGCTGTGGATAAGGCAAAAGTAGCGTTTGGTGATCATTATATTTGTGCTGAACTTTCGAAATATGCGCAATCAAATGAAGGTTCAATTGATGTTGTGATTTTGATTGAAGTTATAGAACACATAAAAGACCCACTTAATTTTATTGGATATGTTAAAAGGTTGCTGAAGTCCGGAGGGATGGCAATTATAACGACACCAAACAAATCATTGTTCCCTGAAAATATAATCTGGCCAACGGAACTGCCACCTGTTCATTGCTGGTGTTTCAGCGAGGATTCAATGAGGTACATGGCGGCTGCGTCATCTCTGAGTATAGACTTTGTCGATTTTACCAGATTTTATAAAGAAAACTATAAAGTAATGGGATTAAAAAACCACCGTAACGGACCCTATTCAAATTCAATTTTTAATTCTGCCGGAGAGCTCAATATTCATGCATCAAGGTCCAAATCCGATCTGAAGCCTTATATACAGCTGGTCTTCTCACTGACCCCTGTTACAAAATTCATTTACACTAAAATAAAACAGTATTTAAGAATGGCATTTGGAAAATCCAAAGGGTTATTCATGAAAGATCTGGTTGTCTGCAAAGACAGAGGGGCTATATTATGTGCGATAATGCATAAAAAAGGTGCTCCGAAGAGCACCTGCTGATTTATGATAATTCCCCGTAGTTCTGGGACCCCATACATTTACCTGAGCCTGCCGAAGTGTCACCCGCATTTCGAAGATCCGCAATCTTTGCAGATCAGACATCCTTCTTCATAAACAAGATTTTCAGAACCACATTCACCACATTTCCCTTTAGCTTTTGTACCGTTAGGTATATATTTCTTAAGGGCTCTTTCAACACCATTCTTCCAGTTGTTAATTGACTCACTGTCGAGATTTAGTGATGCTACCAGATTAACTACATCCTGAATTGGCATCTCGTGTCGCAATACTCCGGATATTAATTTTGCATAATTCCAGAATTCGGGTTTGAACATATGTGAAAGCCCTTCGATATTCTTTTTATAACCAATCTTGTCGGTATACTGAAAGTCATATCTTGTGGTACCGTCTTCGTTCTTCATTTTAATGATTTTCCCTTTTACTATACTCTTTGGGATAGGGAAGATCTCTTCATCTGCAATACCGGTGAAGATTTCATATGGCCGGCTTTCTTTCATGCCAACAAAAGCCACCCATTTCTCTTCATTGATACTGAATCTGATAACATCACAATCGAGCGATTTTGGACGTTTTGGTCTTTCTGTGTGAACTTCTGTTTTGCCTGCGATAAGAACGCCGTTTCTTGAACCATCGCGATATACTGTTGCTCCTTTGCATCCCGATTTCCACGCAGTGAGATACAGTTCGCTCACCAGTTCTTCTTTTGCCTCAGCAGGAAGATTAATAGTAACGCTGATTGAATGATCAACCCATTTCTGAATGGCGCCTTGCATCTTTACCTTGGCGATCCAGTCAACATCATTTGCTGTGGCTTTATAATAAGGCGATTTTGCTATTATGCCTTCTATCTCCTCATCACCCATCCTGGTCACTTCATCAGGATCGTAATTATTGAGTCTCAGCCAGTCAACGAACTTATGATGAAATACATTAAATTCTTCCCATGAATCACCAACCTCATCTTTGAATGTAATCTTCACATCAAGATCATTGGGATTGACTTTTCTTCTTCTTTTATAGAATGTGGAAAAAATCGGTTCGATTCCGGAGGTCGTCTGGGTCATTAAGCTGGTAGTACCTGTTGGCGCTATTGTTAGCAGAGCAATATTACGTCTTCCAAACTTTGTCATGTTGTTATACATAACGGGATCAGCCTCTTTCATTCTCAGTATAAAAGGATTTCCTGTTTCGCGTTCAGCATCATATATTGAAAACGCCCCTCTTTCTTTTGCCAGGTATGTAGATGCCTTATATGCTTCCAAAGCCAGTGTTTTATGAACATCTACAGAAAAACTTGTTGCTTCATCGCTTCCATATCTCAATCCAAGGCCTGCCAGCATATCGCCTTCAGCTGTTATGCCAATACCGGTTCTGCGGCCTTCTTCTGATTTCTTCCTTATATTGCTCCAGAGATTCGTTTCAACACGTTTAATCTCTTCGATTTCAGGATCCGCATTTATCTTTGCAAGGATGACATCAATCTTTTCAAGCTCCAGATCAATAATATCATCCATCATACGCTGAGCCAGACCTACATGTTCCTTATATAAGTCAATATCAAATGAAGCATTGTCAGTAAAAGGATTATTTACATAGCTAAAGAGGTTTATAGCCAGTAGCCGGCAACTGTCATAGGGACATAAAGGAATTTCCCCGCACGGATTCGTTGAAACGGTTGCATATCCCAGATCGCTGTAGCAGTCGGGAACGCTCTCCCTGATTATTGTGTCCCAGAAGAGTACCCCGGGTTCTGCTGATTTCCAGGCATTATGGATTATCTTACTCCAGAGCTGAACAGCATCAATATCCTTTGCATATTTAGGATTGTCTGAATTAATAGGATATTGCTGTCTGAAAAGCGATTTTGATTCAACGGCTTTCATGAAGTCGTCGGTTAGCTTAACAGAGACATTTGCACCGGTTACCTTGCCGCTTTCCATTTTGGCATCAATGAATTTTCCGGAGTCGGGATGTTTTATTGAAATTGAAAGCATCAGAGCGCCTCTTCTTCCATCCTGCGCAACCTCACGGGTAGAATTTGAATATCTTTCCATGAATGGAACGACACCTGTAGAGGTGAGAGCGCTGTTTAATACAGGTGTTCCTTTAGGCCGGATGTGTGAAAGATCGTGTCCTACGCCACCTCTTCTTTTCATCAGTTGTACCTGCTCCTGATCGATTTTCATTATGCCTCCGTAAGAATCGGAAGAGCCATCGTTACCTATAACGAAGCAATTTGACAATGAAGCGATCTGATAGTCATTACCGATTCCTGTCATGGGCCCTCCCTGGGGTACGATATACTTAAAGTCCTTAAGGACATCAAAAATCAAATCTTCGGAAAGAGGGTTTTTGTATTTTAATTCTATCCTGTGTATTTCACGAGCGAGCCTGTGGTGCATATCATCGGGTGTCTTCTCATACAAATTTCCGTAAGAATCTTTTAAAGCATATTTGTTAGCCCATACCCTTGCGGCTAATTCGTCGCCTTTAAAATACTGTATGCTTGCCTCAACAGCTTCTTCGTGAGAATATACTACTTTGTCTTGTCCGCGATTCTTCGACTTTTCAATGTTTTTTCCTTCGGCTTTCTTCTGTGTTTCTGTTGCAGAAGTTCCTGTTTTTGCTTTTTCTGTAGCAATAGCTGATTCCTGGACAAATAGTTCTTCCATATATTTTTGTTATTCTCTGATTTTAATGAGATTATACTCCCACTGATATTTTGAGCGGGTATTTGCTAAATTAAACAAGCGCACCTCTCGATGCAAGAGTAAAATTTTAAGTTTATTAACATTTGCCTGCATAGTTATTAACTATTAGATATAGCTCTGGCTGTTAATATGTTAACAGTGGTAGTTATATAAAGAAACAATAACAGCAAGTAAAAGTTCAGCGGAATTTACCTGATTTTTATAAGGTTGAACTTTAGTGTGTTTTCTGCAATTTTTTTATAAATCTCTTAAATCAAAGAGGCTGCCCTTATGGGACAGCCTCTTATTAAACAGTGAAAATAGTTTTAGAATATCAGACGAACTCCAAAAAGGCAACCCCAGGTAGATCCTGTGCTTATATCTTTACTGAGGGTTGTTTTTGCTGCAAAGTCGTCGAGTGATGTAGCATTAAGTTTGTAAACAGGTGCTGTAGTTGCATTGCCCTTTGTTACTACTGTCAGAGGACGTACATTATCGTAGCTGGCAAGCGAGTTAAAAGCATATGTTCCCCACTTATCATTAATCAAGTTGCCAATATTGAGAAAGTCGATACTAAACTGAAGAGTATATTTATGATCACTTCCAAAGTTTGAAAATACATCCTGCATTATTTTTGCATCGAAGCGGTGTATCCATGGCTTAATTTCACCAAAGCGCTCAGCGTATTTACCTACGCGTGACTTGAGGTATTTATTGTTCTGAACATAATTCCAGAAGGCAGCCTGCTCATCGGCAGCCGTCATACCACTTGCATCGGCAAAAGTAATATCACTTTCATTAGCAGGAATGTACATCAGGTCTGATGCGACACCATCGCCATTCTGATCGTTAGAATACGTATATGACCAGCGTCCCTGCTGATAACCCTGGTAAACCAGTGAAAATGTGGTTGCGAACATTTTTGCATATTCTATGCGGTAAGAAAGGGCTCCGACGAGTTTATTAGGAGTTGAAAAACCCGAATAACTGAGGCCAGGATCATTAAGACTTCCCACAGCACTATTGGAAGAGAATGCAGAATAAGCAGATGAACCCGGGTTAGAGGTTACATCCTTTGCCATAGTATAGGTATATGCAAACATCCCTGAAAATCCGTTATGGAAATTCTTTGTCAACTGGGCTGTTAAAGAATACTGGTAGCCTTCATTTGTATTGGTGAGTTCCATAGCATTGCTGATATTTTGGGTACCATTCAGACCGTTATTTATCTTGGCAACAGTACTGCTTGTCCAAAATGGGCGGTTATCGGGTCCTGCCATTGTTCCTGTAGTAACAGCTTCATTAATATTGGTTTGAGTTATGGCATTTATATCTTTCGAGAAGATTGCCTCACCTGTGAATATAGTCTGCCATGGGAGTTCAACATCGAAAGCAAGATTGGAACGCCATATCTGCGGGAACTTGAAGCTTTTCCCAACCTGTGCAACTGAAGAACCGTTTGGCAATGACCCTGCGCTCTGCGGGAACAGGTCGGGCCTGCTGGTGATATATGACTTGAAATCGGGATTAAACTCAAGTCCGACAAGGTTGGGGTTTCCCGGGCCCCATCCGATTTCAGGTACCTGAATCACGCCCGAGTTTGTTGGCTGGTTCGTAAACCATACAAAAGGAAGCAGTCCGGTAAATAAACCTGTCCCACCGCGAACCTGTAGTGAACGGTCACCCTTTACGTCCCAGTTAAATCCAAAACGCGGAGATATGAGCATTTTACTTTTTGGCCATGTACCTAAATCCATCTTTTCGTCATTGGCAAATGTAAGGGCAGCAACTGCAGGATTATCCTGCAATTTATTCAGGTAATAAGGACTCTCAAAGCGAACTCCGTAGGTAACTTTAAAGTTGGGAAGAACAGACCATTCATCCTGTGCATAAATTGCTCCCAGTCCGAATGTTGCTTTAGCACCCGGAGCATCAACTCCGTTATAGCCGTAAGTAACACCGAATCCTGAAGGATCAGCGCCATTGATAAAGTCATCTACTGAGTTATACCTGTAATATGAAGTTCCTTCACGTATGTATGAGTTGAGGAAAAAATACCTGTCGAAGGAAACACCGGCTGTAAGGGTATGGCTATTTAGATTAATAGTCAGATTATCGGTAAGACTCAGCGTATTATTTACTACATTATTATTATATGTAAACAGTTCATAGCCGAACGTCATATACTGATCACCACCCGACCATATATCAACAAACGGGAAAGGAGAGGACGGGCTGGTGCGGGTATCCTGAATGTGTGTGTAGCTGGCCAGCAGCTTATTTGAGAACCTTGTTGCGAAAGAGCTGTTCAACTCACCCGTGATTGATCTTACGGTATTTTGGAAGCCAAAGAATGCGTTTGAAAAGGCTAAGCTCTGGGTGCCGATACGTCCCGAGTTCCTTGCATTATTCGGAGGTCCGCTGGTTGGATTGGTTTGCTGGTCAGATGTTCCAACAACATCATTATAACGCAGGGTGAACTTATTATTTTGTGAAATATTCCAGTCAATGCGCGCAAGTATCTTGTGGTTCTTATTCTGGAAGGGATCAAAGTTTTCATATTTGCCCGGATCATAATTATATTTTGAGATCAGGAAATCTTTTACACGCTGCATATCTGCAACGGTGGTACGCGATATGTTCAGATCAGGATCCGGAACACCATCGGTGCTCGGTTTCCAGGTTACACCAGGGATGGATTGCTTCTCATACTCACCGCTTAAGAAGTAGAATAGTTTATTTTTAATGATGGCGCCACCGGCACGGAAGCCGTAGTTTTGCAGATTACTCGATCTTGCGCCTGGCACTTCCTGCCCGCCAACCTTGTTCCCTGTAAATGATTTAGGACGCTGATAGGTATATAGCGATGCTTTAAAAGTGTTATCTCCGCTTCGTGTAACAGCATTAATACTTGCACCAGTAAACTGAGATACAGTTACATCATAAGGCGCAAGCCGTACGGCGACCTCTTCTATTGCATCCATTGCTATTGGCTGTGCATTCCCTCCGGGAAGAGGATTGCTGCTTGTACCAAAATTATTGTTGAATGCCGCACCATCGATGGTAATCGAATTAAAACGACCGTCACGCCCACCGAACGAATTGCCCTGCGACTGGGGAGAGTATTTCGAAAAATCCAGAAGACTTCGGTTGATCGAAGGAAGAGTCGCCAGTTCACGTGTACTGACATTAGTTTGAGTACCGGTACGCTCAGAGCTGAGAATTGAGTTCCTGGCACCTGCCGTGACTATTACTTCATTCAGTTTCGCGGTTGTTTCATTAAGCTGGCCATTCTGCACATAAGTCTCACCCAGCTTTAGTATGACATCGGTATAAGTGCTGGATGAATAACCAATAAAAGAAACCGTAACAGTATAAGGGCCGCCAATACGCATGTTTTGAATGCGATAGTTACCTGTATTGTCAGCAACGGTTGCATACTGGGTTCCCGATGGAACATGGATGGCAACTACACTGGCTCCCGGTAAGGTTTCCCCTTTGCTGTCAATAATTTTACCATTCAACGACGATGTTGTTGCACCCTGACCAAAAATCAACAGATTAATGAACAGAAACAATACCATCGCTGATAAACGTTTTGTTTTCATCATAAAATTAGGATTAAGGATTAAAAAAA
>JBBRSO010000107.1:0-10471 GCA_038245405.1 Bacteroidales bacterium
AAAACAAGGTTCTGAATCCTTGAACAGATCAACAACTCAGAAAGGCGGTATCAAAATGTTCTGTTTGCTGGTAATGTTTGTATACGGTGTTAAAAATTTAGACACAACCATGTAAATTATGTACTAACTTGTGATCAGGATATTGATGATTGCAGGGATCAAACATGTTAAATTTTATATCAATTCCCATTTTGTCTGTTTAATATTACATCATCTTTCATATCCCTAATATAATTGGGGAATTTCAAATATCAAAATCAAGTTTATCGAGCGGACTTACTATCTGGGCAAACCCTTTGGTCATAGAGCCCGGTATCGAAATTTTGATAAGAGGCTCTGAATTTTTTCAAAAGTGTTCTTCGAGTCATGATGAAGCTGAGGCGATGTTCTCATTGGCCAATGTTACATTTTTGAATATACCTCAACTTTAAGAGGTCCAAGGAGGATTTTAATTATTGCCCAAATCATAGATGGTTCAACTGCATCATATGTTAATAATTCTCCAGCAGTCCCCAACATTTTTTTCCCAAAGCAGTAGCCAAATAAAGTTGTGCTAAATTTCTTAAGTAGCATTGGTAGGAATCTTGAAAGTATAATGTTTCTGTGATAAATAGCTTATAAAAATTGTCACTACTGAAATAATCATGTTTGATGGTGTTGGCCAAAAATCCAGGCCATCTACAAGAATCTTTAATCCCAGATAGTTAATAACAAGATTAATAAAAAACACCGTTGAATATCGGAATAGTTGAACTTTTCCGCTTAATTTGGAATAAGAGAAAGTAACATATTTCTGTAAAACAAATCCCGAAATCATGACAATTGGTATTTTAATTGTCATGGTTGCAATATGAGAGCTAAGCGTTACTATCCCAAGGTTTAACATCTTATGTTGCAGCACAAAATTGTATATAAGAAAATACAAGAACCAATCAAAAAGCAAATTTGCTGTACCTACAGATCCATATTTAAAAAACTGTAAAGTCATGTATTTTCGGAAAGGAGGATAGCAAAAGTCAATAATTGTCCCGATAGAATTACCGGTATCTGAAAAGGTTCTGCTCATCGCGTTATGGTGCTTTTCATATCTTCTAATCTGTCAAATTATTCGTCTTATAAATATACAGCAAGAAAAACATGTCCACGACTTGAATTTTGACTTTTGAAGATAAAAGTAAAATTTGTTAATGTATTACTCATCTGAAATCTCATCATAATCATGTGCTATCCGGTTTCTGGCACCAATAATTTTTTGGGCATTGTCATGATAGAATTCTTTGTCTTTTCTAACTAAACGGTTAACAGCTTCTCCGATTATTTCAAAGTTTCTTTCAATTGCCCACTGCTGTAGCTACTATCCAATTGAAATATTGGATAAATCAGACCATTTTGGTTGCGATAATCTGGATGCTTAAAAATCTGCAGAAGCATTCCCAAGAATCCTGAAATTATATGTAACCATGAATATCGGCTGGCCGAATATCGACATCTGGTAACCCTTAACAACTCCATCTTCAGCTTTAAAGAAGATCGAATAGGGGTTTCTTCGGCCAAGTGCGTTGTATACTGTAAAAGTAAAGGATGAATGGTTAAGTTTTTTTGCCTTCAGGCTTCCGTTTATTGTTGCAGCAAAATCGAGTCGCAGATAATCAGGGATACGGAATTCATTTCTCTCTGAATAGAATACCCTGTTTACATTAAGAAAATTATAGTAAGCAACAGGATATGTAATAGACCTTCCTGTATTGTAAACGAAATTAGTAGTAAAATTAAATCTTCTGAAAAACTTCATGTTGGCTACTAATTTCAGATCGTGGGGTTTATCATAATTTGCAGGAAAATAATTGCCATTGTTAACTTTTTCTTCTTCAAGTTTTCCATTAACCTTTAATAATACCCTGGCATAAGTGTAGCTTATCCATCCGGTAAGCATCCCAACTTGCTTTTTTGCCATAACTTCCACCCCATAGGCTTTCCCTTTCCCGTTAATGATATCTGTCTCCAGATGATCATTCATCAGTAGTTCAGCACCACCTTTATAATCCAGGATATTACTTAATATCTTATAATATGTCTCAACCGAAAGCTCAACTGCTTTGCTGTTTAAATTCTTATAAATTCCAAATGAGAACTGATCTCCACTTTGCGGTTTAACATACCTGTCACTCAGTTTCCAGATATCTGTCGGTGTCATCGATGTTGTGTTGGATATCATATTTAGATACTGGTAATTCCTCTGAACTCCGGCTTTAATAGAGAGGTCCGGATTAATAACAAATCTTGAGGAAAACCTGAATTCAAAACCAGGATAACTTTTTAAAATACTTCCGCTAGCGAAGTAAACGGTGTCAATCAGATTTTGAAGGGTTATTGGACTATTAGCACTATAAATAAACTGCGATCTTGGTCCGAATGTGGTAAACATTGTGAATCTTAATCCTCCGGATATCAATAACCTGGGAGATGCATCGAATTCATCGCTGATATAAATTGCCGGCTCAATGGCTTTCTCTCTTTCCAGCTGTTTCGGGAGAATAACCGAGTAATTCCCTACTGGCTTCTGGATGCCCGGAGTAAGTAAATAATTGGTTGCATCAAGACCGAATTCGATCTTATGATTATCAATAGGGCGCCATGTAAAATCAGCTCTCAGTATTTGTTGCTTAAGTTTGTAAAATAATGAATAGTAGGTAGTTGAATCCTGTTTCGAGTTGTCCTGGTAGTCGTAATTGCTTATTGTTGCAGATAGCTGCGAAGAGAAGGCGGGGGTATAAATATGCCTCCACTTAAAGGTTGAAGCCAGGTTACTATAGCTGATACCACTCTCCTTGTACAGGTCAAAATTATCATTGCTAATATAACCTGAAAGTGAGAAATTGTTTTTATCATTCGGATCAAAGACCAGCAGGCCTTGGGCATCATAGAAGCTTGCACTGCTCCGTTTCAGCTGGATGTTTTTCAGCTGGCGCAGTATCCAGTCGGAATAGGTTGTTCTTGTACTGATAATAAAGGATGCTTTTTTCTTAATTATAGGTCCTTCAATCATTAACCTGCCGGTAAGCGGACTTATACCTCCACTTACATTGAATTTCTCTTTACTGCCTTCCTTCAGTACTATCTCCATGACGCTCGAAACTCTCCCCCCGTATTTCGCAGGTATTCCGCTTTTGTAAAGAGTAACGTCTTCAATCATATCTGAGTTAAAAGCTGAGAAAAATCCAAAAAAATGAGCGGAATTTATTATCGGAGCGCCATTAAGGAGAATCAGATTCTGGTCAGCGCTTCCTCCTCTGATATTATATCCACTGGAAGCTTCTCCAACTGACTGGACTCCCGGTAAGAGAAGGGAACTTTTGAATAAATCCACTTCTCCCATTCCCATCGGGATCTGCTTCAGCATTTTAACATTAATCGTTTCGACTCCCATTCTGATATTCCTGACATTGTTTTCCCTATTGGCAGATACAACTACCTCATTCAGCTGGTTTGTATTTTCAACCAGTCTGACATTTAAAATCCCATCAGAGTAAATAATGATATTCCTGATTGACTGACGCATGCCGACCATCCTGAATTCCACCTGGTACTGACCCTGGGGCAGCTCTATTGAGTAATATCCTACGCTGTTTGTGACTGCGCCTACTTTCAGCTTCGGGACATAGACAACCACTCCAACAAGTGGATCCCCGGTTTCCGGCTTTGTAATGATTCCTGAGAGAATGACCTTTGCGTTATTGTTCTGACCTGCCGGATTGCCTATTTTGAATACTCTGTACTCATCACTTCCGAAATTATCCTCAGCTTTTACAACTGCCCTAGCATAATTATAATTGGTCGTATCAGTTTTTGTCTGATTCTTTTCCAGGTACTCCAGATATTCATTCCTGAAATTAGTCTTGATATTATATCCTCTTGAAAGGATGATTTTATTGTCATCGGTTATAATAAATGATAAACCATTCTTAACAATTGAATTGTCAAGCACTGAATTTATGGGCTCGTTCTTGGAATTGATATCCAGGAAAAGACTGTCAACCCATTTATTTGAATAATAAATTTTTACGGGAACAGTTCTTTCAATAGTATCCGCAAAGTCCCTGAACAGAATTCTTTTAAACTGGAGTGAAATATTATTTTCCTGAGCTATGCCAGTTATTCCCGGGAGAGATAGCAGCAATATGTAAATTAGTTTATTCATTCAGATCACCTGGAGTCTGTTTTTAGAGAATCGTAGTACTTCAATATTTCGACAAACCGCTGTTTATCAGCCTGCCTGATCCTGATTCGTGCCAGATGTAGATACTTCTTAATCTCAATTGACTTTCCTCCGAATAATTTCAGCAGATCACCCTTGCTTTTTATGCGGTGGAAGACGTCTCCGGTACTTATATAGTTTTCAGGTGAATACTTGTATTCATTCCGGCCTTCCCTAACATAGAACGATGATTTATGCCTGATAATATAAGTGCTTCCCGACTGATAAGCAATTTCATAAAACCCGTCACTCAGATTTTTCATTGTGCATTCCGGGAGTCTGAATTGTCTGAAAATTAAACTATCATCATCGAAATAAAGGTTAAATCCTTCAACGTTATCTCTGTTCAGAGCAATCTGTGGAAATCTGGAATTAATTGTTTTGGAGATATCCGTAAAGATTACTTCGTCTAGGAATGTATCATATTGTAAGGTCAGATTATTATAGCGCCTAGATCTGGTAAACAGGGTAGCTGTTCTCCTCTTATCTGCGAATAAAATCGGTTTCGACTGGCTTCTGGTATAATACGATTCGTATTCTTTTCCATTAATAAACTCCTTTGGATCCTCTACCTTTTCAGAATAAAGTTTTTGCATATACTCAATCTGGCGATCAGTAAGGGATTGAGTGCCGGTATTATATGTTTTCCCTGATAAACCAGAATTTATCAATTTAGAGTTTTGACCCCGGGCTGAATATGTAAACGTAAGAAGTAAAACAGCAAGGAGAAATTTCAAATTGTTTACCTGGTGCCTGAATTTCATGTCCCGGAATAACAAATTTTTATAACCTGAAATACTTATTGACCATTATTTTTTAAAATTCGATATTCTGTCCGGATTAAATAATTACCGTAAATATGTAGTATTTTAGTAGTGGAATAATGATTCAGGGCAGAAGGAATAAATATACTGAAAATATTTCTATGTTAAAACGGAGGGGAGAAAGTATAATTTTTTTATTTACGGTTTTTTTACTGACCACATGTATTGACCCATATACTCCTAATCTTAGCGGATATGAATCCCTGCTTGTTGTCGACGGTCAGATCACCAATGAAAATTCCTCATATACAGTTCGCGAATATGTCGATTACGAGCTCATCGGAACCAGAATTAAACCCGATATTCCGGATGAACTTAAATAAAACTCAACCTAACCCCGGAGGATCTGAAATCATGAACACAGGAACTAAGGCCGTCATGATTTTAGTTGCCCTGTTTTCTCTTTATACTTGCATAGATCCTTATAAGCCAGAATTAAAAGGGTATGACGCACATATGGTTGTTGACGGGTTGATAACGGACGAAAATGTATCATATACAATAAAACTGTCAAGGACATTTCAGGATCAGAATACCAACCCGGAAATAATCAGTAATGCTTTGGTTACTGTTACAGATGATGAAAATAAGATATCTTATTTCAATTATCATGGAAGAGGAATTTATAAATCTGATAGCTTAAGTTTCAGGGCAAGCCCTGGTAAAAAATACGTTCTTCATATCATTACTCCGGAAGGAAATGAGTATGAATCAGAGCAATGCCTGATGCAGCCTGTACCTGATATCGACAGCGTGTATTTTGAAAAAGACCAGCAACTAGTTAATAATAATACTGAGAATGAAGACGGAGTAAGAATATATGTCAACTCTAAAGCAGGAAGTGATAACCTTTGTTTGCGATGGGCTTTTGAAGAGACATGGAAATTCAGGATCCCCTTTCCCAAGGTATATGATTATATTGACTTAAAGAATATTATTCCGGTTAGGACAGTTAAAGAATATTGCTGGAAAACCAGGAATTCAGATGAAGTAATAACTCATAAGATTTCTTCAGGAAAT
Source organism: Bacteroidales bacterium (assembly GCA_038245405.1). Classification (GTDB taxonomy): domain Bacteria; phylum Bacteroidota; class Bacteroidia; order Bacteroidales; family VadinHA17; genus LD21. Next base: position 6,100 of record JBBRSO010000107.1, read on the forward strand.
CATGGATCTTTAAAAAGGCATCCTGTCTATTTTATTGCTTCTGGTAAGTCAGACAGGCTAATGTTGGAATACAGTACTCTTGTGAAGCAATATTCTGTTTCTGAGAGAGAATTTGAATTCTGGAATAGTTTACAAAGGCTCAACGAGAGTGCAGGTGATATTTTTGCATTGCAGCCATTTGCTATTTTAAGCAATGTCCGGAATATTAAAGATTCCAGGGAATTTGTTCTCGGGTTTTTCCAGGTATCTGCTGTTAAGCAAAAAAGAATTTTTATTCCCTTCAGTGAGGTAATAAGACTAAAACTTCCTTTTTATCACTCCAATGAGTGTGAAAGAATTGAAAAATCACCCGCAGAATATTCCACGGAGTTCGGACCTCCATTTACATTTGATGATCTTTATGCAATGTTTTGCATTAAATCCGATTATTCTTTTGTTGAGCCATCCTATAATGAAGAAACACATCAGGTGGATAAACTGGTTTTCACAAAATCTGAATGTGCAAACTGCGAACTGACAGGGGTATCAGCAAAACCTGACTTCTGGGTTGATATGAAATAATCAGTGTATCAGCACTAAGAGGAGTATTTAAGTCAGAATCTTGAGAGATGATTACAAACAGGAGCATAATAAATATTATATTTACTACTAATGTTTATTATTTTGCTGAACTCCCCAAAATAAAAATGAAATGATTGTTAATAATATATCCGGAATGAGGGCCAGGATTTTAACACTGTTTCTGCTGATCTGCAGCCAGAATATTTTTTCGCAAGATTTAGTCAGTATAAATGCAAATTCTGATATTACAAACTACAAAGACGATGTTTATGTCAGAACTGACAGAGATATATATATTACAGGTGAACAGGTATGGTTCAAAGTATATGAAATGAACGGTTTGTCTCAGACTCCTTCAAATCTGAGTAAAGTTATTTATGTTGAACTGCTCGATCAGAACAACTTCCCTCTGAAACAGGTAAAAGTAAAAAATGATAATAAGTCGGGGTCGTCAGCTTTTGTTTTGCCTGAAAACATGAGCTCGGGAAACTATATTATCCGCGCTTATACAAGCTGGATGAAGAATTTTACGACAGACCAGTTTTTCTATAAAACCATTTCCGTTATTAACCCTTTTGAAAGCATTGACCATCTGAGGCTTCCTTCAATTGATAAGAGTTCCGACTCTGCAAGGTCGATAAATGATGGTTTAGCACAGTTTCTCATTCTTGATGATCAGGCCAAACCGGTTTACAACCTTCCTGTTCAGAATGAAAGTAAGAATAGTATAAAATATTCCATTTCTCTCGGGAAGCCATACTATTCCTCCAGGGAAATGGTGAAGATGGAAATACTTGCCACCGATATGGCAGGGAAACCTGTAGAAACAGACCTCTCAGTGTCAGTGGCAAAATCTGCCGTTGTCAATTCTTCGGGTTCAACAAGTTTCTACTGTTTTAACAGTCTAAAGCCTGCAGGCAGTAACAACGAAAAGTCAGGGTTTATACCAGAGTTGGAAGGCCAGTTGATAAGTGGTTATCTGCGGTCAAAATTAAATGATGACCCAATAAGGAATGAACCAGTGTCTCTCTCCTTCATAGGCAAAACGGCACGTTGTCAGTTCAGTAAAACAAATGATAAAGGTGAATTTAATTTTGTTACGGAGGAATCAGGTCAGAATGAAATAGTTATTCAACCATTATCTTCCGATATTACCGGTTACTATATTGAACTGAATCAGCCATTCAGTAATAAATTCAGTAAATTCAAGCCTGTTGATTTCTATCTCGACAGCAGCCGGATTGACGCCATAAACAAAGTTATCGTAGGAATGCAGGTCAATGCGATCTATGAGCCTTTCAGACAAAAGACGCCAGATGAATATCTGCCTTTGGTATCTGATTTTTTTGGTAAACCCGAAAGTACTATTAAAACAGCTGATTATATAGAGCTTACCTCGCTTCGCGAAATCGTTAAGGAGATAATTCCCAACGTATATACCCTTAAGCAAAACGGGAAGTATGATTTTAAGCTGGCAAATAAATTCAAGGGCCAGCCCTTTGAAAGCAAGCCACTTGTTCTTGTCGACGGGGTGCCGGTATATGATTTCGAGAAAGTTATGGGAATTAGCTCAAAAGAGATTGAAAGAACCGATGTTGTCAATACACGATATTTTAGTTCAGATAATGTTTTTGACGGCGTAATAAGTTTCGTTACAAAAAAAGGTAACCTTAGCGTCCTGGACTTTGACAATGCCATATTTAGGCAGGTTTATGACGGGTGCCAGGCTCACAATGATTTTTATATTACCGATTACAGTACCGATGCACTGATAAAAAGTCACATGCCAGATTTTCGGAATACGCTGTATTGGAAACCGGACCTTCACACCGATAAAAACGGAAAAGCTGAAGTTACATTTTTTACCTCTGACGAATCATCCGATTTCAGAATTATAGTGGAAGGGATATCTGACGACGGCAAAACAGGTTATTCCTCTTTTCCCTTCACAATAAAATAAGCGCTGCGATCCGTATGGTTAATTATCATTTATTCTTCACATTGTGATACTGCGAAAAAAAAACCTCTTAAGAATAAGAGGTTTGTACCCGGAGCCGGGATCGAACCGGCACAGCATTGCTACCACTGGTGTTTGAGACCAGCGCGTCTACCAATTCCGCCATCCGGGCTGATAGGACTGCGAAAGTATGAAAAATATTTTAATAACAAGGATTTCGGATTTCGGATTGTTGATATCGGATTACTTTTTCACAAGAACTTCCCTGATGGCAATTTCAATGCCTTCAGCATCATACCCACACTCTCTGTAAAGTTCATCCTGCGTTCCCTGTTCAACAAAATAATCGGGTATCCCCAGACGTCTTATTTCAGAGTTATACCCGTTGTCGCTCATAAATTCCACAACGGCGCTTCCGAAACCTCCTTTTAAGATCCCGTCTTCAACAGTAATGATATATTTGAATTTTTTAAATACTGAATGAAGCACTCCTGTGTCCAGCGGGGCAATGAACCTCATGTCGTAATGGGCAATTGAGATATTTTCTTTCGTTAGCTTTTTTACTACCATGGCAACATTATTTCCCGGATGACCCACCGATAAAATAGCAAGGTCGTCACCATCGCTGATAAGCCGGGCTTTTCCTATTGCGATCTCCGTAAACGGTTTTTTCCAGTCGGTGAAAACGCCTCTGCCCCTGGGGTAGCGTATTGAAATAGGGGAGGTGATCTTCTCAAGCTGTGCGGTGTACATGAGGTTTCTGAGTTCAATCTCATCCATTGGGGCAGTGACAATCATATTTGGTATGCTGCGCATGAATGCCATATCAAAAAATCCATGGTGAGTGGCACCGTCAGCGCCCACCAGTCCACCTCTGTCGATACAAAATACGACATGGAGATTCTGTAGTGCTACATCGTGGATAATCTGATCATATGCCCTCTGAAGAAATGATGAATAGATATTACAATATGGGATCATTCCCTGAGTGGCCAGACCCGCAGAAAAGGTAACAGCATGCTGTTCGGCGATGCCTACATCAAAAGTCCTGTCCGGCATTGCCTTCATCATGATGTTCAGCGAGCAACCGGAAGGCATTGCAGGTGTTATGCCGGTAATCTTGTCATTAAGCTCTGCTAGCTCGAGAATTGTATGTCCGAAGATCTCCTGGTATGTTAGCGGAGAATTTGCCACAGATGTCTTTAAGATCTCACCCGTCTGTTTGTTAAACATCCCAGGTGCATGAAATGCTGTCTGATGCGCCTCTGCTTGTTTAAAGCCCTTGCCCTTTACTGTGACACAATGAAGAATCTTGGGTCCGGGAATTCTTTTCAGATCCTCAAGAACTTTTATCAAATGCTGGACATCATGCCCGTCGATCGGTCCAAAATACCTGAAGTTAAGTCCTTCAAAAAGATTACTCCTGTCAAGAATAGTACTCTTTGCCCCAGCCTCAATCTGCGCAGCCAGTGTTCGTGCATTCGGACCTAGTTTTCCAAAAATGCCAAGGGCTCTCCAGACTCTGTTCTTGAACCTGTTATATGTTCTGCTTGTGGTAATATCGAGAAGATACTCTTTAAGGGCTCCCACATTGGCATCAATAGCCATATTGTTGTCATTCAGGATGACTAATAGATCTGACTGACCGATGCCTGCATTATTCATTCCTTCAAAAGCCTGGCCTGCAGTCATTGCTCCATCGCCTATAACGGCTATAACATGCCTGTTCTCCTTCTTATTGGAAGCGGCAACAGCCATACCCAGAGCTGCAGATATTGAGGTTGAGGAATGCCCGGTGCCAAATGAATCATACTCACTCTCAGCCATCTTTGGGAATCCGCTGATGCCCTTATA
>JBBRSO010000108.1:0-10440 GCA_038245405.1 Bacteroidales bacterium
GCACAACGACTCATTGATCTTGCAGTTCGGATGGGCCGGATATCGCCCTACTGGATTAATGATTTTAACAAGGATGCGAAATAAGCAATAAATGCAACATGGCCATCAAAAGTGTGATTAATGCAGCTGGAAGGGCGGTTCCCCTTGAGATTAACGGCCAGCCTGTTATACCGTTCAAAGGGGTAGGGAAGCATAAGCCTGAAGGCAGGAAATTCTCCCCCGTTATTCCTACATGCTCCGATTATCCGGAGGATGGAAACAAAGTTGTCGGTTCCCTGGAAGAAGCATTGAGGAAATGTGGTCTGCATGACGGAATGACCATTTCTACACATCATCATCTGAGAGATGGCGATCTGGTAAGTAATAAAATTTTTGAACTGGCTTCAGGAATGGGAGTTAAGGACCTTATCTGGTTTCCATCTGCTTCTTTCCCATGTAATGATAGTGTAATCAAATATCTTGAGGATGGAACCCTGAACAGAATTGAAGGCAGCATGAATGGTCCTCTCGGGAGATTTGTCTCAGATGGAAAAATGAAAGGTACTGCTGTCTTGCGTTCACATGGAGGCAGGGTGCAGGCTATTCAGGACGGAGAGGTCAGAATAGATATTGCTGTTATGGCGGCGCCTACCTCAGATTCTTTCGGGAATGCAAGAGGTTCAACAGGTCCCTCCGCATGTGGTGTGCTTGGATACGCTAAAGCAGATTATATGTACGCATCTAAAGTTATTGTTGTAACCGATAATCTGGTCGATATCCCATGTTTCCCTATGGAGATAGAAGGAAATTATGTGGACTACGTTGTTGTGGTTGACAGAATAGGAATACCTGAAAAAATTGTATCCGGCACCACCCAGATTACAAAAAGTCCCGACAGACTGTTAATTGCAGAATTAACAGCATCGTTTCTTGAGAAATCGGGTATACTGAAGGATGGCGTCGCGATTCAGGCAGGAGCAGGTGGCACCTCATTGGCAATTGCGGTTTTTGTCCATCAGATATTGAAAAATAAAGGATGGAAATCAAAATTTGGTTTTGGAGGAAGTACAAAATATATGATTAAAATGCTTGAAGAAGGGCAGATGGGAGCTATCCTCGACGCACAGGTATTTGACCTCGATTCTGTAAGATCTATTTTAGAGAATCCGAATCATGTTCCATATTCAGTACTGAATGCATATAACTATCATTCAAAAGGGAATCTTACAAGTATGATGGATATAATGATACTGGGAGCTACAGAGATCGACCTGAATTTTAATGGCAATGTGGTTACCCATTCAGATGGTTACCTGCTTCATGGCATAGGCGGATGGCAGAACTGCTTGCATGCACGGAATGTTATCCTATCGGTTCCGCTGTTCCGCGACAGGATCCCGGTAATTGTAGATGAGGTTACAACACTATGCGGACCAGGGGAACTCATTGATGTCATTATAACTGAAAGAGGAATAGCCATTAATCCTTTACGACAGGACCTCATTGATAATGTAAAAGGAAAAGGATTGCCTGTAAAGACAATTAAAGAGCTTAAGGATGAGGCTGAGCAGATTTGCGGAACTCCAATGAAACCTCAATTTGAAGATGAAGTAGTAGCGGCCATAAAATGGGTCGATGGAACAGTTATTGATGTAGTAAGGAAAATCAGAAAATCAGAATAGTAATATGGACAAATTCAGATGTATAGTTTGCGGATGGATCTATGATCCTGCAGAAGGTGATCCTTCAGCCGGAATTGAACCAGGGATATCTTTCTATGATCTCCCTGCGGATTATCTCTGTCCGGTATGCGGAGCTCCTAAAGAAGAATTCGAAATATGTGAATAGACGATATCCGGTTATTCTTCCGGCATTTTGCATATAATATCGATGAGCAGATTCCAAAACATTTGCGCTGTCGTGATTTCAATCATCTCTTCCGGAGTATGGGCTCCCCTTATCGTTGGTCCGAACGATATCATATCAATCTCTTTAATCTTTTCATATATTAAACCACATTCAAGACCCGCATGAATAGCCTTAACAAGCGGTTGTTTGCCAAATAGCGACAGATATGATTCGCGTGAGATCTTCAGGATCTCAGAATTAATATTAGGCTTCCATCCGGGATAGCCGTCAGAATGCACAACAACAGCATCCGCAATTTTCAGACACGCCTTTACCATTGCGCCTGCATCATTTATTGCCGATTCTACCGAGCTTCTTTGTGTGGTTATAATTTTTATAGTGTTGTGATCGGCAAATTTAGCTGAAGCAAGGTTTGTCGAAGTTTCAACCAGGCCTTCCATTTCTTTCGACCAGGCAATTACGCCATGCGGACAGCAAGATAAAGCATTAAGAAATTTTGCCTGGCTATCTTCATCCATTATAAATCCTTTAACCCCGGTTTCTCTGACAGAAATTTTCAGATCTTTCTCGAGGTTTCCATACTCATTTGCGATAATCCCATGGAATTCTGTAATCAGAGGTTCTATTTTAGATTTGTTTATAGCACTACACACAATAGTAGTAAAAGCTTCTCTGGGGATTGCATTGCGGAGATTTCCGCCGTTAAAGTCGGCAATGGAGATTTTGAACTGTTCTGATAGGTGTCTGAGCAGCCGGTTCATAATTTTAACAGAATTGCCGTAACCCTTATGAATCTCGTCGCCGGAATGGCCTCCATGAAGACCTGTAACAGAAAGGTCAAATGCAACGGAACCTTGTTCAACAGATACAGACTCGTACTTCATAGTTCCCACTGTATCCATTCCGCCTGCACAACCTATGAATAGTATTCCTTCATCTTCGGAATCGAGGTTCAATAATATTCTTCCTGAAAAAAAATCGGGCTGCAGATTAATTACACCTGTCATACCCGTTTCTTCATCAACAGTAAAGAGACATTCTATTTTTCCTGATTTGAGGTTCTTATCAGTGAGTATCGCAAGTTGTGACGCAATGCCGATCCCATCGTCAGCCCCCAGGGTCGTTCCTGTTGCTACAACCCAACCTTCTTTAATTGCAGGTATTATAGGGTCTGTAACCCAGTTGTGAGGATGGTCAGCATTTTTTTCGCCTACCATGTCCATATGGCTCTGCAGAACAACTGTTTTACGGTTCTCCATACCTGGTGATGCCGGTTTGATGATGAGTATATTTCCAATCCCATCTTCTTTTGACTCAAGTTTGTGTTTTTTAGCAAATTCAAGAAGATAGTGTCTGATTTTACCCTCGTTTTTTGACAGACGTGGGATCTTACAAATCTCTTCAAAAAAGATCCAGAGTGGTGATGGTTTTAATTGACTTAAAATGCTCATACTTTGATTAATAGTACTGTTTGGCGGCAAAATTAGTATTTTATTTGGTCTTTCAGGTATAAATACATGATTTTAGTCTCGTTTTTAGTTTACATAAATTAACTATTTTTACAATTAACAAGCCATTATAAACTAACCAAATATTGACCAATGTCGAAGCGCACAATAGTAACCTTGCCAGGCGATGGAATAGGCGCCGTTGTTCTCAACGAATCATTAAGGGTCCTCGAAGCTGCAGGTTTTGAGGCAGAATATGTACACGGGGATATCGGTTGGGAATTCTGGTGTAAAGAAGGCAATCCACTTCCTCAGCGGACAATTGATCTCATTAAAAAGCACAAAATAGCTCTCTTTGGTGCGATCACCTCCAAACCAATAGATGAAGCAAAAGCTGAACTTTCTCCTGCTCTTGAGGGTAAAGGTTTTACCTATTCCAGTCCGATAGTTGGTTTGCGACAACTCTTCAATCTTGATATCTGTGTGCGTCCGTGCAAATCATACAAAGGCAATCCATTAAATTTTGTCCGTCGGGGTAAGGATAATACTATCGACGAGCCGATGGTTGATGTGGTGATATTCCGGCAAAACACCGAAGGTCTTTATTCAGGTGTTGAATGGACTAACCCTCCGGCATTGATTTACCAGGCTTTCATGACACATCCTAAATTTATTGAGAACTTTGGCGCAGTTCCGGTTGAAGAGCTCTCAATCTCTACAAGGATCTTCACAAGGAAAGCTACTATAAGGATTCTTATGGCTGCTTTTGAACATGCAAAAAAGTATGGTTATAAATCAGTTACAGTTTGTGAAAAGCCCAATGTGATCAGAGAGACATCTGGACTTATGTGGAAACTGGCAAAAGAGATTCAGAAAAACTCATTCCCCGACATTAAGCTTTTAAATACCAATATCGATGCTCAGATGATGTGGCTTACCAAAAACCCTGAGGATTATGGAGTTATTGTAGCCGGGAATATGTTTGGAGATATCGCTTCCGATGGTTTTGCCGGACTAATAGGAGGGTTAGGCTTTGCCTGCAGTGCGCAATTCTCGTCCGATGGTATTGCAGTATTTGAACCTACTCACGGTTCAGCTCCGAAATATGCCGGTTACGACATTTCTATTGTTAACCCGATTGCAATGATAGAATCAGCATGCATGATGCTCGATTACCTCGATGAAAAGGCAATATCGGCCACAATCAGGAAATCAATAGCAGATGTAATAAGCGAAGATAAGGTGCACACATATGACATGATGAAAATGAAAGGCGGACCTGAAGTGATTCAGAGTGGGGCAGCCTCAACATCACAAATGACCGATGCCATTATTGCCGGATTAAAACAAATTTAGTTTCAGATGACTGAAAAAATTAAAAAGTTGTGGCCGGAACTTGAGTGGATAAAAGACGATTCACTAAGGGAAAAAACCGCGAAGACATGGGAGAATGCACTCGATAAAAGCGTTCTGAACGCTCAGGATCTTGATGATATCCCGTTTACACTTTTATGCGGACCCGATCTTAAGGTGAGCTTTATGGCTCATAAGAGATGTGTTGTTCATATTGCCAGAGCCAGTGGCGAAAAGATGAATGAGTTTTTCGGCAATGATCTGCCAGTAAATATGGATGTTCTTATTTCAGGAGCCATTCTGGCTGACGTTGGCAAATTGCTTGAATACGAGTTGGATAAAGAGGGAAAAGCTGTTCAGGGAAAATACGGACAATATCTCAGACATCCTTTTTCAGGAGTGTCTCTTGCGGAAGAATGTGGTATTCCCCCCGAGGTCTGTCATATAATTGCAGCTCATGCGCATGAAGGCGATCTCATAAAAAGGACAACAGAGGCATATATTGTCCATCATGCTGATTTTATGACGTTTCTGCCGTTTAAGAGCAGGTTATAGGTAGCAGGTATCCCTCTGGCAGTTAATTAAACAGCCACTCTTTAGGTATTGCAGTTTTCTGCTGTCCCGGCGCTTCAACAAGAAATTCAAGACCTATTCCGCCAACACGCTGGAAATATTCAATTCTCAGTGTATGGTAGCCCTTCGCCAGCGGATAGCTTCTTCCTTCTTCCTTCATGCCGTGAATGCCATCATTTATTACAGGACTTGTAGAATCGATTGTCATCTTACTGCCGTCATCTGAATTTATATAAAGACCATATACTCCATCAGCAGGTATAAGGACATAGCCCTCGAAAACTGCAGCAAACAGAGAATCTCTGCCTGCAACTTTATCTGAAACAGAAGTGACATATCTTATACTTGAAGGTTTTAGTACAGAAAAAGAGGGCAAAACGGTAAAATTGCCATCATATACAGATGCTTTCAGTCCCGTTCTTATTCTGTCCGGTGAAACTGCGGCCAAGGGTTCTTTTTTCTCCAGCAGATAGGAGATTGTACGGCTAACAGCATCATCCCATTTTGTAAATGCTTTAATCGTTGTGGCGGCAGAAATTATGATCGGTTCGGTATATTGCAATGATTTTACTGTTGGCTCACTTCCATCAGTTGTATAGAATATTTTGCCGCCAGGCCTGAAATTTTTAAGTACTGCATTGTACTCATTAATAAAAATTTTTTGCTGCGGGTTTAGGGATGGTGGTACAATATTATTGTTTGCCTTGAAAACATTTTCAGCGCCCATCTTATTGATCTTCCTGTCGTATGTCATTAACCCGTTTGTTTCGGTCTCAACATCTGTTGTTTGAGTATAAATACTAGCGCTAAGTCCGTTTTCTCTTACAAACTTGTGCACAAGATCAAAGTATGATTCATAGCGGGTGAGTAATTGAAGGGTGTCAGTCATATTTCTGTAACCCCAGTTCTTTTGTTCCCATGTATGTCCCTGGAGCGGTAGACCCAGACCGCCGAATTCACCCAGAACAATCGCTCTGTTTTCTTCGGAGGGTTGAACCACAGGGTCGGGATAATGATGTATGTCATTAATATTTCCTGTGCCTCTGTCAGTCCATCCTGATGCGCTATTAACAAGCCTTGTTTTGTCGTAATCGGAGATTAGCTTAGTGATTCTTCCGGTTCCAAACTGGCCCCAGCCTTCATTGAATGGCACCCACATTATTATTGAAGGGTTATTATATTTTGTATCTATCATTCTTTTCAATTCCAGCTCATACTGGATTGTAGATTCCTTTGATCTGGTTATGTCAGGCATATCAGGAGAAATATACCGATCTCCGCTTGGCATGTCCTGCCATACTAGTATTCCCAGTTTATCGCACCATGAATAGAAGATCCTGTTTTCAACTTTTACATGTTTGCGCAACATATTAAATCCCATCTTTTTTGTAGCACGCAGGTCATATACCATTGCTGCTTCAGTTGGAGGAGTATATATCCCATCAGGCCAGAAACCCTGGTCAAGCGGTCCGTTCTGATATATAAATTCATTATTCAGAAGCATCCGGGTAAACCCATCTGCTGTTTTGCCGATAGAAATTTTCCTTATTCCTGTATAGGATTTTACTTTATCGGTTGTTTTATTTTTATAAATTAATTCTATGGAAATATCATATAGAAAGGGGTTATCCGGGGTCCAGAGCACAGGGTTTTTTAGCTGAAGAGTAATAGTTTCATCAACTCTTCCTGTTGCTTTTGCAGCCGTTCTTCCATCTTTCTTTATTTTTATTGAAAGAGTTCCGTCAATAGCATTTTTAGCATCAGTTTTTATGGCTACAGTGCCATTATCCGGATTCGTTATTATTTTAAATGACGATATATAAGATTCATTCACAGGTTCAAGCCATACTGTTTGCCATAATCCTGTAGTTGAAGTATACCAGATTCCTCCGGGAGAAGAAACTTGTTTTCCCCGAGGCTGCGTTCCTTTGTCGGTAGGATCCCATACACATACAATTAATTCATGAAGTCGTGATTTGCCGATTGATTCTGTAATGTCAAACGAAAATGGATCATAGCCCCCCTTGTGATTTCCAAGCTCTTTTCCATCAAACCAGACAGTAGTTTCCCAGTCGCAGGCTTCAAAGTTTAAAAGAATATGCTTTTTGTTCCATCCATCGGGTAAATTGAATGTTTTTTTATACCATAGGTTTTCTTTCTCACTGATTTTCCTTTTTACGCCTGACAGTGCTGATTCAAGAGGGTAGGGGACTAGAATTGATCCGTCCCATCTGTCGGGCTTTTTCCCTTTTGGAGTTATGGCATAATTCCACATACCATTCAGATTCATCCACTCTGGCCGTATCATATTTGGGCGTGGATATTGGTTCCATGGTTTCATCGGATCCACATCTTTTGCCCAATCGGTCAAAATATTTGCTGGTGCAATTTTCCAGTCAGCCGTTTCTTTATGTTTACAGGATACACTTAATACAATAAAAGAAAGAATCGAAAGGCTCTTAACTAGTCTCATTAATGTAATTATAATATAGTTGTATAAGATTTATTCCGACCCGTCTCTTCGTCTCTTCGTCCCTCCCTTTCTCCGTCTCTTCGTCTCTCCGTCTCTCCGTCTCTCCCTTTCTCCCTTTCTCCCTTTCTCCCTCTCTCCCTCTCTCCCTCTCTCCCTTTCTCCCTTTCTCCAACTATCCCAGTTTCATCTTCTCAACCTCTTCTATATTCCGCTCGTTAGTTACCGCTTTTGCATCGAGAGTGTACAGATAATCAATCAGGTCCTGATATCTATCCATCACTTTTCCCCTTACAATCTTCATAGTAGAATTCATGAGACCATTGTCTTCTGTGAAACTCTCTTCAAGTATTCCTATTGCAACAGGTAGCCATCGTTGAGGGAACATAAAACCATATTTCCCATTACTTCGGTATTCGTTTACTTCGCTTTCGATGAGTGTGATAACAGCTCTTTTTCCTTCGTCAGAATCGGCTGTGAGGACTTTTTCTTCAAGATAAAGCTTCAGAGCATGCTGATTTGGAACGATCAGAGCAACTGTATAGGGTTTCTGATTATTGTAGAGCATACATTGATCAATATATTTTGATTGTTCCGATATGGCTTCTTCAATGCCCTCAGGACTGAATTTTTCGCCATCATCGGCTATAAGCAGACTCTTAAATCGTCCGAGGACATATAGGAATCCATCTTCCGACATATAGCCCATATCGCCAGTGTATAGCCAACCGTCTTTTATTGTTTCTTTGGTTGCTGCATTGTTCTGCCAGTAGCCGTGCATGACATTTCCTCCTTTTATAATTATTTCGCCTTTCTGACCTATCGGAACCTCATGACCATTCTCATCACAGATCTTAAGATCCATATTATTCACAAGAGTACCTGATGATCCAAGTTTATGACGGCTTGTTGAATTTGATGATATCACGGGCGAGGCTTCGCTTAATCCGTATCCCTGATACATAGGAATGCCAAGAGCATAGAAAAACCGTTGAAGTTCAATGTCAAGAAGAGCGCCTCCACCCACAAAATAGTCGAGTTCTCCTCCATAGGCTTCCCTTATTTTACTAAAGAGCAGCCGGTCATAGAACCTGAGAAGAGGTCTATTTAATTTCTGGACGCCACGGCCTTTGTTCCAACCTTCTTTGTTATATCCGTATGCTAAATTTAGCGCATGATTAAATAAAAGTTCAGTGACTTTACCCTTTTCTTTAATTGCCTTTTCAATATTTTTCCTGAAGTTTTTTGCAATGGCAGGGACACTCATCAGGAGATTAGGTTTAATCTCTTTCAAACAGCTTGGCAGATTCCTTAATGTTTCAATTGGTGTCTTGCCTGTTTTCACAGAGGCAATGCTTGCTCCTTTTCCCATGAAAGCAAATATTCCGGCTGTATGACCGAAAGAGTGATCCCAGGGAAGGATGATCAAAGTCTTATAGAAAGAAGGGATATCCATTAGACTATATGACTGGTATACATTCGTTACATAGTTGCCATGAGTAAGAATGATTCCTTTTGGATCTGCGGTAGTACCTGATGTATAACAGATATTTGCAAAATTGTCGGGTGTCAGGCTCTTATAAAGCTCTTCAAAGGTCGCCGTGTTTCCAGGCATTTCGAGCCACTCTCTTCCCTGTTTCCTCACTTCATTGAAATGAATCTCATTCTCTGCATATTCTTCCTGTGTGTCGAAGTGAATTATTTTTTCGATTGTAGTACACTCCTGAAGAATACTTTTGAGTTTCAGATACTGTATTGACGACATCAGAATCATCCTGGAACCAGAGTGTTTAATCCTGAATTTGACTTCTTCAGGATTGAGCTTCACAGATAAAGGGACGTTAATTGCACCGCTATAGAGAATTCCCATTTCTCCGATAACCCAGCTATTCCTGCCTTCAGAAATTAAGCTTAGTCTGTCACCTTTTTTAATTCCAAGTTTAATGAGTCCTGCAGCAAATTCATATACCTGTTTTCTTGTTTCGCCATAAGTGGTGCCTTCGTATTTATCATTAGGTTTTTCCCACAAATAGACATTATTACTATGCTTTTCAACGCTCTCCTCAAAAAATTGAATTAAAGATTTCATCTGGAAGGTATTTATTGATATCTCCTGTTTTTAATAAGCCGAATATACAAAATCTGTAATACTTTGAAACATGACAATAATAATATATCTTTTGGATTGGTTTTCAATTATTTGTATATTTGGTTATTACAATAAATATTTGATATCAGGAAGTTGATGTTTAACCTTAAATAATTTATTATGAGATGTTTATCCGTAGTTTTATTTATTGGATTTCTGTTTGTTCTGCCTTCGTGCAAATATTTCAAAAAAGGTGAAAAGGGGAAGACAATGGCATTCATGATGGCTCAGGCTGATAGCATAAAGCTTGCTGATTCACTTGAAAAGGTACATATTCTGTTGATGAATCAAAAGGCTGATTCAGTCAGAAAAGCTGAAGAAGAGAGATTAGCCCTGGAGGCCAGCCTTAAATATAATATTATTGTCGGAAGTTTTTTGACCCCTGAATATGCAAAGACTTTTGCAGACGGTTACAGAAAGGAAGGTTATGATCCGAAGATTATTCAAAAGGAGGGTAGTAAATATCAATTGGTCGCTGTAGAAGCATTTAATAGTTTCAGAAAGGCAACTGATCGTCTTTCAAAATTTCAGGACACTGTACAGTTCGAAGCGTGGATGTACGTTAAGAAATAAGCTTAAAGGCACAACGGCGTAAAGGC
>JBBRSO010000109.1:0-10362 GCA_038245405.1 Bacteroidales bacterium
ACGGAACTAATAACCACCCCGGCCCGGGTTAAACTATTTCATTTCATTCGAAGCATTTCGGTCCGGGCCACCCCTCCTTTGAAAGGAGGGGAAATGTATATGTTTAAATATCAATTTAATATGATTTTTTATTTTCCTTAAGTTGACGGCTATACCCCCTTCCCCTTTCTGCTAGCGCAAACTAATCTTTATACACATCTCATTTGAAGCGGGATTTATCTTAATGCTCCACAAACTCACCCCCTTCCCCTCTCTACTAGCGTAAAGAGGGGAGATCTCATTGAGATAGATTCCTTTATGCTGATAAAAACATTACTCTCTTGTGAGTTTTTAGTCCCAATTTTGATAGGTTTCCCAGAAATTCTTTTCGCGGGTTGGGGTAGTTTAGGGGAGTCATCCCAGGATATACTCATAATGATCAGCATATCTGCGTACTACCCCCTCTTTACGCTAGCAGAGAGGGGTTCACGGGGGTGAGTATTTAAGGAAATAATCAAAGATGTGATGAAAGATTAGCTTGAAAAGTAGGAGAAATTCACCACCAATATAATTCTAATTCCCCTAAGCTTTACGGCAATGCGTTTATTACTATTCAATTCTTAACAAAATATTAACAAAATTTATTTTTCTTTTATATTTTATATATAACAATAGATATTACCTTTGGCCCGTAAATAAAAAAAATATTTACTATTAACAGAGAACAGCAGCGAACACTTTCATGAAGGAAATTGTTGGGTTATGCAGGAAAGTTTACGAAGGAGTGATTGATGAAGAAGAATTGGGTTACAAATTTAAATACCAGGATATCTAAAATTGCAGAAACAAAATGGGCTACCAGTGCATTATTCTTATGCGCTTTCGCCGATGCATTTTTATTACCGATACCTGTCACAACTATCTTTCTTATTTTAATATTTCTCAACATTGAGAAAGCGTGGAAGTATGTGATTGCAATTACAATTGGAACCCTTATCGGAGCGCTAGCAGGTTTCTTACTAGGTCATTTTGCATGGCTTAAACCCGATGGAGAGTTTACCGGGATAGCTCAGTTTTTTTATAATAATGTGCCCGGCTTCTCTCAGGAAACCTACGCGAGAGTGCAAATTTTATATTCGAGGTGGGATTTCTGGATCGTTTGCGCTGCAGCCGCCACACCACTTCCATTCAGCATGTTTACAATTGCATCCGGGGTATTTGATGTAAATATTTTTGCATTCCTTATTGCAACACTAATCAGTCAGGGTATAAAATTTACCCTTATATCAATCTTTGCGATAAAACTTAGTCCGAAAGTAAGGAGTCTAATAGAGCTAAACTGGAAGCCGGTAGCTATTGTATCTTCGCTTTCGCTGGTTGTTGTATTCTTAGTATCCAGGGTTATATAGTGCCGGGCGTTCATTACTACGCTAAACTCTAAACACTAAACACCTTTAACTGCTCCTTATCATTGTAAGCACCATCTTTAATTTTTCAACGGCGTTAACTGCATGACGTATATTAGCAGGCATAATAATGCATTGACCAGCCTCCAGAATAAATGGTTTCCCGTCAATAATTATTTCTCCTTTGCCTTCAACAACCTGAATCATTGCAGCAAAAGGTTAAGGTTGAGGTTGAGGTTGAGGTTGACACCCTAAACCTAAACCTTAACCTTAACCTTTTTTAATATTAGGTAATTCAAGTCCGTAGCCTTTCTTCTTGTCTTCGGCCTTCAGTAAGAATGCAAACAGAAGGGAAAGAATACTTAAAGAAGTAAACATTACTAAATCGAAGAAGTAATTATACCTCAGGTTCAATCTTGTTTTTGCAATTATAGGATAGATTGCTTCCGAAGTTTTCACTTCAATTTCATTTGCAAATTTATTCTTATCGCCGCCGGTATTTATACCTGAAAGAGTGGAGGCTGTAATTGATGCGATATCGCTTTTCATACTTTCCATATCAGAAGCAGAAGTAGGAAGTGACTCATAAATTGTGTTTTGAACAAGCGAGTCTATGGTCCGGCTGCTGGCTTTTTCGGCTAACTGTGATATTTCTTTCCCCGATAGACCATAAGCCTGATTAGACAATACCTGTTTATAACCGTTTGTAATCGATTCTTTTACAGCTATTTTATTAGGAGAAACGTCGGGATTTGTTGCATTGAGAATAATACCAAGCAGGAGTGGAATGATCCAGAGCCCAATATTTTGAATCCAGAAAATCACAGCATATGCAGTTCCAAGTTGTTTTTCAGGGATAATTTTTGGAACGGAAGGCCACATAGCTGCAGGCACCAATGAAAAACCTATTCCCAGAATTATTACAACTGCTGCTGCCAGCCACCATGCGTTCAGAAATGGAATAGTTAGCATACCGTGTACAAAAATCAAAATTACCGAACCGATAATCATGATTGTTGCTCCTTTTCCCTTCTTGTCATAAATAGTACCAAATAATGGAGTTAGAAAAATTGTTCCAAAGGGCAGCAATGCCGGAATCGTACCTGCAAGATTTGGATTAACATGATATTTATTAATCATCAGATCGGTTGCATAAAACAAAAATGGGAACACTGCTGAATAAAACAAAACGCAGAGGATTGCAATATACCAGAATCCTTTGTTTTTGATTATAAAAAGTATATCCTTAATCTTAAAATCATCCTCCTGAGTTTTGCCTTTTTCGCTTTCAGCAATTGAAGCATCGAGCTTCCTATCCATGAAAGTATATATCACGAATGAAGATAACGCAATCAGCATAAAGACAAATGCCAGTAAGACAGGTGACGAATAAGAATAGTTTTTTGCAAGTGGTAAAGCAATTCCAAGGGCAAGGGCTGTTCCGAGACGGGCGATAGACATTTGCATCCCCATCGCTAGAGCCATTTCTCGTCCTTTAAACCATTTCACTACTGATTTTGAAACTGTTATCCCTCCTGCTTCTGTACCAACTCCGAATATTCCGAACCCGATTGCAGAAATTATAACCTGCGACTTGATTCCAAAAATCATTGCTCCTTCAGGAAATACATGCCTCAGAGCCCAATAATTAAGTCCTGTGCCTATTGCCATCATTGAAGTGGCAGCAAGACCAGTAAAACGAACGCCCATTTTATCAAGTACGATGCCGCTGAAGATCAACATAAATAAAAACACATTGAACCATGTGTAAGACGAAGTATAGATGCCAAAATCCGAGCTGTTCCATCCTAAAATGCTTTCAAGCATAGGTTTTACAGGAGAAAGGGCATAATTAAAAAAGTATGCCCCAAACATTGACATTGATACAAATATCAGGGCAGTCCATCTGGCCTTCTTTGAGTCGCGTAAAGTATTGATAATTTGTTCCATGAATATTGCTATAAGTTTAGGTTTCTGAAGGTAAATGTAATTAATAAATTAAATCAATCAAATATCTAATTAAGCCTTAATGTTAGGAAGTTCCAGACCATAACCTTTTTTTCTGTCTTCTGCTTTAAGCAGGAATGCAAAAACAAGAGCAAGCAATCCAAAACCAGTAAAAATAAGCATTGGAATAGTGTAGTTGTAGTTAGGAATACTCACACCGTCAACAAGTCGTGTTCCGGTTATGCAATACTTATCAAGTACCCATCCTATTAAGGCCGGTACGCCCATAAGACCCCAGTTTTGTACCCAGAAAATCAAAGCAAAGGCGGATCCAAGTTGTCTTTCAGGAATAATTTTTGGCACTGAAGGCCACATTGCAGAAGGGACCAGAGAGAATCCAATACCTAAAATTATAATCAGTGCAATTGCAACAGGTTTGAAATTAAGAAAGGGAACAGAGAATAATGTGTGTACCAAAATTATAATAAAAGCTCCAATAATCATAAGTGTTGCTCCCTTTCCTTTCCGGTCATAAATACTTCCGAAAAGCGGTGTGAGAAGGATGGTGCCAAAAGGCAATAATGAGGGAATGGTACCTGCAACGAGTGGATTTACCCCAAACTTATTTACCATAAGGTCAGAAGCATATTTTAGAAAAGGAAAAACAGCGGAATAAAATAGTACACATAAAATTGCAATATACCACCAGCCCTTATTTTTTAAAATAAATTTTAAATCGCCTATTTTAAATGATTCTTCTTCTTCGGCGCCTGAGATTAAAGCTTCTGCTGCCACTGATTTATCGAGCTTCTTATCCTGAATGGTATATAGAAAGAATGAAATCATGCCCACAAACATCAGGATTAATCCTAAAAATACAGGCTTTGCAACACCACCCATCCAAACCGCTACAGGATAGGAAATGAAGAGAGCCAATGCTGTTCCAAGGCGGGCAGTTGACAGCTGAAGACCCATTGCAAGAGCCATCTCTTTACCTTTAAACCATTTTACAATAACCTTTGAAACGACTATCCCTGCCACCTCTGCTCCCACTCCGAATATTGCATAACCCAGTGCCGCAATAACAACCTGTGCTTTCATGCCAATAATCTGCATGCCATCGAGTGAGTGAGTCGAAATTGCCCAATATTTCATTGCGGTACCCGCAACCATAATGATTGTGGCCATATTACCAGTGAAACGGACACCTTTTTTATCAAGAATAATGCCTCCGAGAATCAACATTAACAGGAAAACATTGAACCACCCGTAAGCACTTGTAAAAAAGCCATATTCAGTGCTATTCCAAAGAAGTTCTTTCTCAAGCATTGGCTTCAGCGGTGCCATAACATCGGTTATATAATACGCACAAAGCATTGTAAATGATACAATAGTCAATGCTGTCCACCTTGCCGCTTTCGAATCACGAAGTGTATTGGTTATAGTTTCCATTAATTGATTCTGTCGATTAAATAAATTGGGGTGAATGTAATATATTTCTGAAACAAATTAAAAAATACAGAAACCATTAATCGAATTATAAAGCTTTAAGCATTGTGTAAATATTGTATATATCAGATTAGAAAGATTATTTATTTTTTTATGCTAATTTTGTGATCTAATTTCTATAAAAATGAAAAAGAGCATTTTAGTGAGTCTAATGATAATATTTGCCTATACTGCATACTGCCAGAGCCCGGCTCCTGCTACTGAGAATTCGCAGGTCAAATGGTATACCGTTCAGGATGTTGAAAAACTTAATAAAGAACAACCACGTCCCATATTCATCGACACTTATACTGATTGGTGCGGCTGGTGCAAGAAAATGGACAAGGAAACCTTTACTAATCCTGTAATTTCAGATATTCTCAATACAAAATTCTACCCCGTCAAATTCAATGCTGAAGGAAAAGAAAATGTAACATTCCTTGGACAGACATACACCAACGATGGTAAAGCCGGCAATGCACACCAGCTGGCAGTAGCCCTACTCCGTGGTCAACTTTCATATCCGACAGTTGTGTTTCTTTACCCGCAAACCGATGGTAAACTCGCCGCTCAGGCTGTTCCAGGATTCAGAGAAGCAAAAGACATGGAAACTCTTTTGAGTTACTTTGCAAGTAAAGCTTACGATAAACAAAGCTTTGACGAATATCAGAAAAGCTTCCAGGGGAAAGTGAAATAAGTTGCTGGTTGCTGGTTGCCGGGTGCTTGTCCCTCACACCTCACACCTCAAACCTCAAACCTCACTCCTTCTTACTTTCCTATAATATAATTAGCCGGAAGTTGCACAATCTCACCAAACTGATAGATTAACTTCCTGGTTTCAAGAAGTTTTTCAGAACCTAATATTACTCTTATACCAACAACATCAGGAACACGGTAATATAGTTTATCCTTCTTTTTTTCATCTGTCTTGCCTGCAAATGCCAGATCTTTCGTCTTCTTTTCTGGTGTAAATTCCATTGTTACAGGCTTACCTCCCATTTTTGACGGACCGGTGCGATCAGAGAACTGAAAAATTACTTCAGGTTTGGCTGACATGGCTTTTTGAGGTATGACTTCGTATGTGAATGTAAAAGCTTCTCTAATTGTTTTCCCGGTAAATAGTTCGGTATAAGCCTTCTCCATCTTATTAATTTCATCTATAGCCGCACTACTTTGTGGGAAAACAGTTGCTTCTCCGGTTAAAATGAGATGTTTTCCGTCTCTGAGCTCCATCAGCCTTTTAGCAGCTTTATCTGCCAGCTGATCAAGAGGCAGTTTCCTTTTCTTTTCTACTATATATGGTATTCTCACAAAAACCGAATCAACATTCATTCTTTTATATGCTGTGTCTCTCTGTACCCGAAAATATTCATCGGAACCAAGATCTGCTGAGTGAATCAGCATACTTCCTGATTCCACATTTCCACCTGATCTGTCATTTGAAGTTGATATTGAAGGATTCAGATCAAGTATAAGTCCCTCTTTCTTTAAACTCAGCGCATTTGTCTGAAATAATGAAGTAGATGAAATTAGATAGTATTCAGACGGATCCACTTCGTCATGCGATTTGACTGTAACACCTTTAATAGACCACGACTCATTTTCAGTTTTTATGATGTCTGTCAATCCAAGCAGATCTTCAGCATAGGCAGAATATGGTCCAGGTTTTACAATAGTCCTCTCCATCTCAACATCAACACTAAATACTGTCCGGGGAAGACCATAAACAATACTTCCGTTGCGATCTGCACCGGCTTTTGACAATGGCACAATAACCCCATTTGAATCAATTGCCTGTCTGCCTGTGTAGCACGAATTAAATGTTAGAAGGATAACAGGAAATAATAATATAGATAATACTCGTCTCATAATCTGTTTATATTAAAGTTCAACAATTGTCACGGTTCTCTGATCTTATTAAACGCTGCCCCGATAAAGTTAATTATATCTGAAGCAATAATTGATTCATATGATGTTTTCTCCGCTGCCAAATCACCGGCTAATCCATGAAGATAAACTCCAAGTACAGCTGCATTCTCAGCATTGTAGCCCTGAGAGAGCAAAGATAATATTATTCCTGTGAGTACGTCGCCGCTTCCTGCAGTTGCCATCCCTGGATTACCAGTGCTATTAAAGTACACTTTACCCTCAGGAGTTGTAACTGAGGTATGTGCTCCCTTAAGAACAACTACACAGTTATGTTTACCTGAGAATTCAATCTGCTTATTAAGACGGATATAACTATTATCTGATTTTCCTGCAAGTCTCTCAAATTCTCCGGGATGAGGTGTGAGGATTGAACCTTTTAAATGAGAATACCAACCTTTATTCAGAGAAAGGATATTCAATCCATCAGCATCGATTACCAGAGGTTTATTGCAGCTTTTTAGAAGTCGTAATAAACCGTTTTGTGTTTCAGACTGTGTACCAATCCCGGGGCCAATCCCAATAGCATCGTAAATATCGGTGTCACCCGAATCCGTAAAGTATTTTTCATCCTTATCGATCTCAACCATCGCCTCATTTATTGAGCTCTGAACAATCACGACTCCACAACCCGGTACATGACATGTCAGTAGTCCGATACCCGTGCGCAAAGCTGCAGTAGATCCTAATACAGCCGATCCTATCTTACCAAGTGAACCGGAAATCAGTAAACCGTGACCGTAAATTCCTTTATGATCAAATTTCTTTCTTTTTTTGAGCAGAGGAGCGACAACAGATTTATCGGAGTATGTGAAGTGAGAATCTATGTTTCTTATTGCATTCATACTCAGCCCTATTTGTAGAATATACCATTCACCAAAAAAATCAGCATTCTCGGCAAACATACAGGCGATTTTCGGAAACTGGAAGCTCAGGGTATAATTAGCCGAGATAACAAATTCATAGCTATTTGATGTATTGTCTTCTCCAAACAAACCCGAAGGAATATCAATCGAAATTACAGTTGACTCAGCCTGATTTATAAGTTTGATGATCTCCCCGGCCAATCCTTCCACAGGTCGGGCAAGACCCGAGCCGAAAATTGCATCAATTATTATATCATCCTTTGAAACAGCAGGAAATTGCCCGGATGTTATGAGGTTATTAACGCCAACTCCTGATTCAGATTTCAGCCGGATCATATTCTTATTCCAGTCATCCGATCTTTTTTCAGTAAAATTAACATAATAGAGAGTGCACTCGTACCTATGGGTTTCCAGTAAGCGGGCAAGTGCAAGCCCATCTCCTCCATTATTACCCGGACCGGCAAATACAAAGACACGTCTTGCTCTGTCAAAATGTGCGATATACCATCTTAGCAACTGACCTGCAGCTCTTTCCATCAGATCAATTGAATCGACAGGTTCCATCTGTATAGTGTATGCGTCGATTTGTTTTATCTGGTCGCTTCGGAAAAGTTTCATCCTGTTATTATATTTGTTTCACAAATTTACATTCTTATGCTGTTATAAAAAAACTCGAAGCTAACTCTGATAAAAATTAATATATTTGCTTAAAATGGCTGGGTGCTGCGGCTTCTAGAGACTACAAACGAAAAACGAAAAACGAATATTACTAACCCCGTCCTTCAGGATGAGGATAAAACGATAAAACATGTTAAAAAATCATCCAAAAGGACTACTGGTAGCCTTCTTCTCGAATATGGGAGAAAGGTTCGGCTTTTATACTATGATGGCGATACTTGTTCTGTTTCTGCAGGCAAAATTCGGACTTTCAGCGGAGAAGGCGGGTGGAATTTACAGCTGGTTCTATTTCAGCATATATGCCTTAGCCCTGCTTGGCGGAATTCTTGCTGATGCAACAAGGAAATATAAGCTTGTGATCCTCGCAGGAATAATCATCATGTTTGTCGGTTATATTATAATGGCTGTTCCCGGGATGTCACTTACAATAACCGTAACGGGCTTGTTAATTATAGCTCTCGGTAATGGTTTGTTTAAAGGCAATCTTCAGGCAGTTGTTGGACAGATGTATGATGACCCAAAGTATTCTAAGCTCAGGGATTCAGCATTCATGATTTTTTACATGGGTATCAATATAGGCGCTTTATTTGCTCCATTTGCTGCAACAGGAATGAGGAACTGGTGGTTAAAGTCAAATGGATTTGGTCATGATGGAAATCTTCCCTCACTATGTCACCAGTATATCAATGGGACTCTCACAAATACCACTACATTTCAGGAGTTGGCTGATAAGGCAAACCTCAGCGGACATGTTTCGGATCTGTCTGCCTTTGCGAATAGCTATCTGGAAGTTTTTTCAAGAGGATATAATTATGCATTCGGCATTGCAGCATGTACAATGTTAATTTCTCTTCTGGTCTATATTATTTTCAATAAATACCTTCCGAATAAAGAGAAAAAGGCTACAGAAGTTTCAGAAAAGGTTGATTTCAAACCTTCGATACTTCTTGCAGCAATAGCAGCACTGGGTATAACAGCGTTTGCTTTGCATTTTATCAAGCAGGTTGGATGGACAGCAGGTTTTGCGTTCGGGCTGTTTGCAGCGTTTGTGACATGGATAGTCCTCACCGCGAGAAAGGAAGAGATGTCGAGGATTATTGCGCTTATACTCGTTTTTGTAGTAGTTATCTTCTTCTGGATGTCTTTCCATCAGAATGGTTTGACACTTACTCTTTTTGCAAATGAATACAGCGCTAAATATGTTAATCCGTTCACATATCTGTTCTTCAATGTATTTTCCCTGCTTGCTGTAGTTGGCTCAGTTGCAGGTATGGTAATAATCTTTCGTAAAGGAGTAACAATGAGGCAGAGAGTAGCAGGCGGAATACTATTTGCTGCGGCATTTGTCTTTGCTTATTTCAGAGTTATTAACGCTGAGAGCATGAACGCCATCTCACCTGAAATATTCCAGTCATTTAATCCGCTGTTTGTTGTTGCTCTCACTTTCCCGGTTATGGGGCTGTTTGCCTGGTTAAATAAAAGAAATATAGAGCCTTCTGTTCCGAGGAAGATAGGATTTGGTATGATAATAGCTGCTTTAGGATTTACGATTTTATTGATCAGTTCGCTGCATCTTACATCACCTCACGATCTCCATGGAACTCCGGTTGCTGATGCAGAAAGAGTTTCTTCATACTGGCTCATCAGCATATATCTAGTGCTCACAGTGGCGGAGCTCTGTCTTAGTCCTATGGGTTTATCATTCGTTTCGAAAGTTGCACCATCCCGTTTTCAGGGGTTAATGCAGGGTGGGTGGCTTCTGGCAACTGCTGTAGGAAATAAGCTCCTTTTTGTGGGTTCCCTTTTATGGGACAAAATTCAGTTATGGCAGCTATGGCTTGTCTTTATTGTATGCTGTCTCACATCAGCTGCTTTTATATTCTCAATTCTGAAAAGACTCGAGAAAGAAGGCAAAGGGTAAGAGGTGTGCTGGGCATAGCCGTCAACTTAAGATGTAAAGTACAGAATTACAATCGGTTAAATTTCCCCTCCTTTCAAAGGAGGGGTGGCCCGGATACGAATTTACGGAAATACTAAAAAATTGCTTCCGGGCCGGGGTGGTTTAACTAATC
>JBBRSO010000110.1:0-10189 GCA_038245405.1 Bacteroidales bacterium
AGGCTGTCAAACTTACCTCGTTCATAGATTAGATTAACAAACTGATCAATTCTAAGGACCGGACTAAACAGTTCATTCTTATTGAAATGACCCAATGCTCTGAAATTATATTGATTATAAACAGAAGCGGTATTAAATTGAACAAAATCCTGTGCTACAATCAATCTTAGCCTGTCAAGAATTTTTACTTCAGCCAGGTATTCATTTCCCGGCTCCACGTTTAGTGGTATATCATAAACGTATTCGCTTCTTCCTTGCTCCTTTACTATTGATAGATTCTGTACTACAGTGTCAGCCAGAGTTTTACCCTGCTGCATGTTATACAGCTTCACGGTGATCAGAACTGAAGCTGCAGCAACCCCCTGGGAATTAGCTGTAGAGAAAAGCAGATCGCCAGGCGCAAACCTCATTGTCAGTAAAGATGATTCATCTGACTGATTAATAACGTTGTATAGGGGATTAATCGGACTCTTTGTTGGATTATAAAGATATGAGAGATCTTTGTAATCAACCGCCTGCTGGGTAGTTTTACATGAATTGAAAACTGAAGCTATCAGC
Organism: Bacteroidales bacterium; assembly: GCA_038245405.1. Taxonomy (GTDB): domain Bacteria; phylum Bacteroidota; class Bacteroidia; order Bacteroidales; family VadinHA17; genus LD21. The sequence goes on from JBBRSO010000110.1 coordinate 559, forward strand.
AACCCGGAAAGCAGATAAATGATCCTGATGTAACTACTTTTCTTCATGCTCAATATGTTATTTTTATTTTTTTGAATGCTTTTGCCATTCTATTCTGATCCTGCAAAGTTCCTTATTATCATTCATCCTGTATATTGAATGATTAAAACAATTATTATCAGACGATGTTTTTATCACAATATCTTCATCAAATCTTGATTCCGCAAGGTAGTTAATTTCAGCCGATTGAGGATAATGATTCATTCTGAAATCGAGACTGTAACAATCACTTACCCACTTGAGATATCTTACATTATTTGTATGAAGATTCACATCAAGATCACTTACCTTAACTCTGAAACCTGCAGAAATGTTTGCTGATTCTGACGCAGGCTCAATTTTATTTGCATATCGTAATGGAGATTCATTTTTATGAAGCTCTGTATTATACTCACTCAAAATCGAATCGGGTCGTTGGACCCTCTTTGTAGTCTGGTCGAGGATTAACCACGATGATGTTCCTGATGCAATATGCTTTCCATCGGGATATTTAACCTCATAATTTCTTAAAGCAAATAACTTATCGGTACCGTTCGGCCATGTCTTTACAACTATTCTGTCTTCCCATACCGGCCAGGTATTTATTACGGCATAAACTCTCGACAGCACCCAGAACCTGTTGTCTTTCATCAGGTCATTACGTCCGAAGCCAAGCTTTATAGCGTGATCGGATGCAATATCCTGAAGATAATTAAACAGTGAATAAAGATTAAGCTTTCCATCGGGACCGGTTTCATAAACATGAATTCTGTAATCTTTTTCAAACTGAAGTGAATCCATTTAGTTGTTATTTTTTAAAAATTCTTCGACCTCCTGGCTGTATTGAGCCCATTTGTTCATCTCCTCGTTAAGCCGTTCCTTAAGATCCTGGTATATGGTGTAGTCATTATCGTGTGCTTCGGAAGAATTGCCGGGCTCCATAAAAGACTTATCAACAGCAATTATCTCAGCTTCAATCTTCTCAATTATGATCTCCGATTCTTCAAGTCTTTTCCTCAGTTTTCTCAGATTACGGTCAAATTCCTTCTTATCGAGATATTTTTGTTTATTGGAGGATGTATTTTCTTTTACAATCTGAATCTTAGCTTTATCTTTTTTCTCGATTTCCTTCAGGTTTTCTATCTTTTTCTTCCTCAGAAAATCATATATTCCACCGATATGTTCTTTTATCTTATTGTTTTTGAATTCATTAACCTTACTTACGATGCCATCAAGAAAGTCCCTGTCGTGGGATACCACAATTAATGTACCATCAAATTTTATTAATGCCTGTTTGAGTATATCCTTAGAACGCATATCAAGATGATTTGTTGGCTCATCAAGAACAAGAAGATTACTTGGTTCAAGAAGAAGCTTAACAAGGGCAAGCCGGGCTCTTTCGCCACCCGAAAGGACTTTGACTTTTTTCTCAACATCATCGCCACGGAACAGGAACGCGCCCAGCATATCACGGATCTTGGTACGGATATCGCCTTTTGCGATATCATCAATTGTTTGCAGAACTGTTTTATTCTCGTCAAGAAGGACATCCTGGTTCTGGGCAAAATATCCTATTTTAACATTATGACCCATCTTCAGATTACCCACCCAGTCGAGTTCTCCTATTATAATTTTCGACAGAGTGGTTTTCCCTTCACCATTGCGGCCTACAAATGCCACTTTTTCTCCCCTTGAGATTTTGAAGTCGATTTTATTCAGAACTGTGAGATTACCATATTTTTTTGTCAGACCTTCTGCTTCAACAAGAACAGTCCCCGAGCGTGGGGCAGGTGGGAACCTCAGATTAATTGCACTTTTATCCTCTTCATCAACTTCAAGTCTCTCAACTTTATCGAGTTGTTTGATTTTCGATTGAACCTGTATCGCTTTAGTGGCTTTATATCTGAAGCGTTCGATAAACTTTTCAGTTTCATCGATCATCTTTTGCTGATTCCTGAAAGAGGCAAGCTGTTGCCCTCTGCGTTCTTCTCTCAGAACAAGATATTTCGACCACGAGGCTTTATAATCATAAATTTTACCGAGGGAAATTTCAATGGTTCTTCGTGTTACATTATCAAGAAAAGCGCGGTCGTGAGATACGAGAACTACTGCTCCCGGATAGCCTGCAAGAAAGCTCTCAAGCCACTGGATAGATTCTATGTCGAGATGGTTGGTTGGCTCATCAAGAAGAAACAGTGATGGTTTTCTGAGAAGGATTTTCGCGAGCTCTATGCGCATCCTCCAGCCACCGCTCAGCTCCATTGTTGGTCTGTCAAAATCTTTTCGTTCGAAACCTAAACCCAGTAGTGTTACTTCCGCTTCAGCCATATAGTTGGAGCCTCCAAGCAGTCTGTATCTCTCCTCAACAACAGTCAGATGGTCACAAAGATTTAGATATTCCGCAGACTCATAATCCTCTCTTCTGGTAATCTCAGAGCTGCAATGTTCAATTTCATCGGAGAGACTCAGTAGCTCGGAGAATGCGGTGATTGTTTCATTCATCACTGTGGTGGTATCATCCACCTTCATCTGTTGAGGCAGGTAACCTATTGAAACGTCTTTCGACATATCTATTACGCCTGATGTCGGGCTTTGCTGGCCCGAAATAATTTTGAGTAATGTAGATTTTCCCGCGCCGTTCTTTCCTGCAAGACCAATCCTGTCCTGATCATTTATCAGGAAGGAGATATTTGTTAAAAGGTCAAAACTTCCAAATGATACTGAGATATCCTGAACCGAAACCATATAATATAATAAATGTTTGCAAATATAATGAAAACAATTTCTCTCCTGAACAGTTATCTTTGCGGCAGATTTACAAATCTGTTCAGCTATTTAGTTATAACCTGTAAATTCAGAAATCATGAAGTTTATAAAAGGAATGTTGAAAGCGGGATTTTCAATCGTATTGTTTTTGGCGGTTATTACTTCCTGTACGAAAGATGATCAGACAACGGACTATAAATATTTTGTCTCGAAAAATCTTGTGCTAAACTACAAGAAGGATAACATAAGCAATCTCATAGATCTTGCTTCCATTTCCCTTCCGGAAGTCTCGGCAATTAAACCTCTTCTCGGCAGCGATGTAAATGTTTATAAGATCGTTTATAAAACCCGGGTAGCAGATAAAGAAATTCATGCTTCCGGTTTAATATGTGTTCCTGCTACAGCAGGAGATTACCCGGTTCTTTCTTTTCAGAATGGAACAAATACAGTTAATGCTCAGGCGCCCAGCGTATTCCCATCAAACTATACATATCAGCTAGTAGAAGCAATTGCATCATTGGGTTATGTGGTTGTAATTGCTGATTATCCGGGGTTTGGAGAATCTGCTCAGATTCCTCATCCATACCTTGTAAAAGAACCTACGGTACAATCTCTGGTCGATCTCCTTTATACAGCGAAGGAGATTGGAAGCTCAGAGTTCCAGGGCATAACGTTTAAGAATGAATATTATCTTCTTGGATATTCGCAGGGCGGCTGGGCAACAATGGCTCTTCATGAAGCCCTGGAACAGAATTACCAGAATGATTTTAGTCTGAAAGGAAGCTCATGCGGAGCAGGCCCTTATAATATTTCGTTGTTGCTGGAAAGAATTGCAGACAAAACAACTTATCCGGAGCCTGGTTATCTTGCTTATATTGTAAATGCCTACATTGCTTATGATCAATTTACCAATCCTGCAACTGATATTTTTAATCAGCCCTATGCGTCGCGATTGACCACACTTTTTACGGGGAATCTTAATTTAGACCAGATAAATAGTCAGCTTACTACTTCAGTTTCAGGATTGTTAACAACCGGATTTGTTTCCGGATTTGTTACAGACGCTAAGTTCGCTCCTGTGAGAACTGCTCTAAAAAATAATAGTATTGAGCCATGGCATACTAACATTCCGTTATTATTAACACACGGTTCAAACGATACGCAGGTATTTCCCGAATCGACTGAAAACATGTATAACGCTATGATAACTGCGGGGACATCTCCAGGGGTAATAAAAAAAGAAATTATACAGGGCGCCGATCATAGCGACGGTGCGATACCCTGCCTGGTAAAGGGTATATTGTTCCTAAACAACCTGAATAGTCTGAAGAATTAATTTCGAAATCAAATAAAAAATTAGTGGGAAGAAGAAAAGAATTGCCATTGCTGGAAAAGGTTAAAATAACTGATATTGGAGCTGAAGGAAATGCAGTGGCAAGAGTAGAAAACCTGGTCGTATTTGTTCCGATGCTAATTCCGGGCGATATTGTTGATCTTAAGATTGTAAGAAAAAGAAAAAAGTATCTGGAAGGCAGGGTGATAAATTTTCATGAATATTCTCCCGACAGAATAAAGCCCAGGTGTAAACATTTCGGAGTGTGTGGCGGCTGCAAATGGCAGCATCTTCCCTATGAGCTTCAACTTAAATATAAGGAAAAGCAGGTGAAGGATAACCTGGCAAGGATAGGGAAAATTGAGCAGCCTGAGATTAAGACTATAATAGGATCAGATGACATCTTCCTGTACAGAAATAAGCTCGAATACACTTTCTCTGATAAACGCTGGCTTACACAGGAAGAAATAAACTCCGATAATAAATATGAAAAGGAAGGCGCTCTGGGCTTTCATATTCCCGGTCTGTTTGATAAGGTGCTCGACATAGAGGAATGCCACCTTCAACCTGAACCTTCAAATTCAATAAGGAATGCCGTTAGAGAATATGCGATAAGAAATGATCTCAGCTTTTTTGACCTCAGGGAGCAGGTGGGTCTTTTAAGGAACATTGTGATCCGAAATTCTCTTAAAGGTGATGTTATGGTTATTGTTGTCTTTTTTCATGAGGATACTGAGAAAAGAACAGGGCTCCTCGACTTCATTGCCAAAGAATTCCCGACAGTAACTTCACTCATGTATGTTATTAATTCAAAAAGAAATGATTCTCTGAATGATCAGCTCCCGATTCTTTACAAGGGGGAGGATTTCCTGATGGAAGAGATGGATAATTTAAAATTCAGAATCGGACCCAAATCTTTTTACCAGACAAATACCAAACAGGCTTTGGTCCTTTATCGTGCAGCTCTGAATTTTGCTGATCTGAAAGGTACTGAGACGGTCTATGATCTTTATTCGGGAACGGGCACAATCACAAATTATGTGGCTCCGTATGCTAAAAAAGTTATCGGTATTGAATATGTTGAAGATGCAGTATCCGATGCAAGAATAAATTCGGAGATAAACGGTATAGTCAACACTCTGTTTTATGCAGGCGACATGAAGGATATCCTGTCCGACGCATTTTTTGCTGAGAATGGCAAGCCTGATGTGATCATTACCGATCCTCCAAGAGCAGGAATGCATGAGGATGTCATTAAAATTATTGTAAAAGTTGCACCAGCTAAAATTGTTTATATAAGCTGTAATCCGGGTACTCAGTCGCGCGATATACTACTGCTTTCTGAAAGTTACCAGGTGGAGGGCGTACAGCCAGTTGATATGTTTCCGCATACACATCACGTAGAAAACATTGTATTGTTAACCCGAAAGTAGAATCAAAAAATACAGGAGTAATAAGAATAGGAGTAAAAAAAATGTATATTTAGTGTCCATTTGAATGGCACCTTATATGAACCTCGACCTATACGATAACCCGGAATTGCTGTCATTACTCCCCAAACAGGGAACGAATGATCATGAGGCCAGTCTTCGTTATGCTCAGATGATTCAGCGTGCCCTGATGCCCAATCCCGCAATTCTTAAAGGCAAAATCAAAGATCTGTTTATCCTCTTTCTCCCCCGCGACATTGTTAGTGGTGATTTTTATTATGCGTTCTCCAATAAGCAGAAAATGTGTATTGCAGCAGGTGATTGCACAGGTCATGGTGTTCCTGGTGCACTAATGAGTATTCTGGGGATAAGCTTTCTTAATGAGATTATGCAGTCGGGTATAAAATTGAATGCAAACCGGGTATTGAACCTGATGAGGGAGAAGATTATGCAGGCACTGCATCAGACCGGTAGCCGGAAGGATGCGCAGGATAGCATCGATATCGGATTATGCATCATCGATTGTGAAACCGGGGGATTACAGTTCTCAGGAGCCAACCGGCCGCTTATCATGATCAGAAACGGTGAGCTTACTGAATTCAAGCCGGATAAGATGACTCTTGGTGTTGCACCTGTAAAGGAAGCTTCCTTTAATAATATTCTGATTGAAACAAAACCCGGAGATTCATTCTACCTTTTCTCGGATGGATTTGCTGATCAGTTTGGTGAGATAACCGATAAAAAATTTAAATACAAACACTTCAAACGAATTATACACTCATTTGAAGAGCTTCCCATGGTGCAGCAGAAACAAAAGCTTGAGAACGCTTTTAATGAGTGGAAAGGAAGATCACAGCAAGTGGATGATGTGCTGGTAATTGGATTTCAATTATAATTCTACTAATAATGATGAAGCTTAAAGCTTTCAGGATTAGAAATTTCCGATCAATTGTCGATACAGGGTGGCAGAATCTCTCACCCGATAATATAACCTGTCTCATAGGTCAGAATGAATCGGGTAAAACTTCTGTGCTTGAAGGCTTAAAGGTATTCTATACAGGATTGATCAGTGAGGACGTTTTACGAAGCGACCTGGCCTTGCCCGAAGTCAGCTGCCGTTTCAGCATTCCCAAAGGATGGCTGGTTAAAGTTACTGATAACCCGGGTACAGAATTAAAGGAATTACTTTCAGGCCTGACACATGTTGAGCTAACGCGTACCTGGATAGCTGATCTTTCGTCGGTGATGCATGTCAGCGGCGAAATAAGTGATTATCTCGATTCTCTCGAAGATGCCTGGCGCATTTATCTTAATGATGTCACATCAAAACTGGAAGAAGAGGTAAACGCCATACAGGATCTGGAAAATACTCTGCTAGAGTTAAATGAAGAAGAAAAGAAAATAAAGTCAAATTTCTCCGGGGAAGTAAAAACAGGATTTTGGGTCAGGCTTTTAAAAATAAAATCTGATGGGGAAGAAAACCTGAAATTTGCTCCGGGTATTAAGAATAAGCTAAATGAAATTAAGAATCAGAGAGCTGAATTAACTGATATCCTGTTAAGTAAGCAGGCTATTAAAAAAGCGGGTGAAAGATTTAAAGTACTCTCTGCGAATTGTGCTGTTATTGACAATCATCTCAAAGAAATATCCATTAAGCTTGATGAACGGCATCAGAGAATGACCCTTCTGATGCGTCCTTTCGAGGATAACATTGATTCAGAGTGGAAAGAGGTAGTTACCGATTACAGTAAAACAAGGTCTGAACGGGAACTGTTGAAAGGAGTACTTAATAATCATATTGCTCAGTCGGGTTATATAATTGAAGGAAGCACTGAAGAAGAAGCTGAGAGTAAGGTTAATGATATAGTTCATTCTTATAAATCGCAATATAACAGCACTTTTCTCGGCAAAAAATATTTTGAATACTGTCCGATCTTTGAGCTTTTTGAAGATTTCGGAAGCTTGCTTCCAAACCGGATCGATATGGAAGATATTGTCAATAGGAACGAGCAGGTTGAGGGTTATAAGGCAGCCAGGAATTTCCTCTCTCTGGCAAATCTTGATTATTCGTTTTTTCAACAGCAGTCGAGCAGGATCCTTAAGCAAAAAATTGAGAATCTCAATCACATGCTCACGCTTAACTTCCACGATTTCTGGCAACAATCGATAGGCAGGAATAATAAAATTCATATTCAGTTCGAACTCGATCATTACAGCTCCTCATATGAAGGCAAAGCGGGTAAACCTTATCTTGAGTTCTGGATAAAGGATGAAGGTGAAAGACTCTACCCAAAGCAGCGCAGCAGGGGTGTCAGGTGGTTTTTGTCTTTTTATCTTGAATTAAAAGCATCGGCTGCAATAGCTGACCGGCAGATGGTTTTGCTGGTAGATGAGCCGGGTGTCAGTCTGCATGCACGTGCCCAGGAAGATGTATTGAAAGTATTTGAAGATATCAAGGATAAGATCCAGATTATTTATACAACACATTCTCCACATCTTGTGGAAATTAATAAGCTGCACAGGGTACTTGCTGTTCAGCGCGATGATCTTGATAGCAGGAAGAGCACATCGAGGATTATTGACCCGTTACAACTGTCATCGGCCTCTCCCGATACACTTACACCATTGCAGAGCATACTCGGTAATCCAATGTCGGATGCCGGATTCTCTGCAAAACGATTTAACCTGATAGTAAATGATACCGGGTCGTTTTATATGGTCAATGCGGTGATGCTTCTCAAGGGCTATAAAGGGCAGGTTTGTGTAATACCATCAACAAATGTCAACTCAATACCATTACTGTGTAATATACTGATGGGCTGGGGTATGGATTTTGCGGTACTGCTTTTTGACAATGACTCAGAGATATCTTTGGCTGAACACATGAAAAACTCTGTCTTCAAGACAGAGAACAGAGACAGGGAGTTGATTATCCGCATGCCCGCAGCGTTTTTAAATTCAGAAGATCTTTTATCGACGCTCGATTTTAAGAATCATATTCTCGAATCGAGGGAAGGGATAACTGTTTCAAATTCGGTATACATAAAAGAAAGGGAGCTTCCGCGGAATTTCCTTTTAAGCAGATTCCTCTCAAATGTTAAGGAAGGGAAGATTAAGTTGTCGGATCTTGATGAGGAAACAATCGATAATTTCAAGCTCATCACCAATATGATAACCGGTTTAAAATAAAATTCTGTTTTATTTTGCACTTTATGCTTGTTTTCCTACTTTTGTCGCGCTTCATAAATCAGTCAGTCTGATTTCGGAAGAATTCAGGAAATGTATTGGATAGCCCTCCTTCGCTAAAGCTACGGAGGACGAAGGGAGAGGTGGGTGAGTGGCTTAAACCACCAGTTTGCTAAACTGACGTATGGGAAACTGTACCGGGGGTTCGAATCCCCCCCTCTCCGCAATGCCAATTTACTCCCTCAGCTCCGCTGAGGGATTTTTTATTTTCCAGGTTACCGAACCGGGCTTGCCCGGGTGAAGGTAAACTGGAAAATAAAAAACCTATACGACTGAAAGGAGTATAGGAGTAAATTGGCATTGCAAGGACTCCCCCAGGGGATCACGACCGATCCGACGCAGGAGGATCGGTCGTAATCCCCCTCACTTCTGGATTTATCAATTTGACGAAGTCTGAAGACTTCGCCAAACGAGCGAGATGCCCTCGCCAGACTTGTCTGAGTGAGGCATATTCATTAGAATGGCGATTGATGAAACACTTCCAGGGTTTATGGTCTTTTAGCCGTGACCCGTTTGATAGGATTATAGTTGCGGATGCCTCAATAAATAATTCCAGGCTAATCAGTAAGGATAAAAATATTAAGAAGAATTACAAAAATACAATTTGGTAATCTCACAAAACGCAACTTTTACGGCATTATTGATGAAGTACCCGGCCGGTCTCGGATCAGTGTCTCTAAAAAACATCTAAAGAACAGCTTCCAACTCTTTCCCGATATGTTGTAATCCTTTGCGAATTATTTCGAATTGGCTTTCACTTGAAAAGGCAAGTCCCTTATGATATTGTCTCAATAAGGAAGAATTGATATTAATTTTTTTGGCAAATTCAGTAAGATTC
>JBBRSO010000111.1:0-10183 GCA_038245405.1 Bacteroidales bacterium
CCGTCTGCATCAGTTTCGGAGTACTGGGCTAGTGTAAGCTGACAAAGACTGAGTATGAGAATTAATGTCAAAAAGACTCTGTAACCTGTTTTTTTCATCTGAAATGATTTAAAGTGTAATTTGGATATGACTTATTACAAAAGTAATTTTTTAAGAGAAACAGCCAAATATTTTACCATTTTCTCTGCGGTTCTCCGTGCTTCCTCGCCTGTGGCAGACAGGTCTGGGAGTCTAATTTTAAGCTACGGCTAAATATTCCTCGGCAGGAATTTTTTTTGTCTGAGTAATAAGTTTTTTAAAAAAAATAAAATGGATTAATTATAATAAAATGAATGAGTTAATAGAGGATAAAATCAGTTTCTATTGACTTTTAAGTATTTATGAAAGTAACAAAATCCACCCCATCCCGATTAAACAATGTCTGATTTAAAAAAGGATCGTTGAAACACATGTTTTTGATATTTCATAAACCCAACCTGGGTATATCCGGGTTTTGTAAATCGAATTTGAATATTATTTCAATCCACTTATTCTTTAAATTTTAACGCAATGAATCATAAACGAATCATCATCGTAAATCTTTTATTATTACTTATAATGAGGCTTTCTGGTCAAACTGTAGCTTTTATATATGATGATAATGGAAACATGGTTAGCAGAATATTGGTAGTTGAGCAACTTCGGAGTAAAACCGTAAGTTTTCCGGTTAACGATCCTAAAACTCTAAAATCATTTGAATATTCCAAGGGGTCCTCAATAACTGATGAAGCATCGGTATCAGATCAATCGGAGGAAGAAAAATTGAGTGCTGAAGATGATAAAATAATTGTGGTTGTTTATCCAAACCCAAATAAAGGGCTATTAAATATTGACATTTCCAATAGGTTGACAAATTCGAAAAATGAACTTAGAATATATGATTTTACCGGCATGGAAATATTATCCAGGAAAGACTTTGAAAATCACCTGGAAATAGATATTAGTCGTTGCAAGGATGGCATATACATAATGAGAATTAAAATCAACGATAAAGTGTTTGATTGGAAGATTATTAAAAAAAATTAAGTGGTTAAATTTTTTATTGCTCCCCTAAAACGATAAAGATGAGAACTTTCATGAAATATAAAATATTCACAATTATACTAATAGTTTTTTTCCCGATTAGTACTAACTGGGCACAAGTCTCACCAAAGATAGTTTGTGAGGTCTTTGGAATTAGCCGTGAATTAACTTCAGGAGGTGCCGGAGGGCAGCTTCCTGTCACTGTTTACAGCTCAAATAATTGCGTAAACTACCTTATATTAAATCAATTGCCATGGTTGACATATTCAAAGTCAGGTTTACTTGTTACATTTACATTCCAGCCAAATACTGGAGCAGCAAGGTCGGGTACTATAACAATTGGCGGTATGCCTGTATCTGTATTTCAAGACTGCATCAGGCCATCAGCAGCAGGAACAATTTCAGGAAGTAGTTCTGTTTGTCAAGGTCAAAATGGAGTTCAATACAGCGTCAGTATTCCCGGAGCAATTAATTATATTTGGACCTTACCAAGTGGTGAAATAATTACCGCTGGCAGTAGTATTACAGTCAATTATTCTGCAACTTCTTTATCTGGAAATATTTCTGTTTATGGTCAAAATTTATGCGGTTCTGGTGCAGCATCAATTTTGCCTGTAATCGTTCATCCATATCCAACACCCTCAATTAGTAGTAATAGTCCTGTATGTCATGGAGGAACATTATACTTATCGACTAATAATTGGAGTTCATATTTATGGGATGGGCCTAACAATTTTTCTAGCACTGTTCAAAATCCGGTTATATATTCTTCATCATATTTTAACAATACTGGAATATACCATGTTCATGTTCAGGATATTTACGGATGTGCTGCTCAAAACGGCTTATACGTGTTTGTTAATTATGAGTTGAATGCTTTACTTAGCGGAGGCACATCTCCCATTTGTTACAATACTTCACCGGGAACTTTTACAACAAGTGCCTCCGGCGGAACTGGATCATTTACATATCTTTGGTTTAAGAATGGAGTTTCAACAGGAGTAAGTACTCAAACATATAATCCCGGATCACTTACATCAACCAGCAATTTTTATTGTGCTGTAAGCAGTGGTTCTTGTGGTACAGTTAACACTTCAACAGCGACCATAAATGTTAATCCAAATTTATCAGTTTCCATGAGTGGAGGCACCTCACCTCTTTGTTGCAATGCTTCACCGGGAACTTTTACAGCCAATGGCAATGGAGGCACTGGATCTTATAATTATTTGTGGTATAAAAATGGTGCTTCAACAAATGTGACTGCGCCAACTTATAATCCCGGGCCACTCTCATCTACAAGTGAGTTTTATTGTGAAGTTACCAGTGGTTCTTGTGCTATTGTCCGTACTACAACTATAATTATCCAAGTAAAACCGGCGATTTCTATAACCCAGCAACCAGTAAATATTTCAATAACAACAGGGATGAATGCCAATTTTAATTTATTAGTTCTTCATCCTGAAGCATTTCAATATCAATGGCAGACGTCACTTTCAGGAAATGAACCATGGAGTAACCTTACCGGCCCTCCTTCATCAGGATATTCTACGAATTCACTTTTAATAGAAAATCCTCCTATCCAAATTAGTTATTATCGATGTAAAATTTATTCTGATTGTTTTACTGTTTATTCAAATAATGTTAGTCTCACCGTTACCTTTCCTCCTGTCACATATTTATCAGCAGAAGAAATTCCTGATCCTGTTTCAAGAGAAATTAATACTTCCTTTCAGGCAGGATCAATAAACGGTCAAAGTTCGGTGGGTCCTGATGGGTCAGCGAACTATAATATTCCAATTATTATTCCACCCGGAACAAATGGAATGCAACCGTCCATCTCCATTTCTTACAATAGTCTTAGCGGAAATGGTCTTCTTGGATTCGGAGGGAATATTTCCTGTTTGTCAGCAATTACAAGAATTAATAAACCATATTATATAGATGGGAATATTCATGGTATCCAGTTAGATGGATCAGATTTATTTGCTTTGGATGGAAACAGATTAGTTTTGATAAATGACATATTGGGCTTTGATGGAGATGTTTTTAAGACTGTATCTGAAACATTTAATGAAATTATTTCTAAAGGAACTTCTGGTTACGGGCCCGAATGGTTTGAAGTAAAAATGAAAGACGGTACTACAATTCAATATGGGAATGCCTCAAACTCAATTATAAAGGCCGGTGATGGAACTACTTTAATCTGGTATATTACCAGGGTGATGGATATTCATGGAAATTATTGCGAATATAAATATAATTCTGACTCGGGTTCACAGACCTATCTTGAAAAAATAATGTACACCGGGAATACTAATAAAAACCTTATTCCGTACAATGAAATTCTATTTAGTTATGAAAGAAGGAGCGATGAGAATGAATCATATTTCAATAATTTGATTATTCCTCTAAAGCTGCTTCTTACAAAAATAGAATGTATTTCTGAAGATCAGAGGCTGCATTCTTATGAATTTAAATATGCAACTGATGTTTATTCACATCTGGTTGAAATAATTGAAAGGGGTAAGAATGAAAAACAATTGAATTCAACCATTTTTAAGTGGGGAGAGCAACCATCAATGTATTTAACTAAAAACGGATCGTCGCTAACACCTGAAAACACTATACTTTATACCGGGGATTTCAATGGTGACGGTAACGCAGACGTAATTACAACTCCTTTTAAGCCGCAAGGGGCTTATAATGAAAATGATACCTGGAAATTACTTGCCGGTTCAACTACCGGATATAACCTGATATCACAGGGACCTTTGAATTCACATTTTGTAAAATTCATAGTTGCTGATGGTGATGATGATGGTGATGATGATTTATTCATGCAATTAAATCAAAAGATTCAGGTTGATTGTCCTCCTGAAGCTCAAATTCTCACAGATACTACAAAATACACAAATAGTTCAGAAAGCCAAATGCTTGACCTTAGCTGTTATATCGATAGAAATACTTTTGAATATTATTATTTACAGGATAATTTGCTTGTACATAATGCAACCAAAGACTTTGTCTATCTGACAAATTCCAATACTCCTCAAATGTTCCCATCTGACTTTGATGGGAATGGTCATATTGATTACCTTTTTGTTGATGCAAGTAATAACATATTGGATTTTTCAAATCTGTCTGTTAATCTAGTTCCAAATCTTAATTCTCCCGATAAGATATTTCTTCTTGATTTCAATGGAGATAATAAAGTTGACCTGATGACTTTAAAAAACGGTATTTTAAATGTTCTTAGTTATAATTTATCATTGAATTCCTTCGAACCCTTGCTCTCAAATTATCAGTTTAATATGTTGATTCGGGGTTTCGGAGACTTTAATGGGGACGGAAAAACAGATATTCTTTCAAGTAATTCAAGTACTGACCTTCAAACATTTATTAATTATTCTACAGGCAATGGTTTTAAAATAACTGACGGACCAATTTCGGAAGATTTGTCAGTTGAAGAATTTCCTTCAGAGGCTGAGCCTCCATTCTCTTATGTTTTAGATAAAAATCTTGATTTAATTGTAAATGATTTTAATGGTGATGGCAAATCAGATATATTTAAAGCTCTTTTTACCACCCGGTCTTATTATGATCATCTGCATGTTCATCACGATTCGATTACTTTTAACGAAAATGTATATTTAAGCATTGGCAACGGTTTCCGGAATAAACATGTCAATAGCGGTAAAGGAATACACACTTTTAGTCAGATTGATAACAACCACGATGGGAATAGCGACTTTATAATAACTGCTAATCTGGACAACAATACAGTTCTTGAGTTTTTCCCTTCTGACAAGAGTCAATTAATTTGTTCTATTACCGATGGGAAGAATTTAAAATCCGAGTTCAATTATAAATCTTTGGACCCAGACGTATATACAAAAGAAACAGGATCTTACACTTTTCCGGTATTTCCGGCAAAAATACCTTTAAAGATAGTATCGGGATTATTAATTTCTGACAATAAGGATCATTCAATAATTAGTGAATCTCTATATAATTACACTGACCTTAAAATGCATAAACAGGGTAAGGGAATGCTGGGATTTACAAAGGTGACTGCTTCCAATATGACGACAGGAATGAAAATCGTCTCACAGTATGCTTATGATGATACGTACTTTAATAGCTTTCTTTATAAGTCACACAATTTCATTAACGATCATGAACTTTCAGAGACAACCAACAGTCAATCATTTAAATCATTTGATAATGGAAGATATCTCCCATATCTTTCCTCTGGAGTAACTTTAGATGTTCTTAACAGTACTTCCGTAACGAACTCCCGCACGCTGGATCCCTCAGGGAATCTAACCCAGGAAGTCACAGGATATTACGATGCAAGTGAGACTCTGGTCAAAGAGCAAACCAACAAATTATCGGAATATAACAGTTTTGGCAAGCCACGAACCGTTTCAACAAGTAATACCAGGGGTAGTGAAACAATCACCAGATCAAAGTCCATTCTGTATAATACATCGACAGGGTTGATGGAAACTATGACAGAATCTTTTGGCTCTTCCCCGTCAGTTATAACAACTTATCAATATGATGATTTTGGTAATCTGGTTAGCGTTATTACCACAAGCGGAAGCAAATCAAGAGAAGACATTATTAATTATGAACCGGGGAAAGCAAGGTTTGCAATCGAGAAAATTAATCCCCTTGGTGATAAAGCCTCTTTTACATATGATGCAGCTGGTAATATTTTGTCTTCTACTGATATCTCAGGATTAACTACATCTTACCAATATGATGAGTTTAATAACCTCAAGAAGACCATTTTTCCTGATGGGAGGATAACAACAGATATACTGACATGGTCATTTAATTCCGAATGTACCGGAGCCATCTTTAGTTTAGAACAGGTGTCCTCAAATAAACCTGTTTCAATTCAATATTATGATTTATCAGGACGGAATATCAGATCAAAAACACAGAGCTTTAATGGCTCTTATCTCATTACAGATATAGAATATGACCAGATGGGCAGAGTTGTAAACAGATATAATCCCTATTTAGAGGGAGATATACGAAGCCAGTATGTGCATTATGAATATGATGATTATAACAGAGTCATTACTGATACTTACCATCCGAACAATACTATAGTCAGTTATACCTACGACCGGTTGAAAATCACAACGACGAAGGCCGGACAAACATATATAAAGGAATATGATGCTTCTGGTTTGTTATCTGAGTCAGCAGATCCGGGTGGGGCGATTCAATATCAGTATAATGCATCAGATAAGATTAAACAGATTGACTCTCCATCGGGAAGCACCGTGATTGATTATGATGATTACGGTTTTCAGAGAACACTTGTGGATATTGACGCCGGAAACATTGAATATAATTATAACGCGTTTGGCGAATTAAAAACCCAGACAGATGCTAAAGGGATAGAACAGACATTTGATTATGACAATATCGGACGTATGCTTTCCAGGTCGTGGAGCGGTGGTGATACTATAACTTATAGCTATTTTTCAAAGAATGAGCTGATAAAGAACATTACTTCATCCACAGGAGTTAAGCAACGATTTGAATATGATAATTTCAACCGTCTTCATACAAGAATTGATAGTCTTAATAATAATAATAAATTTACAGCCTCGTATAGTTACGATAATGAATCAGGAGAGATGGAGAATATCTTACTGAACAATACGGTATCGGTTGATTATGGGTATAATTCTTATGGTTATCTCCGCCAGGTCAGCACGAATAATCAAACCGTCTGGACTGCCACATCTATGAATCAATATGGCATTGTCGATAATTATACCCTGGGTAATCAGGCAACCACTTCAATTTCCTATGACCCATACGGTTTTGTCAGTGGAATAGCTACTTCAAAAGGGGGCAACTACCTTCAGAACTGGTCATACTCGTTTGACCCTGCAACAGGTAATCTGATGAGTCGTACAGGTCTTAACTCATCAGCCAATAATGTTACTGAGAGTTTTACTTATGATGCTATGAACAGGTTACATACCTCTTCAAAAGGCCAGAGTATTGATACTATTTCATATGATAATAGTGGTCATGGTAATATCACACTAAAAACTGATGTTGGTACTTATAATTATGAAAACGGTGTTCATAATATAAGTTCTGTAACGAATCCGGCAACGGTGTCGCAAAACCTGCCAGCGCAGGAGATTAACTACACGAAATTCAATAAAGTAAGCTATATACATGACTTGCTGAGTACACCACAGAAAAGGGAGTTGACGATTTCCTACGGACCCGATCAGCAAAGGGTAAAGAGTGTTTATACGATAGATGATGTAACAAACAAGACAAAATATTTTGCACTTGGTCAATATGAAAAGGAAGTTGATGCCAATAACAATGTGAGGGAGCTGTATTATATCTCTGCTTCGGATGGGGTAGTCGCAGTGCTTGAGAGTGAGAATAACCAGGATTCAATCTTTTATATTCATAAAGATTACTTGGGATCAATTGATGTTATCTCAAAAGCAGATGGATCGATAAGGCAGCGAAACAGCTTTGATCCCTGGGGAAGGAGACGAAATGCCGATGACTGGTCAAACACCAATGTCCCAACCTCATTTTTCATTGACAGGGGATTCACCGGCCATGAGCATCTCGATCAATTTGGACTAATTAATATGAATGGGAGAGTCTATGACCCACTGTTAGCTATGTTTCTTAGCCCTGATAATAACTTGCAATTACCGGAATATACACAGAATTTCAATCGGTATGCATATTGCCTTAATAACCCGTTTATTTACAATGATCCAACCGGATTTTTTGTCGCACCAGTATATCATTTCGACTTTCAAGATCTGAGCGAAAAAGGTAGTGGCGGAGGAACAAGTATAACTGAAAATGGTAACACCTTGGGTAGAATGCCGGTAGGCATAGATATCATGATAGATGAGCAAAAGGAAATAAAAAGAAAGGAAGATTTAGCCAAATCGCAAGAGGGTGATATGAATACTGAACTAAAAACAATTTTAGAAAAACTTAAATATGCATTACCTGTTGCAGTTACATGGGCTGTTGTTGGATCTGCTGAAGGGGTAATGGCAGGCCAGGTTACTCCCGCAGGTTGCGGTATTATATTTCGTGGTACTAACAGGTTTCAAAGCATTGGATTTTCATCAGCTGGAGCAGGAGCTGGCTGGGTGGGCGCTGACGGTTCAATTGCAACCACATACTATTTCTATACAGGTGATGTAAATAATTTTAATAGATTTTCATTAAATGGGCAAGCTTGGGATTTAAGTATTTCTTGTGGAGAGGGATGGAGTGTTGGAATTAATTTAGCTGTTGCACAGGACCGGTTTGGAGGCTATATTATAGGGATTGGACCATCTGCTGGTGTGGGAGCATCTCCTACTTTCTTTACTGGACAATATTCAATGACATTAACTAAAATATGGAAATAATGATGGATAAAGAACCTATGTATGGATTAAAAAAGAAGAAGATTAGTTCTACAATAATAATTGTCTGTATTATAATAATTGCTCTGTTCTTGTTCTTTTTCCTATCAACTAAGTTTTTATCAATAACACAAAAAGAAAATTATGAATATCATTGGGTTGCTAAAAACGAGCACATTTACAGTAAAGTATTGAGGGTTTATCAGGATAAAGGAGTTACGTTCGTTACTCTTTCTGATTCTCTGAAGATATGCCTTCCATATTCTGAAAACTACCGTTATAAAAGTCGATATTTGAGTTTTTTTATTGAAATAGGAGATCTCCTAGAAAAGAAGCCAAATAACGACACATTAATAATCTACAGAGAATCAGATCAGTATTTTTTTGTTCTTGGTAAGTTTATAAATAAGCCAGGGAGTTCAAAAAAATGGTAGGTAGGTGTTCGGGTATATAATTTCGACTTTCAAGATCTAAGCGAAAGAGGTAGCGGCGGAGGAACAAGCATAACTGAAAATGGTAACATCTTAGATAGGGCATAGCACAGCAGAATATCAAAAATCCGGATTGGAGAGTGTAGTACCCTACTTATCGTATGAGAGCTGGAGAAAAGCAGGTGTTGAAATTAGAGCTTTTGAGTTTGAGAAGAAACCCTCAGGTGGAGGGGGTGGTCATGGAGAACATGGTGAATCCCCCTGGGTAGAATACACTGGAATTGCAGGATACGTCAGTCATGGTATGATTGGTTCGGCGGCTGAATTGACTGCTCAAACCACCTACAGGTATGGTCAGAGAGTTAATGGTGTAGTGAAAAGTGCAGCCCAATTAACTGAAGAAAGCGAAATATTATTTGGTACTGTTGCTAAAACATTTAATGTAGCTGGTGGAGTTCTTGGTGCAGGAGTCAATGGTTATAAAGCTTACAATGATTATTCAGAAGGGAATTACGGATGGGCTGCTTTTAATGGTTCAAAAGCATTAACTTATTTAGGTGGCACTGTTTGCTTATTTATTCTTGGTCTGCAAGGGGTAGGAGGATATATCTTAATATCTACATTAGTAGTTGATGTAGCTGGAGATGTAGTAAAAGCAAATACCGGACATTGATTATGGTATACTATTTATAGATGTTACATTATTCTTTAGCAGGCTATAATACTATTACGAGATGGTAAAAAAAGTAACATCGCAGTTAATATTGCGTCAATCATGAAATCGATTGGCGCAATATTATCAATGCTATAATTTAAGTAACAGACAAGACATTATGAATTATAATATTGTTATAATATCGATTAAAAGGTTTTTAGCTATATGGATTTTATGGTTATTAACCTTTATTACCTTGTTCATCCTTTGGAATATACTTACTTATATCAAAATAAGTGGTTTATTCTTTATCTCTGGGTTTATAGTTGGCTTTATATCAGGGTTAATAATTGCATTGAGATTTTCAAGAAAAGAGCCTAAATTGGGTCTGACAGAAAGTAGTTTAGAATTTGACAATTATGTTATTAAATTAACTGATATAGAAGGGTATTATATCAATAGAGAAAGCCCTACTATGACTGAAATTGAATTCAGAGATAAAGATCGTGATTATAAAATAACATCAGTGAACTATGGAAAAAAGGGTAAGGAATTTGAATTGTTCCTTACAGATTTTGTTGAAAAATCCAATCAAGCAA
>JBBRSO010000112.1:0-10119 GCA_038245405.1 Bacteroidales bacterium
AATTTTAAACCAGGACAGGAACAAACATGTTCCTGTCCTGATATTTTCGCTTTTGAATGTCAGTTTATTAAAGAAGAACTTGCTGATAAGTGATTATTGCCATCGAAAAATATGCTGAATTCGCCTAGGTTATGAATGAGATTAATTAGGCTAACATCTAAGAGCCAAAAGATGCTTCCCGATGCATTTTTTTCTATTGGGAAATATGCAGAGATGTGAAAAACAAAAATTAAATCCAGAAATGATTCATTCAAAGTAAAAATAAAATTTATGAAAAAGTTGAAAGTGCTTCTGTTATCCCTGGTACTCTTTCTTTCTCTGGGAGCCAGAGCAGATGAGGGGATGTGGTTAATCAATTTGATCTCTAATTACAATATAGGGAAAATGCATAATCTGGGATGTGAACTTACGGCCGATCAGATATACAGCATCAACCATTCAAGCGCTAAAGATGCAGTTGTAGCATTAGACTATGGCACATGTACCGGCGAATTCATAAGTGAAAAGGGGCTTTTATTAACGAATCACCATTGTGCCAGCGATGATATTCAGGTGCTCAGTACACCCGAATTTAACTATCTCGAAAAAGGCTTTTGGGCTCAAAAGTATGAAGAGGAGATACCAATCAAGGGAAAAACCATTCTGATGTTGGTTAAAGTTGAAGATGTTACTGAAAGGGTAATGGCGGATATACAGAAAGCAAAAGCAGCCGGAAAGGATAATAGTTTCATGATGCGCAGGATAGCCGGTAACATTGAAAAAGAAATAAAAAATGTTGACAGCAACATGGAAACGTCTCTTGCATCTACCTTTGAAGGCAACAAATTTTATCTTTATTATTACAAAGTGTATAAAGATGTTCGCCTTGTCGGAGCACCTCCATCATCAATTGGCGCTTTTGGCGGCGATACGGACAACTGGATGTGGCCTCAGCACAAAGGCGATTTCGCCATTTACAGAGTTTACAGCGATGCCAAAGGCGAACCGGCTGAATATTCAGCTAAAAACATTCCTTTCAAACCTGCTAAACATTTCGACATTTCCCTTAAAGGTGCTGAACCGAACGATTTCACTATGATCATGGGATATCCTTATACAACCGACCGCAACCTAACATCCTTTGGCGTAAAACATCTGATGGAGGTAACCAACCCGGCCCTAATTACAGTTCGCGGAGATAAGCTTGCCATCATGCAGAAAGCCATGGATTCAGATGAAAAAATAAGGCTTCAGTATGCATCAAAATTCTTCAACTCGAGTAATTATTATAAGTATGCAGTTGGTCAGAACAAGTACCTTGCTGAATATAAAGTGATTGACATTAAGCTGGCAAATGAAGAAGCATTTACAAAGTGGGTGGATCAAAACGCCGATCGTAAGGCAAAATACGGGAAAGTTTTGCCCACACTGTCAACAACTTATGACGCTCTGGCAAGTTGCGATAAAACGGATAAATATTATCAGGAGGCCATGATCAATGGGAGCGATATGCTCAGGTTTATCCTGCGGGCCAAGGGGCTGGAGAGTGAACTCAGGAAAAGTGCGACTACAGGAAAAAAAGGTCATACAAATCTTGAAGGCACGAAAACTGCCGCAAAAGAATACTTTAAAGATTACAACGAAACTTATGATAAGTTAATGTTTGCGGCAGCAGTCAGAAATTACCTGGAGAATGTTGATCCTGTTTACCTTTCGAAGGAACTCAAAAAGATGAACGAACGCTTCAAGGGGGATTATGCAAAAATGGCGGACTACATTTACGCAAAGTCGATTTTTACAAACCAGGAAAGGTTGGACAAATTCCTTAATAATCCTTCCCTTAAGGTTATACAAGCAGATCCTGCATACATCATCACATCCACAACACTTAACAAGATATACGAACTTCGTGATAAGTATGAAGATGACAAAAAGATTATCCGGGACAATAATTCACTGTTTGTGGAGGGGCTTATGGAAATGAAAAAAGGGAAAAACCTGTATCCGGATGCAAATTCCACCATGCGCCTCACTTATGGGACCGTTGGAGGTTATAGCCCCCGCGATGCAGTGAGTTATAGCTATTTTACATCATCCAACGGATATCTTGAAAAGGAAAATCCCAAAAATCATGAATTCATAGTACAGCCTGCCTTTAAAACACTTTTACAAGAGAAGGATTTTGGACGCTATGCCGATAAGGACGGGCTGCTGAGAATCAATTTCGCAACAAACAACGATATCACGGGTGGTAATTCCGGTAGTCCTGTGCTGAATGCAAAAGGCCAGTTAATAGGCATTGCTTACGACGGCAACTGGGAGTCAATGGCCGGCAATATCTTTTTTCATCCCGAGTTAAATAAAACAATATGCGTTGACATACGCTATGTGCTTTTCGTTGTTGACAAATACGCTAAGGCTTCCAATATAATGAATGAGATAAGCATTGCTGAATAAAGGCATGCAGATCAACCAAGGTTTTTGGTTTTGTTTGTTTGTTAAAAATGGTTGCCAGAATCCTGGCAGCCATTTCTTCATTTTCATCCAGGCAATAATTATCAGAACATTTTCATCCCACATCTATTATTTGCCTGAAGGCCATTATTTGTAAGTAAGAAAATTTAATTCCCTGAATTACGCATATTATCATATTAATTTATTTTCCAATTATATCTGTAATGAAGCATATTCTTTCAATTCTCCTTCTTATTTCGGCAAGTTTGTTGGCGCAGGAGAAAACACAGGTAATTCCATTTGCCGATCTTGGCAATGGGCCAGAAATTACAAGTTCCAGCCTGATTCCGGGAGGACATTATGTAATGGTCACTGAGAAGACAGGGGAAACCGAGCAAAGTTTTCTGACAAATCTTTCAACCTTGCGTCGTGATTCGCTAGGCTATGTTGCCAGGTGGGCTGCAACCAGTGGCGATTTCATCGTTTTTCAGGGTGGGGGAAAAGCGAAACCCGTTATCAGATATGCTCTCAAGGACAGACAATCTGACACCCTGCAAACACAATCAAATGGCTTTGATTTGATAGGGAATTATGGCTGCATCATCACTTACCCAAAGAAGGGTAAATCAGAAAACGGAGCACGGTATAAATTGATATCCTTTCATACAGTGAAAAAGGATTATCGCCTGGATACATTGTCGGCATATGTTGTTACCGATGACAAGAGATACATTATTGCCGCATCATGTACCCGAAACGGTGCAGAGATACTTCGGATCGATACAGGGAATGGGCAGGTAATAGTATTGTCATCCGTTGAGGGTAATCCTCAGCAGCTGATAGTCAGCCGAAATGGTTTATGGGTTGCACTAGCCTATGACCAGAAACTGTTGCTGGTAAATTCAAAGGTAAATAAAACGACCTCCATTCAAATTCCCAAGGGGTGGCGTAATTTAGCTATACCAAAACCTTTTTTTTCGGGGGAAAACGGAAATCTCTTTGTTTACCTTGAGCACGTGGTGGGCAAGGAGGAAAGCAGGAAGGACGACGGCATAGATATATGGGATTGGCGCGATGTTTCGCTGGTTTCAGCCGAGACCAGGAAGACGGAACGCAAACAATTACAGAAATACTTGTGGTACGTTCCCCTGAATGGCAAAATGCAGCACCTCGAAAACGACACGCTGCAAAAAATCAGACCGGTAGGCGATGGTTCGCACTTTCTGGTCGGCATAGTTGAATACCCTTATCTTCTGCAACGGTCCTGGGAGAGCGGCAAGATTGCTGATTACTACCTCCTCGACCTGGAGAAGGGGATCACATCCCTTTTCCTGAAGGCATCCGGTTCCTTCGTAAACTCATCACCCGGTGGAAAATACCTTTACTGGTTCGGCAATGATTCAACGTGGTATACTTATAACCTGGCAACCAGCAGGCAGGCCAGGATAAACATTGAGGGTGACGATCAGTTTTTCAATGTGCTTTTCGATGAACCATCCAGCCCCGGACCTTATGCGGCTGAGGGTTGGACTGAAAATGACGGGTGGATTATCCTGAAAGGATTCTATGACCTCTATATGTGTGATCCCAATGGTGAGAAGCCGGCGGTGTGTCTTACCAATGGGAATGGGCGAAAGAACAACATGCAGTTCCGTGTTTCCGAATCCAGCAAGAAACAAGGGCTTAAGACCGGGAAAAGCATTATTGTAGAGGGATTCTCACTTACCACAAAGCAGTCAGGATTATTCCGGCTAATCCTTAACAAATCAATCAATTCTGAAACCATTATCTGGGGTGACTTTAAGGTTGGGGGTGTTAAGGTTTCGGAAGACGGTAAAAGCATCATCTATACGGCAGAGGCTTATGGCACCTATCCCGATCTTATGCTTATCAGGGCTGGAGGTCATCCGCAACAGATTACCAATATTGGCGACTACTATTCGCGCTATGCATGGGGATCGGTAAGACTTATAGCTTGGAAGAACCCAGAGGGAGGAATGCTCCATGGCATGCTCTACCTTCCTGATTCAGCCAACTGGAAACACCCTTATCCATTGGTAGTTAACATATACGAGCGTAAATCGGATAACCTGAACCTGTTCATCAAACCAGCCCTCTCCGAAGCCGAGATCAATATTCCATACTACGTTTCGAACGGTTATGCTGTATTTATCCCCGACATCATTTTCAGAATTGGTGATCCGGGGGAGAGCAGCTATAGTTGCACGCAGAGTGGTTTATCATACATCTTTTCCCACTTTAGTGTCCTTGATTCCACACGCGTTGGAATCCAGGGGCATAGCTGGGGAGCTTACCAAACTGCTTTCCTTCTTACCAGGATGCATTGTTTTAAAGTCGCAGTAGCAATGGCACCGGTGAGCAATATGGTGAGTGCTTATGGTGCAATTCGTCCAGGGATGGGTAATAGCCGTATGTTCCAATACGAAAGCGGACAAAGTCGTATCGGGAAAACCCTCTGGCAGGACCCAAGTGCATATATCAAACATTCTACCGTACTTTACACTGATCGCATAACGACCCCATTGCTGATCATCGCAAACGATGGCGATGGCGCAGTACCATGGGAGCAGGGCATGGAGCTGTTCCTTGCCATGCGGAGATTAAGCAAACCTTGCTGGATGGTGAACTATAAGGGAGATGCTCACGTTCTGAATAAAAAGGCAAATAAGGAGGACTTTACCCGCAGAATGATGGATATGTTCGGTTATTACCTTAAGGATAAACCTGCCCCGGAATGGATTACCCGGAACACCAATCTTGGCCTGTAGCAGAAACCTAACATATGCCCTGGCCGTGAGATCTCAAAGTGTGTCACATGATAAAAGGGTAACACATCAATTCATATTTATTTACAAATATTACACATAGAAAAAGAACGAATGGCCAAATTCAGATTTATTATAAGTCTTGCCTTGTTAGTGGTGACAGGAGAGGGGTTCAGCCAGGTAGCGATTAACAGGGCTGTACCTGTTGACCCGGCAGTCAGAACAGGAAAACTAGCCAATGGAATGACTTATTATATACGTCACAATGAGGAGCCTAAAGAGCGGGCAAGTTTTTATATCATACAGAATGTAGGCGCATTGCTTGAAAATGATGATCAAAACGGGCTGGCTCATTTCCTGGAACACATGGCCTTCAACGGTACCCAACATTTCCCAGGGAAAGGGATCATCAACACACTCGAAAAACATGGTGTTGCATTTGGACGCAACATCAATGCCTATACCAGCTTTGGCGAAACCGTTTATAACCTGAGCGATATCCCCGTAGAAGATGAAGGAATGGTTGATACTTGTTTATTGGTATTGAATGATTGGTCTCATTTCCTTCTGCTTACAGAAGAAGAAATTGATTCCGAACGAGGGGTGATTACTGAGGAATGGAGAACAAGGCGTAACGCGGGATTTCGGATGCAACGCCAATACCTGCCTGTCCTGTTGTACGGTTCAAAATACATGACCCGCGATGTGATCGGCGATTTGGAAGTAATCAAAAACTTTAAATACCAGACACTCCGCGATTTCTACCATGAGTGGTACCGCACCGATTTGCAAGCAATTGCCATTGTCGGCGATATTGATGTGGATGACGTTGAGCGAAAAGTAATAGCCCTTTATTCAAAAATTGAGCCGATTAAAAATGCACAAAAACGAGAATTTTATGAAGTCCCGGAACATAAAGAACCATTCTATATCCTGGCAACCGATAAGGAATCCGATAATTATACTGTTTCGCTGAACATAATACACAAGGCTCCTGAGATAACGGCTAAAAACCTGGATTATATGCGCGAAATGTACATTCAGTCACTATTTGGTATGATGACCGGAGACCGAATCAGCGAATTGCTTCAAAAAGGCGTATCTCCGTTTATCAGCGGAAGTATCGGGTATGGCGCATTTGTTTCCGGATATGAACTCTTTTCGGTTTCGGCAAAAGCAAAGGCAGATTTAGGCGACGTAGCATTCAGGGCAATTTATACCGAAGCTCAAAGAATTTACAAGCACGGTTTTACAAAAGGAGAACTCGAAAGGGCAAAGATCAACCTGTTAATGTCATATGAGAGTCAATATAAACAACGCGATAAAATCAGCAACGACCAGTTCGCCAAGGATTTCAAGGCTAATTACATTGATGGTGAACCCCTGGCATCTATCGCCTTCGAATGGGAATTTGTTCAGAAAATATTGCCAACCATTTCACTTGAAGAATTTTCGGTCAGGGCAAAAGAGTGGATGACACCTGAAAACCGTGTAATTGTGGTGATGGGTCCCGAAATGCCCGGTGCAAAACACCTTTCGAAAGAGCAGGCTTCAACAATAATGGCCGAGGTTGAAAGCAGTCCGCTTGAACATTATACTGACAAGGTTGTGTCAACCAACCTGATCGGTAAGACATTGAAAGGCTCCAAAGTAATAAGCACCAAAAGGCTTCCCGCGTTCAATGCCATTGAATGGACTTTGGGTAATGAATCAAAGGTGGTATTCCGTAAGGCCGACTTCGAAAAGGACCAGGTTTTACTTATCGCTAAAAGTATGGGTGGAAGTTCAAAAGTGGACAATGATAAAATTGCATCTGCAATGATGCTCAACCAGTTCATCCGCGCATTTGGTGCAGGTGATTACGATGCTATTTCGCTTCAAAAAGCTCTGACCGGTAAAAAAGTCGAGCTGGATATAATGCTGACAGAATTAAATGAAAGCTTTAGCGGATCGAGTACGCCAAAAGATTTTGAAACCATGATGCAACTTTTGTATCTCCAGTTTGAAAGTCCACGTTTCGACAAGGCAGCTTTTGAAGCCTTGCAGGGAAGATTCAAGGCATACATTACGAACAAGGCTAACGATCCGCAGAAAATCATGACCGACTCATTAGCCCTTATCATGACCTGTAACCATCCTCGTACCAGATTGGTGACGCCTTCATTGTTCAATGAAATTTCGATCGGACAAATGGAGAAAATTTACAGGGACCGATTTGTTGATGCAGGCGATTTCACTTTTTTTATCGTTGGTAATATTGATGAGGATACAGCCAGGATCATGGCCGAAAAATACATTGGGTCACTGACTAACTTACCAAGAACAGAAACCTGGACCGACCATCATGTGAGCTGTCCAAAGGGGAAAACTGTCCGAGAAATAGCTATTCCGATGGAAGTAAAAAAAGCAACGGTAAATGTCCAATTCACGGCAACTATGGATTATATACCTGAGCAAAACCTTATCCTTAGCGTATTCCGCGATATCCTGAAACTGCGTTACAACGAAGAAATCAGGGAAAAAGAAGGCGGAACTTATGGTGTGTCTGTTACTGCTGGTTCTTCAAAATACCCGAAAGCTGAAAAAAGCCTGGAATTAAAGTTTGATGCAGA
Source organism: Bacteroidales bacterium (assembly GCA_038245405.1). Classification (GTDB taxonomy): domain Bacteria; phylum Bacteroidota; class Bacteroidia; order Bacteroidales; family VadinHA17; genus LD21. The sequence goes on from JBBRSO010000112.1 coordinate 7,832, forward strand.
CCCGGAGAAAGCACAACTCCTGAAATCGATCTTATACCGCGAAATTGAAAAAATTGCCCAAAACGGCCCAACCGCTGAAGACCTGGATAAGGCTGTAAAGGCTTTACAGAATAGCAGAGAGCAGTCGAAGCTGCATAATAAGTATTGGTTGCAGGCTTTGAATATTTATTATACCTATTCCATGAACCCTGACGCAGCTGAAAATTACGAAAAAATCCTGGACAATATAACCATGGCACAGGTGCAGGCATTTGTAAAATCATTTGTTGCTAAAGCAGACGTTGTGGATATTATTTTCAAACCGAAGGAGATTTAATTTCTAAAATATTTCCCCAGATATACTGAATAAAAGAAAACATTGGCACTGTGATGTTGTCCCGTCCTGATGTCCAGAAGCCTAAGTTTTTAACATTGATTCCCCTCCTTAATTCTAAAAGTAGGTTTGAAGGTCACTGAATAGCTCAGGCTCTTCCTGATCTGTTCTATCCTTTAGGTGCTAAAAGCTGACATAGTACATCCATTGAAAGGTGATTTGATTTTAATCGTGCAAATACAAAAGAGTTAGTTAGAGCGACTTGTATTGTCGATGAGGACTATCCAAGATTGTTTTTGCCAGATAAAATTTGGAACATCAAATTGTACGATGAATTATTAAATAAATGCTTTATTCATATTCTCTTTAGAAATCGGACATTTAATACCGTTCTGACTCGTGATGCCATAGGCACAAGTGGCTCCATGCTGAATATCTCAATGGAAAAATTAAGGAATGTCAGATTTGCTATTCCGCTAATCGAGCTCCAAACTCAATTCGCCCAAATCGTAGAAAATACCGAAGCCCTAAAAGCCCAATACCAAAGCAGTTTACTGGAACTGGAGAATTTGTATGGTTCGCTGAGCCAGTGGGCGTTTAGGGGGGAGTTAAGGATAAAGGAAGAGGAATTGGGGATGGCGGTGGAGCCGGAATCTAAATACACGTGAAATACTAAAGGTCATTCCTATTCATAAGATCTTGCCTTCCCCTACCTGAAGTTACAAGCTCTTACTCTTGCCGTTTTTTGCAATTGAATAGCCACGTTAATGATGGGCAGTATGTACAACGTAGATTCTTGTGTTATTGAAGGAGTATAGTTAAGTATTAGGCCAGGTTTCACGCTGGTTATTCGAAACAGTTCCGTTTTTTATGTTTTACCATTAAAAATGGTATACCTTTCGTTCTGATAAATGATATTATCAGTTGGTCAAGAAATAGAAGTAAATACATTGCTGAAGCTTTAAGTAATTGGATAGAACAAGTACTTCAAGCAGTTGAACCATGGATTTCGTCAGACATTGAAAAGGGCAAGCGATGGAGAGAAGAAATTGCAATTAAACTTAAAGAGTTGAAAGTTGCCATTATTTGTTTAACAAAAGACAATCTTGACTCTAAATGGATACATTTTGAAGCAGGTGCAATAGCGAAAACAACAGATTCACATGTGTGTACATTTTTATTTGATATTAGCGATGCAAATGTCCAGCCTCCCCTATCGCAATTCCAGAATACCAGATATAACGAAGATGATATCCTGAAATTATTAAAGACGATAAACAGCAAAATTGGACTTTCTGCCGAAAAAGCATTAAAAGAAAGCAATTTAGAAAGTATATTTAACACATTCTGGCCTCAACTCAAAGCTAAACTGGACGAAACTCCTGTTAGTACTGAGAAAGAAGCGGAGCCGAGATCTGACAGAGATCTTTTAGAAGAATCCTGGCAACTGCTTAGAAGTATTAAGAACAATTACAATGGAAATATATTATTTGACAAGCAAGATAAAAGTAAAATATTGGACATTTGGAGAAAAGTTTTTCAAAAAGTAAAAAATTGAATTATGACCAGCTATCTTTAGCAGGTCATGAAGACGAGATTTTGAAATATTTGAGTGGGATTCCCGAAATCAAGAAAATTTTTGGCCTTGGAGAATTATTGAAAAACCAAATCAAAGAAAGAGTTGAGCAACTTCCCCCATTTAAAAAAAAGACGGCAACTAAGCGCTAAAAAATGACGGGTGACATGCATCTGTGTGGATAAGGAGGCAAATACAATCTTTAATCTGTGTACGTAAATCTGTACGTAAGATAAAAGAAAAAGCCCGTAAACTATTGATTTACAGGCTTTTCTAAAATAAACTTGTGGAGCTGCAGGGAGTCGAACCCTGGTCCAAACAAGCAGCAAAAATGCTTTCTACATGCTTATCTTTTAGTTGATTTTCGAAATAAAGCCGGCAAAAAGCGACCCAACTTTA
>JBBRSO010000113.1:0-10049 GCA_038245405.1 Bacteroidales bacterium
AAACTTATAATCACACCGCATTCCTAATATCAGATTGTTATGGGCAGAATAATGAATTGCAGTCCTGACAGTTCTGGTGATTATCTTTTCCTGGTCCGCAATTCCCTGTTCATTATCACTGTCATACATCGAAAGTCTATAATTATAGGAAACATCAACTGTCAGTCTTCCGGCGGGTAAGTATTTTATCATAACTTCTCTTTTCGCTCCCCATGAAGGACCGCTGTTCCGGTATCGTAACCAGGGATAATATATTACTTCGCAGCCGGCTGAAAGAAAGAGATGCTTTGCAGCTTCAAAATTGAAATTACCCAGTACTCCTTTCTGATTACTTGTTTTTGAGCCCGTCCCCGGACCTTGTCCGTAAAACGTTGTGAAGCCCGGGCTGTAATTTCTTAATATTGAATTTATTGTCAGCCTGTCAGAAGGCCTCAGAGAGATTCCCTGTACCAAAGCAAGTGTTGAATTGTCATTTGTTGATAGTTCGCCATAGAATAAGATTTTTTTTACATACAGATTATAGTAAAAAGTGAACGTATTGCTGTTTAAGCCTCTGAAATCAAAAAACTTCACAGCATCAAGCTCAGTTATGGTTATAGGAAGCGATAGAGATGTGCGGGAAAAGGAAAAGCCTGATTTCAAGTTGTTGAAATTGAATGAAATATCCAACCCATACGCGATTTCAGAAACAGCATCTTTTTTATTTTGAAGTAATGCTGTGTTATGAACCCCTCCGGTATAAAAAGTCTCAAAATAATCATTTGATCTTCCCGAGGACGAAAAGAGCGTTGCATCGGAGTAATTCTTTGAATAAAACAAAAACAAGTCGAAATTCTTAATAGAAATCTGGGAGGCAACACCCCTTAGAAACCGGTTTTCGTCAGTAGAGCTGTAAGGCTTAATCTCATCGCTGGCCGACATGTATCCGGGTGCGACTAAAGACATTCCCCTTCGGATTCCGGTATTAACATTTGTACCTTGTCCGAACCGGGCGGAAAAATCGCCGGCAATAATTTTTTTCACAACGCCGTTCCCTCCATAGGAGATATAGCCTGACAGAAAATCAGGAAGAGGTGGAGAACCTGTCATGAATTTTTCTCCTGCATCTTTTTCCATTGTCATACCTCCTGTAATATTCCCAGTTGTAAACTTATATTTTGTGAGTATTTTCAGTGGTGATCCCAATGACGAAGTATCGACAGTTTCAGGTTTAAGAGAGATATTTGTAATTATCTGGCTTCGTAGTTTGGATAAGACCAGGTTATCCTCTGTTGTCTTTCCCAATTTTATGAAGGGAATGATAGACAATGCGGTTTCTTTATCGAAGCCGGGAATATTTGCGATTTCAAAAACAGAATGGACAGGACCTGTAGTGTGGATATAGTCGAGGAGTGATTTTACCTGAAAATCGGATAGGAAAAATAGTTTTGAGAGTTCATTTTCGTTTGAAGAGTTGATGTTTATGGGGTCTTCGGTGAGTTCGTGCAGGCGGTCTGTATAGGTTGTAACGGCATCCGGATCGGTATCGTCGGCTGCAAGTTGCTCGGCAAGGTCTGTGAGTGTTTCGGATAGCTTTTCTGACTGGGCATTTGCCAGAAGTGATGAAAACATAAATAGAATGATCAAAGTATTTTTTTTTACCACAAAGGTCACAAAGGTATGCTCAAAGCACACAAAGGAGGTTCTGCAAATTAACCAGATTCCCTGAATCCTCTGTGAATAAAACCTTCTCAATTTATTATTCTTTTAATACCATTTTTTAGTAATGTAACATTGAAATTTATAAGTAGTCCAAGTTTGAACTTCCCCAGTTTCAAGTATGTCAATGTCTGTGAAAAATGAACATCATTTAAAGCTTCAACACTTTTAATTTCAATAACGACTTTCCTTTCTACCAGTAAATCAACCCGATATCCACAATCTAATTTTACTTCTTCGTATACTAATGGCATAGGTTTTTCTTTCTCAACCGAATAACCATCTTTAACTAATCTATAATATAGGCATTCTTTATATGCACTCTCGAGTAAGCCTGGTCCCAGAGAATTGTGTATATCAATCGCTAAACCTATAATTCGATTTGATAATTCATCTTCATTCATATGCTCTATTTTTATGGTTTTTAAATTGGATCTTAGATTTCCTTTGTGTTCTTTGTGTCTTTCACTTAGCGTGCTTTGTGGTTAATGGATTTCATTTTATTTTGAATATTAATGAGACGGATGATGTCACCCCAAGCTTATCATGAGTTACAAAGCCAAGATCAATCTGTATGATCTTTGCCAGGTATCCCACCCCGAAACTGAAAGAATTATTATCAGTACAAAATCCTCCCCTCAACCAGAAATTTTTGCCCGCTTCATACTCAAACCCTGTTCTTAACAGCAAATCACTTACCGTGCTCATCTCTGCTTCAATACCCGCAAACAGAATTTTATTCAGATACGATCCTGCACCAATTCGCAACGAAGACGGAAGAACTGATTTTCTTATAGAATTAGGTACCGGATTAAAAAGATGTACACCTAATCTTAGATTTTCAGTCGGTGATAACAGTAATCCAATTTCGCATGTAACAGATTTATTATTACCATATTCGCCTGAAGTCCTTTCTGAAAAGTAATCGATCTGTATTCCCGCAGCAACATTTTCGGAAAGTTTCATACCACAGGCGATACCTGCCATATCCCTGGTAAAATCGGCGTACCCGAAATGAGAATACAAAGCGCCAATACCTGTTTTCCCGGTAAGCAGGGTTAATCCGGCAGAACGGGTTCCAAGTTCATTGATATTGAATCTGTTCTCATAGTTAAATCCAACAGAAAATGGTTTACTGAATGCCAGAGTTGCCTGATTGTGAAATGAAGACCAGAAACTGTTCTTTGATATGCATGAATACCCTGTTCCTGCTTCGCCGGCTCCGGCAGAAGGACGATATGGATCGCCTCCGGAGGCAGATAAAAAGGAAAAAATAAATAAAAGAGAAACAGGTATTTTTAGCAGCGAGCTCAACCGTTTCAAAATTTCAATACTAAGATAGTAAATATCTTACACGAATCAAAAAGAAATTTATTAATTATTTGAAAAGTAGGGACATGCCATGGCATGTCCCTACTATGCGTAGGGCCACGCCATGGCGTGGCCCTACAGTTTTAATTGGTTTTGAAGGGATATTTAACAGCCTTAAGTTCCTCATTTGCCTCCACAATCTTTTTTTTGAGCGATTCTTTATGCCTGACAACCTGCTCCATCACATTTTTGTCACCTGTTGCTATGATCTGTGCTGCAAGGATCCCTGCATTTTGTGCAGCGTTTACTCCAACTGTTGCCACCGGAATTCCGGGAGGCATCTGTAGAATGGAGAATATTGAATCGAGGCCTTCAAGTGAAGCTTTGATTGGCACACCAATAACAGGCAGTGGAGTCATAGAAGCAATTACTCCGGGCAGATGAGCTGCCATGCCAGCCGCCGCAATAATCACTTTTATCCCTCGCGAAAGTGCATTTTTTGCGAATTTCTCAACTTCCTCAGGTGTACGGTGGGCTGAGAGTGCATTCATCTCAAAAGGTATCTTAAAAGTATTAAGAATCTCTGCTGCTTTTTCCATCACAGGCAGGTCAGATGTACTTCCCATTATGATGCTGACTATCGGTTCCATTTAAAATATTTTAATTTAACTTACTATTAAGGACAAAAATAAGGTATTATTTTCATATTTTCGCAGCGGCTTACAGTTCAAAAACTGCTTCATGAAAGAAATCCGCATACTTGATAAAAGTTTCAGGGAATACCTTACCGAGGATACTATACAACAAAGGATTAAGGAACTCGCACAACAGGTAAATAATGAACTTGCCGGTAAAGAAGTAGTTTTTCTGGGAATATTGAATGGCGCATTTCTTTTTGCCGCTGACCTTTTCAGGCAAATAAATTTCCCCGCAAGAATCTCGTTTGTAAAGCTGGCTTCATACCAGGGAACAAGCTCCTCAGGGTCAATAAAGGAACTGATTGGCTGGAATGAAGATATCAGAGACAAAACTATTGTTGTGATTGAAGATATTGTAGATACAGGAAATACCCTTGAACTTATTGTAGGTGAGTTGGTTGTCAGAAAGGCTGCCGAAGTGAAAATTGCAACAATGCTTTACAAACCCCATGCCTATACAAAGAATATTTCTCTCGACTATATCGGTTTTGAAATACCGAACGATTTTGTGGTGGGCTATGGTCTCGACTATGACGGCTTTGGCCGTAACCTGCCATCTGTTTATACGTTGCTGGAGTAGGGAAGCCCTCAAATAATTACATTACATAACTTAAATATTACTTTTCTATGGTTAACTTTTTGATTTTTGGCCCTCCCGGATCAGGTAAGGGAACACAGTCAGTAAGACTGGCAGAGAAATTCAATCTTTTACATCTTTCCACAGGGGATATGCTTCGTGCTGAGATATCTGCAGGTACCGAATTAGGCAAAAAAATGAGTCTCATTATGTCAAAAGGTGAATTGGTGCCCGATGCTGTGGTGATTGAAATGATTGCTCATAAGATCGATGGAAGCAAAGGTTCAGCAGGTTTTCTGTTTGACGGGTTTCCTCGTACAGTTGCTCAGACAATCTCACTCGAAAAAATGTTGAATGACAGGGGAATGAAGATCGATCAGATGCTGGTTCTCGATGTTGATCATGATGAGCTTGTTAAGAGATTAATTGCCAGGGCAGAACAATCAGGCAGACCTGATGATAAAGATCCTGCAGTTATCGAAAACAGAATTGATGTTTATAAGGAAAAAACAGAACCAATTATCAACTACTGTAATGAGAAAGGTTTGTATCAGCCAGTTAATGGAATGGGATCAATTGATGATATATTCAAAAGACTTTCTGATTATATGACGAAGTTTGTGTAATCTTCCAGGAAACCAGAAAATCATTTTTAACCACAAAGTACACAAAGTAAAGACCAAAGCACACAAAGTTTAAAATCAATTTATCACGTACTTTGTGACCTTTGTTTAAAATATATATATGTCCGGATCAAATTTTGTCGATTACGTAAAAATTTACTGCCGCTCCGGAAACGGAGGTGCCGGATCAGCCCATTTCCGCAGGGAGAAATTTGAACCCAAAGGCGGACCTGATGGCGGAGACGGCGGGAGAGGAGGACATATTATACTGAAAGGCAACGAACAGATGTGGACACTGCTGCATTTAAAATATCAGCGTCATATCTTTGCTGAGAATGGGGTAGGAGGCAGTCGGCAAACATCAACAGGCGCTGAAGGTAAAGATGTAATCGTACAGGTGCCACTCGGTACTATTGCAAAAAATGCTGCCACAGGCGAAATTCTGTTTGAGATTACTGCCAACGGTGACGAGAAAATTCTGGCGAAAGGCGGCAGAGGCGGACAGGGGAATGTGCATTTTAAATCATCAACACACCAGACTCCGCGATTTGCACAACCCGGAGAACAAGGTATTGAAGAGGAATTTATACTCGAATTGAAAATCCTTGCTGATGTTGGATTAGTGGGTTTTCCAAATGCCGGCAAATCGACTCTTCTTTCCGTCGTCTCGGCAGCGAAACCAAAAATTGCAGATTATGCTTTTACCACTCTTGTACCAAACCTGGGAATCGTAAGCTACAGGGACAATAAATCCTTCGTGATGGCAGATATCCCGGGTATAATTGAAGGTGCACACGAGGGTAAGGGCCTTGGAATAAGGTTCTTAAGACATATTGAACGAAACTCGATGCTCCTGTTTATGGTTCCCGCCGATAGCAAGAGCATAAAAGCAGAGTATGAGATTCTTATCAATGAACTCAAAATGTATAATCCCGAGCTTCTCGATAAGAAACGTGTACTTGCAATCTCCAAGACCGATCTGCTGGATGAGGAACTGCTGGCTGAGATCAGGAAAGATCTTCCGGATCTACCCAGAGTATTCATTTCATCATTAACAGGTTTGGGCATCACTACGCTAAAAGATATGATTTGGAAAGTTCTGAATTACGACTGATTGATAAATGCTCGAAAGATTTGACCAACAGATTTTCTTATTGCTGAATTCAGCTAATTCACCATTCTGGGATCAGGTGATGTACACCATCAGCGGTAGTTATACCTGGATTCCATTATATTTTTCAATTCTTCTCTATATAGGATTCAAATACAAAAGGAAATTCTTTATAATATTGATCTTCCTGATCCTTGCTGTGACGCTTGCAGATCAGTTGTCGGTAATTATCAAAAACCTTGTTCAACGACCACGTCCTTGTCATGAACCATCCCTCGATGGCCTTGTTCATATGGTGAATAACAGTTGCGGAGGACTTTATGGTTTTGTTTCCTCACACGCTTCAAACTCATTTAATGTAGCCTTGCTAAGCCTTTCATTTATCAGGAAAAGATGGTTTACAATATTCATAATTATATGGGCAGTTGTTGTAGGATACAGCAGGATTTATCTTGGTGTACATTATCCGGGCGATGTGTTATGCGGATCAATCCTTGGAGGTCTGATAGGCTGGAGCATGTATAAATTGTACATACTCACCGATGAGGTGATGTTGATAAAGAGTGCGTATTTTAACCCAGGCGGTAAGAAGTGACCAAAGGCAGAAAGAATAACTAATGCAAATTTAATTGATAATCAATGTTTTGCATAAATCTCCAATCCAACGATCCGTTCTTTAATCTCGCAATTGAAGAGTTTCTTCTGAAGAATAGCAAAGAACAATACCTTATTCTTTATGTCAACAGTCCGTCGGTAATAATAGGGAAACACCAAATCCCTCACAGGGAAGTAAACACAAGATTTGTTACAGAAAAAAACCTGCCCGTAATACGAAGAATTTCTGGTGGAGGAACAGTTTACCACGATCATGGTAATCTGAATTTCAGCTTCATCAGACTTTCTGAGAGTGGCAGACAGGTCGACTTCATAAAATACACAAAGCCCATTATAGATTTCTTAAAATATATGGGTGTAGACGCAAAATTTGAAGGAAAAAATGATCTGAAGATAGATGGATTGAAAATTTCAGGGAATGCAGAGCATGTTCATGGGAACCGGGTTCTGCATCATGGCACTCTTCTGTACAACACATCCCTCGACTCATTGAGAAATTCAATCAGGAAGGATATTTCACGATATTCTTCAAGAGCAGTAGCCTCAAATCCGTCTTCTGTAATAAACCTGAATGAAAGATTAAGCTGTTTCAGCGATTTAAACGAAATGAGACTGGGAATGATAAACTATTTCCTGAAAAATCTTGCTGATGCAGTTCCTTACAATATATCAGAGGAAGAAATCCTGAAGGCAGAATCTATAGCGCTTTCCAAATATCATACCTGGGAATGGAACTGGGCTTATGGTCCGGAATATAATTTCAGAAATTCATTCGAGTTAAATAATATTCCTTATTCATGCAATCTGGTGGTTAATGACGGTGTAATTTTAGAATGTGTTATAGAAGGAAAAGGGCCTTTAAGCGATTCTTCAAAAAGACTTATCGGATGCCGGCACATGGTAAGCGATATCGAAGATTTTTTTATCGGAGAGAATATTATTTTTACTGAAGAAGATATTTATAATTTCTTTTAAGTAAAGACATATGTAAATGACTTTTTTAACCGCAGAGTTCGCAGGGGTTTGCGCAGAGTACGCAGAGTGTGTTTTTTTCTGCGTACTCTGCGGTTAATGGATTTCAACATTATTTTTTATGAATGTTCTTAGGTCAGTAATTGTTTGGATAACAGGTTTTATTTTTATTGTTGTTACATTCCCGGTAACTCTAGTTTTTTGGGTTTTGGTTATCCCGTTCGACAGGAAACGCAGAATTACTCATTGGGTATTGGTCCATGAAAGCTTTCTTCTTTCATTTATTATGCCGATCTGGAAAATAAATATTGAAGGCAGGGAGAAAGCTGTTAAGGGAACAACATATGTTATTATTTCAAACCATCAGTCAACTCTCGATATTCTTCTAATGAATTGTCTCAGATATAATTACAAATGGATATCGAAAATTGAAAATTTCAAGATGCCTGTTATAGGCTGGTATCTGAGGATGGCTGACTACATTACCGTTGACCGCGGAGACGAAGAAAGTAAAACAGAAATGCTTGAGAAATCCCTGAACTCTCTTAAAAACAGAACATCCATAATGATCTTTCCTGAAGGAACCAGATCACTTGACAAAGAAATCGGATTTTTCAAAAGAGGAGCTTTCCAGCTTGCCTTGCAGGCCAATGTTGCTATACTGCCTGTCCTGATTGATGGCTCAGGAGGAATCCTCCCAAAACATGGCATGATTTTCGGACGAAGACAGCAGGTGCGCATCAGGGTTTTAGATCCGGTCAATCCGGCTGACTTCTGTACGGATATCCCTGATATTCTTGCATTAAAGTTCAGCATGAAATTTAAATCTGAGCTCAGTAATTTAAGAAACAGTAAGATCCACGTATGATGCAAAGTTTACAATATCGCAGGATGCTGAGCAGGATGGGTTATTATAACTATCAGAACGGTTTGATTTATCATCACCTCAACCAGGAAGGCGGATGGGAAAATCATCAGAATAATTGCAGAAAGCTTATTCTTAAAGCACTCGATAAGTATAACCCCCAAAAAGTTACCGTTCTTGGTAGCGGTTGGTTGCTTGACCTGCCTTTTGCAGAGCTTGTTGAAAGAACTGAAAAAGTATGCCTCGTGGATATTATTCATCCGCCCGATGTGATCAGTCAGGTTAAGCATCTTAATAATGTTGAAGTTTATGAACAGGATGTGACAGGAGGTCTGATTGAAGAAGTATGGCAAAAGACGAGAAGATACTCGTTCATCAGAAAGCTGAGAACACTAAGTAACATAAATATTCCGGAATACAATCCCCGGGATGATCCGGGAATGATTGTGTCTCTTAATATTCTAACCCAGCTGGAATCTCTTCCTGCCGATTTCATACGCAAACGTTCAAATATTAAAGAAGAAGAATTTGCGTGTTTCAGATCAGAGGTCCAGAAGAAGCATATCGATTATCTTTCAAAATACAGATCGGTTTTGGTTACCGATATTGCAGAGGTTTTAACCGGGAAGTCGGGAGATGTAAAAACTATAACTACTTTGTTTACTGAACTTCCAGGCAGTAAGTTGAGGGAAGAATGGACATGGAATTTTGATAAAGCCGGAGGGGATCTTTACAATAGTACCAGCCAGTTCAATGTTGTTGGTATAATAAACTGAAAATGGAGCAGGATAAAATCAATTCAGAATATATCAAATCAGCTGAATATTTCAGAGATCTTGAACAAAAGAAAGAGAAAGAAATTTTCATTCTCTCCGTATTCAGATTCCTTACATTTTCAGGTGGTTTCATCTTTGCATGGGTTGGATTCACTAAGAATACCACGGCTGGTATTGTAATTAGTCTGGCGTTCATCTGCGTATTTTTGTTTCTTCTGAAATTATTTTTGTCAGCATCCGAAAAGAAAGAGTTTCTGGCTAATCTTGTGAGCATAAATCAGAATGAGGCTAATGCTGAAGGAGGTGATTTTTCATCTTTTAAGCCCGGAGATAAGTATATTGACATAAAACACGATTTTTCTTTCGATATCGACCTGTTTGGCGTTTCTTCACTCTTTCAGTATCTGAACCGAACCGTAACAGATTTTGGCAGGGATATTCTTGCCGGCTGGTTATCTGACCCTTTCAGCCTCTCTTCAAACCTTGAAGAAAGACAACAGGCAATAAGGGAGATCGCTGTGAAAATTAATTGGAGACAGTCATTCATGGCATCAGGAATGAAGAATCCGCTTGAAAAGGAGGATATTAAAAGCCTGGTTGAATGGCTTGTTGAAAAGCCTCTCATAAACTCTTCTGGTTTTTATAGATTTCTGCTATACTTCCTGCCGTCGGCGACATTAATATCCATTTTGATGACGATAGCCGGAATATTGTCGTACCAGGTAATTTTGTTCACTTTTCTGGTAAACCTGTTTTATGTTGCCGCCGGGCTGAAGAAAATAAACAGGATCCATAGCACCTTA
>JBBRSO010000114.1:0-10040 GCA_038245405.1 Bacteroidales bacterium
ACGCCTATGCCCTTCAGGGTTTATAATCACTTAGTTAGATCTACCCCCTGTTGCACCGGGGGTTATTAAAATATGGCTCTTTCAGAGCCAAAAATAAATGTGTATAAAGATTAGCTTTCAAAGGAGGGGAAATGTATGTGTTTAAATATCAATTTAATATGGTTTTTTATTTTCCTTAGGCTGACGGCTATGCCTGTTATCCCCAAAACCTGGTAAGAAACCTGGCAATCCAATATTTGGCTGAAAATAAATGTTTTTTCTAATTTTCAAGATCACTTCACATTTGTATTTCTTAAATATCAATTTGCAAAATTGTAATATTCGGCAGTCTATAATCTAGAGTGTAAAAGCGGGATACTTTGACCACATTTGGCCGGTAATATTAAAATAAATGTACATTCCTTGATAACAATTATTCAGGTCAGCAATAATTGTCAAATATCTTCTGCCAACTCTGGTCAAAGCCTCGGTTTTTCCGCATAAGCTTTCACTTAATAATTTTTTGCATTTAAATAAACTAAGGTTTAATTTTGATTATATATTATCAGGCAGTATTTAAGGATTTTGCATAAAAATCAATAAACCATGGCTAGCATAATTTAAGGTTTTGAGTACGACATTTTTGTAAGCTACCGCCATAAAGACAACAAGTATGATGGATGGATTAATGAATTTGCTGACCATTTAAAAAGGGGAATTGAGGCTACTTTTAAAGAGGATGTTTCTATCTATTTCGATGAAAATCCACATGATGGGCTGCTTGAAATTCATAATGTTGATAAAAGTCTCGGGAATAAGCTAAAGTCTTTAATTTTTATTCCTATCATTTCACAGACTTATGTTGATCCAAATAGTTTTGCCTGGCAGAACGAATTTGTTGTTTTCAACAAAATGGCATCTGCTGACCAGGTTGGAAGAGATGTAACTCTGACCAGTAGAAACGTTTGCAGTAGGATCATTCCCGTTAAAATCCACGAACTCGACGCGGCGGATACTGAACTTATCGAAAATGAACTTGGCTGCAGGCTTCGTTCAATAGATTTCATCTATGCAACTGCAGGCGTAAACAGACCCCTGAATCCAGCCGACAATCCTGATAAGAATCTTAATAAAACCTATTATCGCGATCAGATCAATAAAGTAGTCAGGTATTTGCAATTAAACAATAATTTCAATTCTTTTATAAATTACTTTATAATCTGAGCAATTTTGTGTAAATTACAAAATGAACTAAAATCTTACCACGAAAGTATATTAATAGATTTTTATTATAATTTTTTAAGTAGTACCTAAAAAAATCTGATTATGGCTGTATTAAAAGTTATTGAAATCATGGCATCATCCCCGAATAGTTGGGAAGATGCAACCAATGCCGCAGTCAAGACTGCGGGCAAAACTGTCAAAGGAATCCGCTCTGTTTATGTCAAGGACATGAGTGCAGTGGTGGAGAAAAATAAGATTTCCGAATATCGTGTTAATTTAAAAATCTCGTTTGAGGTCTTAAAATAATTAGGAATTAATAATAAATTAAATAAATGTATTATGGGACTTATTTCATTTATAAAGACTGCTGGAGAAAAAATCTTTGGAAAATCCGAAGAAAAGAAGGAACAGGAAAAAGCAGCTTTGGTTGCAGATCATATTAAAAAGTCTGGCTTTGACACGAGTGACATTCAGGTTAAGGTCAACGGTGAAAAAGTAATCATATCAGGTAGTATTGACACCATTGATAATAAGAACAAAATTATTGTCACTGCAGGAAATATTGAAGGCATATCTTCAGTTGATGACTCGATTGTCGTTAAAAATCCGCCTGCTCTCGCCCCTCCGGTACCTGAAAAACAATTCTATACAGTTAAGAAAGGCGATTATCTTTCAAAGATTGCGCAGGAGGTTTATGGCAACGGAAATAAGTACAATATCATTTTCGAGGCAAACAAACCCATGCTTAAAGATGCTAATCTGATTTACCCGGGTCAAGTGCTCATTATTCCTCCGCTGAATAATTAAACCTTGCCTGTTGCATATGCCGATCTGCTTCCGGATTTTAATTTCATGCTTTGAAAACTGGTTCGGTAACTTTTGCCAGTGCCAGTAATTTTTCTGTTTCATTATTATTAAGTGGAACAAATCTTTTTGCCATATCTACTCCTTTCCAGAATAATTTTTCTTCTCCTGGTGATACAGCAGCAGTTACGTCCATTGAAAGAGTGTACCGAAAAGCGAGATTTAAAGTTTCATCGTCCATTACAGGACGATACCAGCAATTAGGGAAAACTTTAGCTTCTCCTTCTTTCAATTTTGTCAGAGCCATAGATTTTAGTGCAAGTATTCCCATATTGCGCTGTTTAGCCTTTTCGAAAACCTGTGGGCCGAAATTGCCTGAATGCCAGCAGACAAAATTCAATGGGAACAGGATTGTATCAAAATCGAACAATTCCATTGCATGCAACGCTGCATCAACAGAATGGGCGGAAAATCCTATATAGCGTATTTTCCCATCTCTTTTTGCCCGTTGAAAAGTTTCCATGGCGCCATCCGGAGCAAAGACTTTATTAACCTCATCAACGGTTGTCAAGGCATGTAATTGATACACATCAAAGTGATCTGTGTTTAATTTCTGGAGTGATTGATTAAGCTCATTTTCAGATCCCTTTTTATCCCGGTTAGTTGTCTTGCATGCTAAAAAGCATTTGTTCCGGTATGTTTTCAATGCTACCCCCATCCTGTCTATAGCATTGCCATAACTTGGAGCGATATCGTAATAATTTATACCGTTGTCAAATGCTTTTGCAATATTTTCATTGGCAAATTCCTGAGTATTGTTATTAAGCATTATTCCGCCAAAGCCGAGGATAGATAATTCATCGGTAGCCCGACCAAGTTTTCGTCGGGGAACGGTATTTTCAGAGGATTTATTTTCAGCACTACTCTTTATCGAGGGAAGTGTTAAAGCTAAACCGCCAATGGTGGTATTTCTGATGAAAGTTCGCCTTTTCATAATACGAGGTTTTAGATGAGATTATTGTCTATAATTTCCAGCCGTTCTGGTATTCTGGTTTTATCCATTTATTGCACATTTCCAAGGCGTTCAATGACACCCTTGTTTTCGAATCGTCATCTACTTTTTTAGTAACAATAGCGCTGGAGAAAGGAAATAATTTAGTTGTACGCAGTTTCTCATCTGCACCAATATTGGTCACCTGCATTTTTTCACCGTCCCAAAGCAATGTTTTTTCAAGAGATTGCAGTCTGACTGCCAGGTTTCCCATTACTACAAATTCATTAAACGGACCAGCATAGTTGAAGTTTGATGCCGGGGTGCCCCCGTTTTTACAACAATCAACAAAGTGCATTTCATGTCTGCCACCTCCAAGAGTGTTATCAGGAATTCGTCCCAGACTAACCCTCGTTTCAGGTTTGATTTCCTCACGGTTTTTATAAACCTTCCAGTTTGCTCCGTATGCCTCGGCGATAAGAGTAGCTTCGGAACCAACAAACATAAAGCCTCCTCCGGGTTTCATTGGGGCATTGTCCGGCAGATTATAGGGACGTGCAGGTATTAAACCACCATCATACCAGGTCAATTCCAGTTCGGGTAAGGAACAATATGGTAGGTTTTCTCTTGCTGGAAACTTGTAATTTATTTTGGCAGAGACAGGAGCACTTTCCGTGTTAACCAATGAAGAACTGGCCTGAAAAGCAACAGGATGACCAAGTTTTAATGCATAATTGGGAACATCCAATAAGTGACAACCCATATCACCAAGAGCACCGGTTCCATAATCCCACCATCCTCTCCAAATCCATGGATGATATTCCGGGTTATAATCGCGCATTGGTGCAGAACCGATAAACAACTCCCAGTCCAGTGTTTTTGGAACAGCCACTTTTGTTAGTGGTCGTGGCATTCCCTGGCGCCAGATTGGACGGTTTGTCCATACATGTGCTTCCTTCACAACTCCCAGGCATCCACTCTGAACGATTTCAGCTACTTCATATACGGTATCACTGGAATGACCTTCATTTCCCATTTGAGTAACAACTCCGGTACGCTTTCCAAGCTGCGTTAGGTAGCGTGATTCCCAAACCGAGTGTGTAAGTGGCTTTTGGACGTAAACATTTTTTCCTTGCTCCATACATGTTGCTGCGGCAAGCGTATGGGTGTGATCGGGTGTTGCTATAATAACTGCTTCTATATCTTTTTGCTTTTCAAGCATTATGCGGAAATCCTTATATTTAGTTGCCTTTGGATATGTTTTAAAAACACCATCGGCATAATCATAATCGACATCGCAAAGCGCAACTATGTTTTGACCAACCATATTTCGAAGGTTTACCGCGCCTTTACCCCCAATACCAATAGCAGCGATGTTAAGCTTGTCGCTTGGCGCAATATGTCCCAGTCCTGATACACTTATACTTGGAACTATTGTAAGTGCAACTCCGGCAGAACTGACATTTCTAATAAATTGCCTACGTTTCATGTCTTAAAATTTTAATTGGTATGATTAATCAATTTCCTGAGATATCTGAATGAGAAAATAGCTTGTTAATGCTTTCATTTGATTATGAATTGATTAATCTTCATTTATACTCTAAAGTTACAATAATTCTTTAAGAAAGTAACCGAACATTTATTAAAAGCGCAGATCAGTCTTTTTTAACAGTATAGGTTTTCTTTTCGGGACCGACACCTCTGATGACCAGTGATTTCCATTTGGCAGGAAGGATCGGATTAATCTGGACTATCCCATTTTCAGTAATGTGAAGTCCGCCAAAGCCAAATAAAACTGTCTGGAGCATTCCTCCTGCACCGGTTGCAAAATAGGGATTGTTGGAAGTGGCAGATTCAGAAAGCGCACCGAAAGGCGGGCGTTTGTTGGGTGTGAAGCTCTCCCTAAATAACCTGTATGCATTTTCAGCATCACCCATACGGGCATAGATAAGTGCAAATACAGATTTCCCCATAGCTGGTCCTTCAGGAGACAGCTTAGGTTCATAGTATCTCAGATCCCTCAGCACAGCCTCTTTTGTATTTACAATTTCGAGCGGGTAGGCAAGGAGATTGGCATCGGCCTGCTTTATAACTTCACCATTATACCTGCTGTTTTCCTTTGTTGTTCCGTCTGCAAGATGGAGTATTCGTATTTTATTTCCGACCTTTTCCCAGTCGGGGTTTGATGCCAGCCCAAGCTCCCTGGCTGCAAGACCCGCATATTTCAGCGCAGTGATAGCAGAACCGTTTGTGAAGGCATTGTCATCTATATTCTGTGCAAACTCATTGGCTCCCACAACATTTTTAACCGAATAGCTTCCGTCGCTGTTCTGCGCTGCACGGGTAATCCAGAAGTCGGCAATCTCCTTCAGCATCGGATAGCCCCTTTCAGTCAGCCATTTTTTGTCTCTTGTCACCCTGTAAAAGTTCCATGTTGCAATTCCAATATCGGCTGTGATATGATGCTCAAAGGGGCCAGTAAGTGCAAAAGGCGGGGTGCACTCCTCCCCGGTATCATCGCTCTCCCAGGGGAACATCGCTCCCTCGTAGCCAAACCTTGATGCTTTCTTCTTCGCAATATCAAGCTTGTCGGACCGGTAATTTATCATCGACCTGGCAATATCCTGGTTCAGTATAAGCATCGGTGGGAACATCCACAGCTCAGAGTCCCAGAAGATATGTCCGTTATAGCCCTGGGAGGAAAGGCCCATAGGTGAAATGCTGAGATTTGTCCCTGCTCTTCCGAAAGAATAGAGGTGGTAAAGTGCCAGCCTTACATCCTGTTGCGATGCGAGGTCGCCATTTATCTCGATATCTCCCTGCCACAGCCTGTCCCAGAGAGCCTTGTGTTGAGAAAGCAGCTCGTCATGAGGTGTGAGCAGCGAATAGATAATGAACCTCTCTGATTCAGATTTTGGATCGAAGAAATCCTGGGTGGTACACTCCGAGCCTGCCCAGGTGAAATCAAGAGTTGAATTTGTCTTTAAGCTCCTTTCAAAAGTAAGTCTGTTATCATAGGGAGAGGGCTTCGAGTTAATCAACTCCGGTCTCTCGCTTTTGTGAGTTGAAACTATGTCGTGCCAGATAAAGGTGGCCGCAGTTGCAACTACATGTCTGCCCTGTCTGCTCCTTGCAACTGTCTCGAGGAATGGCATTGTCGTCTCCAGGTCGGTAAGGACCATGAAGGTATCGCGTGGCTGTTTGTACTCCTCTGGTGTAACTATCTTGCCGGTTACTCTTACCTTAAGATCTTCTTTCGCCTTAATGCGAATATCCATGAATGCAACATAAGGCAGGTTGCGGAGAGCATAGACATCATACGAAATACTTGCAAGTTTTTTATAATCGAACGAAGTTGTGAATTTTGCCTCTTTCATGGCCAGGGTCTGTCTCCAGTTGCTTATGGCATCGACAGTAACTTTCTCGCCGTTGATCTCCACATCAACGCCAACAAAGTTCATCCCCTTGAGGATCTTGCTTACATCGAGAGGAGAATCATTATCATAAACATTATTAAGGATGACACTTTCCATCGTGAAGAGCTTCTGTGATGAAAGAATGCCGAGCCGTCCATTGGCAACCACAATACCCGTATAGTTTTTGTTATTGGTGGTAGAGATATTCCATTCATCATTCTGCGGAAATCCCTGGATAGTCAGCAGTAGGGAAAGCAGGATCAAAATAATCCGTTTAAACATCACCTTGTTCATCTCTTTTTATTTAAAATGTCCCTACCAATTTACTCATTTTACCCATATCTCTGATTAAGATAAGATTAAATATTTCACGCCTTTTGTCTGAAAGCCGGATGACTTGACCATGTGCGGGCAGTTTAAAATATCATATGAGACTATTTATAAGACTGAATGAATTCCACAGACATTAATATTTAAGAAATACGGAAGAAAATTTAATGTTCCCTAATACATATCTTAGAGACATCTGGCAACAGATCATCATTTGCGAACCCTATGCTTTATCAAATCGGTAAGATGTCAGAGAATCGACCAGAATCGCCCAGGATTGAAATTTAATGATATGACCGTCAGTTAAAGATGGAGAATGGTGTCAACTACCACCGACTTTTATATTTCTGAACCGAGGCTGGACTAAATCAGATTAAGGTTGAATGATTTTTTGGGGAGGTGTATTTTTAATTTCTCCCAAATCAACCAACATCTCAATATATTGTTCTTTTGTCATTGGACAATCGAAGAAATCTTCTGCCTTTTTAGTATCAACAAATTTTAGTTGTTTCTTTATCAAACCCATAAGTGACTTATCATACTCTTTTTCCCCATGACTAAAATATGTCTTGATAGCTTGTTTTTTTCCATCAATAACTAAGTAATAAAAATTGTGATGGTCTTTTGAAGGGTCTGGGACGAAGCCTTTCTTCTCAAGAACTTTTTGAATATCCTTAGTCTTTCTCGGCTTCATTAATAATACTTTTAATAATATTACTTAGTTTTCTTTTTAGTTCCTGAGCCTCATTTGACAGGTTCTCGTCCCCTTCAAGTAAATAACTAAGATACAAAGAGTAGAAACTGAATCTAAATGCTTCTTCAACCTCCTCACGAGTCTGTCCCCAAACCAAAATATCTAATTCATTATTTTTAATGACATAGTATTTGTCATCGAATTCAACCTGACAGTCTAATTTTTTATTAAGAATAAAGACTTTGCCATTATAGTTAATGATATCAGGTTTAAAAGGATAGGTCTCATGCTCTAACTCTTCATAATAGAGAATCTCTTTAACATTACCCTTGGTAAGTTTTGGTGTATCCCCTCCTTTTTTTAACTTTAAATAGACTTGAGCGGTCCTATAAACGGGAGGTTCTTTATCACTGAGAATCTTCGGAACATAAATGTCATATTTCCCTTTCTCTGGTTGATATATTGTATGGATAGTCTTATGGGATTGATCCTTGATGTTTAATCGATATTCTTTCCCATCACCAACAGAACAAAATAATGGTTGATATATTTTGAGTCGTTCTTCATCAGAATATCTTTTTACAGCTTCTTGTAAATAGTCCGAATTATTGTAATCACCCATTATGACAAAGTCACGATAATTAACATAGGTTTCCTTTTTCCATTCCTGAACTTCATGTTTGAAAAGAGGGGATGATGTTTCCAATACATTTGGGGCGAGAGCAGCTTCGAAACTACTAAAATTAAGATCGACAATTAATAATTTCAGTTCATTCCTTAAAGTTTCGAGTACTTTATTCTTCTCGTCATAGACCTTTTTAAAATTATAATTCTTAAAAAATTCAATTTCTAAGTAATTGTTGTATGACTTTAATATGTCGGATAATACTTTAATGACTGTTTCAACCTTGGCAGCATGTTCAACTGTTTTCAGAGGTTCGATATGAATTCGGAATGCAATATCTTTTAGGGAGGAAATCATCCATCAAATATATTAAAAATCGACAAAAACCTAGCAAGAACCTAGCAACAAACAAGAAATCACCTACAAAATAAATTGTAAGTGATTGATTATCTGGTTGTCCCGTCAGGTCTCGAACCCGAACTCTTCTGATCCAGAATCATAAAATAATATAAAGATTATAACTTAACACATTGACTAATAATTCTATTGTATAAAGACAAAATCGTTGCATTTTCCATTATTTAATACCTGTTATCCCCAAAACCTGGCAAGAAACCTAGCAAGATTTTTGTAGAGACCTTGAATAAATTTCTAAAGACTAGGACGAGAAGGATGAAGGGTATTATTTTATGGCAAGAATGGTGAAAACTAACTCCGACCATCATTTTTCTGAATCGATACAAAACTATACTTTTTGGCAAGTCAAGGTTAAGTTTCAAACTAAAAAGCAAAATTTAAAAGAAATCTAATTTTGATCGGACCGAATTATAATGAAGCCGACAATTAGACATATAAACTGTTAGCTGTAAACTTTTTGGCCTCCGGACTTGGATTGTACGTACATTAGTAGTATATTTGTACGGATAATCAAATTGATAATGGACACAAAACTTACAATAAAACTAGACAATGATGTGATATCTCGAGCAAAGAGATATGCTAATACTCGTAGGACTAGCTTATCTAAAATGATAGAGTCTTACCTAGATTCTGTAACGAAACCAGATTCAGATGATATCGAGATTACTCCATTAGTTAAAAGCCTTAGTGGTGTGATCTCATTACCTGAAAATTTTGACTATAAAAAGGATCGTACAGATTATCTGATAAGAAAACACTCATGAGAGAATTATTCCTTGACACTAACATTGTTCTTGATCTTCTGGCAAATAGAATGCCCTTTTATACTGAGGCTTCAAAACTATTCTCCCTTGCTGACAAGAATAAAATAAAACTATCAGTATCTTCTCTTTGTTTGGCTGATGCCAATTATATTTTATCCGGGCAGAATCCTGAGATGGAGGTTAGAAAAATTCTTAGAAAATTCAAGGTATTGGTAAATGTTCTCCCTCTAGATAACAAAATAATTGACCTAGCTCTTAACTCCGATTTTAAAGATTTTGAAGACGCTATCCAGTATTTTACCGCGACAGAAAATGACCAGGACATAATTATAACCAGAAATCAAGCTGATTTTAAGGAAAGTAAAATTCCCGTCATGTCTGCTGGAGAATTCATCAAATCCATAAAGAAATGAAGTCAACTGGATGACTCAATAAAATTAAAATTTAGTTCATAAAGTCTTAAGTCAGTCTTCCCCAGGATTGTTTTCATGAAATTCTTAAGACCACTGAGTGATGATTTATATCTCTTAATCGTATTCGGTTCATATTCAATGCTTATAAGCTCGTCCATTTTTTTGATATAATCATTGTAGGTTTGGATGATAGTGGTTTGATTCATTCCTTTACCCTTGATCTCATTAATGATCTGAATAGGAGAAATTCTTTCATCCCTCGAGTCCAGGGCACTGTAATATTTTTCAACTTTTCCAAGTATAGTAACTATTGCAGAATTTGTTATTCGAGCCGCTTCGGTTCTTCCTGCAACTCGTTCAGCAGCCCTATCCCAATTCTC
>JBBRSO010000115.1:0-10034 GCA_038245405.1 Bacteroidales bacterium
AGATCAAAAAGGTCAGGATCGACTCGATATGCGGAAAACTAAGATCTTCAAATGTGCCTATAAACGAAATAGCTTTTAAAATGGGTTTTAATTCAGTATCAACATTCTCAACATATTTTAAAAAAGACATGAGATTCACACCAATGGAATACCAAACACAATTCCATACACGTTAATTCCTGAATCAAGTATCTCAGTTGCTTTTTAAGCATATCTGCATTGTAATAAGATTTACTATCGTATTGAATTGTTTCGCAATTGTTAAAATGAATTTCGTAATTGAATGTTAAAGCTATCATATTTTGACCGAGCTTTGATTTGCGTAAAACCGTTGTTGTTAAATGTACATGGTGATCAGGGTGAATGTTAATGGTGTGAATGACATCCATGCACACCTTAATTTTGAAGGAATATAACCTTCCAGTAAAGGTTATTGTTTTAAACTAAGATTAAAATATCCCTAATTTATTTACATATGAAAAAATTGCTTTTATTAGTTCCCTTAATTGGGATTTGCCTGATTTCTCAATTTACAGGTTGCCTGAATACTAAACATATACTATCCAAAGGCCCTGATGGGCAGGTAATCCCAGATTTTTCGTGGTTAAACAGAGTCGGGCAGTCTCGGCCTGAATTTATCTGGGAGAACAGGGAGGATTATATCTACCATGAGATGTATTATCCTGACAGTGCAAAGCTCACATCTCCTGAATGTTACGCAATCATGCGATGCCCGTGGGTCTTTAACAGGTCCATGCAATGGAAGCATAACACCGACGGAACAATAATTGCCTACTCACAAAATGGTGATTTGGCCCTTACAGGGACCAAACAGGTTTCAGCCTGGTATAGCGAGCCCAGGAATAAAGTTTATAATGAAGACGAGGCAACAGTTTTTGAAAAGAACAGCCCGGTCAGACAAAACGATTGTGCTGTGCTTCCATCATTTCAGTTCCATTTAGGTCAGCATTCCGAAATAGAACTTACAGTCCTCGAAAGTACTGATGACTGGCAATTTGTATCTTCAATGAAGGGACGAAGCGGCCCTCCTTTTATTTGTTCCGGGTGGCAGAATGGAGCCAGAACAATACGATTCAATCTCGATAAGGCATTCAAGGATAAAGGGTATGACTTAAATTATGCGGAACTGCACTTTGTCATAGGAACCTGGAATAAAGATGAAAAGAAACATACCAGAATTAAATTCACGGCTCGTTTGATAGAGAGACCTGCAATAGTTGCATCTCTTCCGGTTATCCGTACACAGAAACAAGTATCGGAAGGTGTCCCGGTAAATGCTATAATTACCGGCTTAAAGGATGATAAGGATATACAGGTGACTGCTACTATAAATACTAAGTCAATAAGTCTGCAAAAAGCAGAAGGAGTCTGGCAGGGAAAATTTTCCGGTTTGCCGGCAGGATCATACAAGGCAGTCATATCTGCCAGCACTAAGAATATATCATCTTCGAGTGTCCTTATACGGGTTACGAATGACAGCTTCTATACTTATAACCGGGAGAAAAATTATATTGAACTTTCAGGGAAACCTATTAAACCGATACATGGTGGATTTCAGGGCACCTTCTTTTTTTCAGGTGTAGGAACGGTTAATGAAAAAATGATACTGACCCAGGAGGATTGGAACAATTGGGATCGAAATAAGGCACCCGGAGAACATCTTCAATACTGGGAATCATTAACACCAAAAGAGTTAAACCAGCGATTTTCATACCTTTCAGCTAATGGTTGGGATATGGTTTTCCTTCACTCCCATTATGGAATATGGGAAAGGTTCGATGCCTCAGGTAATTTGGCACCACATGGTGTAGAACAATTTGCACAATATGTTGATGCAGCTTCCAGGAATAATCTTGCTGTGGAAATAGCTTTAAGCAGTTATCCCTACAGTGTTAATACCCGATTTTGGGACGAAGGTACTACGCCTTACCTTCAAACTATTGAAAAAGGGTTCAAAGATGGAGACTGGTATCACCCCGAAAATGAACCGTTCAGATCACTTTGGAAACAATATGTAACAGATTTTATAACAACATTTAAGAATGAATCTTCCATTCTTGCCTATTCATCATCGGGAGAAGGTGACTGGAAAAATGGGGTTGCCCGGTTTTTGGAAACAAAGAGCATAATAAAATCAATTGACTCCTCACATATAATTTTATCTGAACCGATTATGGGCATTAATAAGCTGCCTGAAAAAATGGTTGAGGGTTTTTCAAGTGATCTCGTGGGTGACCGCAATTACGGCCTTGGAGATAAATTCGCCTTTAATGAAGAAATGGCAATTCTTTATCGCCTTAATCGTATGGTTCCGAATGCCTATTTGGCAGAGGGCTGCTTTCCATCATCAAACCTCTATACAAAAATGACATTTGCCGAAGGTGATAACAGCCGTAATTGCTGGGTTGGCAATGAAGTATACAGACGTTGTGTCCGGGATGCTCTGTATCTCGGATTTGTCAATCTTCAACCGGTAATAATGTTCTGGGATGAGGTTTTTACTGAGGATGAACACAAAATAGTATCTGAAGCAGGCAAACTTGTGGATTGGAACAAATCATTCGCCAAATCATCAGTTGCAATTCTTATAACTGACACAGAATCAAAGAACAGATTTCTACTAGGAAAATTCGAACGGACTTTTAACAGGTCAGGTATCAATTATCGTTTTATTAGTGATAAAGAATTGTTATTGCCTGATGAATTCTTAATTGATAGCAAAGAAAGTTTCGATTCAACCAGGTTCAATGATTTTGAAAAATTACCTGTCAGTCTTAAAAATAAAATCCCGGTAACCGTTTCGGATGGGTACGCTCTTACATGGTCTATGACTGAAGATAAGACAAACCTTCTTGCCTATGTGAATAATGTTGCAAAACAAAAGGTGGAAAAATATTATTTTTGCGGTACGATACAACGCGATCCCCAACCCCGGATATGTACTCTGAAGTTTCTGCAAATTCCTGAAGGCCTTAATTACAGGATCTATGACCTGGAAAAGAAAATAATTGCCAGGGAGGGAATAACCAGTAAGGATCTTATAGTAAAAGTGAACGAATCCAGGTCAGATTACCTTCTGGTTACTTTTAAATAGGATGAAAATACTATTTTGTTAATTCATTAACATCAGCTAATTTTTATTTTTACGATACGTAACAACATAATGAGAATAGATTTTCTCCTGATAATTTGTGCAATTGTAAACATAAATGTTCATGCTCAGAAAAGACCCGAAAACTTCATCTTTTTTGATATTGAGAGGGACAGAATCCATGAAAAATCATTCTTGGATTGCAAGGAATTGACAGGAGCCCAGCTTAAATACACCTGGAAAGAACTCGAACCTGAAAAGGGCAATTACGATTTCAGGGATATCAGGAAGGATCTGGAATTCCTAACTCAAAAAGGGAAGAAATTGTTCATTCAAATTCAGGATGTTTCATTCGATACTTGCGGACCACTCGTTCCGGTTTATTTGATTAATGAGACTGCATACCATAACGG
The DNA here is from genome assembly GCA_038245405.1 of Bacteroidales bacterium. Lineage (GTDB taxonomy): Bacteria > Bacteroidota > Bacteroidia > Bacteroidales > VadinHA17 > LD21. Next base: position 3,526 of record JBBRSO010000115.1, read on the forward strand.
AGTAGCCGCCCAATGCATAACCGACACAAATGACATAATTATAAGGTATGACGGTTTTGTTACAAGAAGATGGGACCCAAACGTTGCCAGCAGGTTTTACAAATTGCTGGACGAGCTAGGGAAAGAATTCGATGGAAAATTGGAAGGTATTAATCTGCCTGAAACTGCTGTAGATTTTGGGTAGTCGGGAAGACTATACCCTTCCGGATTTACACCGGAGATCTAAATTCTTTAAAGAATATTCAGCTTTTATTAAACCAGTTATCGCAGTTCAGGATGGCAACTATGAAGTAACTAATCCAAAAACGGGAAAACAAGTAACCGTTAAAGAGATTTATGAATTCGGGAAAAACGAAATAGGATTGGATTATAATTTTTTGCGCACACAGGAGCTATTTTATCAGGTATCTGATTCCTTTTTTATTTCGCATTTTAAAAACTAATATTCGCAAATCATTAAGTATTTATGTCATTACCGTAAATAACTTTACCCTTTACCCGGATGAGTACATGCGACAGGGGAATAATCAGAATATGGCAAAACGCGTTTCTGATTTTAATTGAATAATGAGATGCCGGAATCCTTAAAATGATCACCCGCATAACAACATAAACAACCTTAACTAACCTAAAACTCTTTGAAACATGAAAAAAAAATCAGTATTAAGCATTCTTAACCTGAGATGTCGAGTGGGGCGGCTTATTATGATGTTAGCTGTAGGTCTTGCCTTTGTTACTCCCATACAGATATTCGGGTATGCACCGTCTCAGAATGACAAGCAGGTTCAGCAGCTTAAAGTAACAGGAAAGGTTACAGATTCCAAAACCGGCGAAGCCCTGCCAGGGGTAAATGTACTGGTCAAAGGCACGACCACAGGAGTTCTAACTGATGCTGATGGCAAATACTCAGTTGCTTTACCGGCGAAAAATGCAACCCTGGTATTCTCCTTTATAGGATATAATCGGCAGGAGATTGCAGTTACCGGAGGTTCAAATGTTGATGTGGCACTTGAACTGAATTCGGTAGTAATTGATGAGGTTGTTGTAATCGGTTATGGTACAGCCAAAAAATCAACCCTCACAGGTTCAGTTGTATCAGCTAAAGGATCCGACGTGATCAAGTCTCCAACAACAAATCTGACAAACAGCCTGGTTGGCCGTCTTCCTGGGCTGACCGCAATAAACAGTACCGGAGAACCAGGTTCCGATGCAGCTACTATCCTTATCAGAGGAATGAATACTCTCGGTAATAACTCACCGCTGATAGTCGTTGACGGAATCGCGAACCGTACAATGGGGCAAATCCCTGCAAATGATATTGAGACAATCTCTGTACTTAAAGATGCATCAGCTGCAATTTATGGTGCACAGGCCGCAAACGGAGTTATAATTATAACTACAAAACGCGGCGTTATAGGCAAACCCAGGATTACCATTAGCTCCAACACCGGGTTTAGCCAGCCTACAGTTGTCCCAAAACTTCTAAACGCTTTTGACTATGCTACAGCTGTAAATGAGTTGAACAGTTATGCAGGAAAATCTCCGACCTATTCTGCTGATGATCTTCAAAAGTACAAGGATGGAAGCGATCAATGGGAACATCCAAATACCAATTTTTTCAAGGAAACCCTTAAACCATGGTCACTTCAGACAAACAATAACGCATCTATTTCCGGCGGAACAGAGAACATGAAGTATTATATTTCGCTTGGTTCACGGTTTCAGGACGGCAATTATAAGAATAGCGCCACAAATCTTAAGCAATATGATTTCAGGACAAACATCGACGGCAAAATTTCAAAAAACATTGATATTTCCTTTGATGCATCAGGAAGTCAGATATTGACAAACCGCAGTTCTGTAAGTTCAACCGGTATTTATGATGCATTGCTTTCATTAAAGCCGACTCTCAGGGCATACTGGCCTGATGGAACCCCTGCTTCAGGGTTATCACCAGCATTTGGAGGCAGTTCTAATCCTGTGGTCCAGGTTACTGATGAGGTTGGATATAACAGAACGAAAGAATTCAAGTTTCAGAGCAATTTGAAACTGAATATTAAAATTCCGTGGATTATAGGATTATCAGTTCAGGGAAATGGTTCATTTGACTTGGATTTCAACGCCAACAAAGTCTTTAATAAACCCATGTACCTCTATACCTGGGACGGGCAGCCCGACCATTTAACAACCAGAGGTATAGCCGGGAGCAATATAATTTCTTTAAGTCAATATAATGGTGATAGCCAGGCAACAACCTTGAATTTTATAACTACATATGAACATAATTTTTCAGGAACCCATGAAATCAAGATTATTACAGGTACAGAAAGACAGAAAGGAAATTACTCATCATTAAATGCATCACGCAGGAACTTTTTGTCTGATAAGATCGACGAGCTTTTTGCAGGTGCAAACGATATTTATAAAGATAACACCGGCAGTGGTTCCCAGTATGCTCGTTTAAATTATTTCGGTCGTGCAAACTACAGCTACAGAAATAAATATCTTTTTGAATTTGTATGGAGGTATGATGGTTCATATAAATTCCCGGCCGGGAAACAGTTTGGATTTTTCCCCGGAGTATCTGCTGGTTGGAGAATTTCCGAAGAGAATTTCTGGAAAAACAATATAACATTTATTAATGATTTAAAGATCCGTGGTTCAATAGGAAGAACGGGTAACGATAAAATTAATGATTATCAGTACCTCTCGTCTTTTGGTTTCTCAAATCCCGGCTATGTTTTTGGCGATGCGGAGGTTTTGGCCATGTCGGAATTACGAATACCTAATCCCAATGTAACCTGGGAAGTTGCAAATCAATCAAATATAGGGTTCGAAACCAGCCTTTTTAATAAGAAAATGACTATTGAGGCCGATTATTTCTACAACAGGCGATCAAATATTCTATGGCCCAGAAATGCATCTGTTCCAGGGCTAACTGGTCTAACACTGCCTCCTGAAAATATAGGCAAAGTGGATAACAAGGGAGTAGAATACACCGTTACCTTCAGGGATAAGGCAGGAGAATTTATTTACAATATCTCATTAAATGGGTCTTACACAACAAATAAAATTATTTTCTGGGATGAAACACCAGGTGTACCTGCTTACCAGAGATCAACAGGCAAACCGATGGGTGCTGGTCTTTATTACCAGGTAACCGGAGTCTTTAAAGATCAGGCTGCAATCGATGCATATCCTCATCTTATCCAGGCCAGACCAGGCGACCTTATATTTGAGGATTATAATAAAGACGGGGCAATAAACGACCTTGACAAAGTACGCAACAACAATTCATCAACTCCTAAGTTTACTGGCGGACTAAGTCTGAATATGAGTTATAAACAATTTGATGTGGCAATTCTTTTTCAGGGTGTTGCAGGAGGAGCCAATTATTACCAGGCTGATGGAGGAACATATTCAAACTACTATCAGGAAGATTTTGACGGACGCTGGACGGTTGATAATCCCACTACCTCAAAACCCCGCGCTTATAACGGAAATATAGATTACTGGATCCTTTGGAATAGTAATTACAATACCTATTGGCTAAGAAATAATGACTACCTGAGGCTTAAGAACGCTGAAATCGGATACAATTTGCCTGAAAAACTAAACAAAATGCTTGGAATCGCCGGTTTCAGGATGTACTTAAATGGTAATAATCTGCTTACATTCAGCAAGATAAAAAGAGTCGATCCTGAAATGGGAGCCAACAGGGAGAAAACATATCTGGTTCAGAGAGTCGTAAATGCAGGTCTGGTATTAACTTTTTAACTTATAAGGTCATGAGAAAAAGAATATATATTCTGATTTTATTTATCAGTATCATATCAATAATTTCTTCCTGCAAGAAGGATGAAAAGTTCCTTACTACCAAACCGCTGGATGAATACTCATCTGTGGATTTCTGGAATTCTCCGGGATTAGTGGAAACATTTGTCAATGGCATGTATGTAGATGTCTTTAGTTTCCCTTACCACTTCTCGGGACCAGGGTTGTCTGTCTATTCGGGAGATGAAGCATGGTTTAGTTTAGGGGAAGGCGTCTCCGATTTCAATAAATGCATATGGACATCTGACAACATTCCGGGGTTAGTCATTGGTTCTGAGCATTATCTCGACAGGCTCTTATGGGAAAATGGTTATAAAGGAGTCAGAAAAGCTAACATTCTCTTTTCAAATATCAGGAAAGCAAAATTTGATGATCCGGCTTTGAAAGACAGACTGACAGGTGAGGCATATTTCCTGAGAGGAGCATATTTTAATAACCTTGTTTCAATGTATGGAGGTGTCCCTATTGTAACTAAAGTTTATCAGCTTGATGATAAATTTGAGGTTGAAAGGAATACCTATGAAGAATGTATCAATTTTATTGTGGGACAATTAGATTCTGCAGCGGTGCTGCTTCCCGAATCCCAATCGGGTATAAATGCCGGCAGGGCAACAAAGGGAAGCGCTCTGGCGCTTAAATCAAGAGTATTGCTTTACGCCGCAAGCGACCTGCATCATAATATCTCTGCCTATGCCCCCGGTTATGCAAAACCTGAATTACTCGGATATGTTGGCGCTAACCGTGCTTCTCTCTGGCAGAAGGCAAAAGATGCTGCAAAAGCAGTGATTGATATGGGAATGTACTCTTTATATAAACCTGATCCCGCACCGGGAGATTCGGTAGCTATGAATTTTATAGAGTATTTTTTGTCAAGGCAGGCAACTTCAGAAGATATTTTTATTCGCTTTTTCACACCAAAAAGCTCTGGTGACAGATGGGGAGATCATGATCCTTATCTATTTTTATTTCCGAATGGTTATCACGGGTGGGGTGGTGTACAACCTTTTGCTGAACTGGTTGATGCATATGAAAGAAAGGATGGTACGGCTGTCAACTGGACCGATCCAGTCCAGGCAGCTTCCCCTTACTCCTATCGTGACGCCCGTTTCTATGCAACCATATTATATGAAGGATCGCCATGGGCAGTGCGCCCGCAAGATGTCAGGGGGATTGACCCTTGGAATAAAATTCAAACCGGGACTGTTAATTATATTGATGGAAGCGGTAACGCAAATACTTTAGTTGGTGCAGAAGCCGGAATGGTTGATGACTGGAGCGGAATATATACTGGCTATTTTCTGCGTAAGTTCCTGGATCCTTCCGTTGATTATACCTCAGTAAAACAAAACGTTCCATCACGTAGTATACGATACGCCGAGGTTCTCCTGAATTATGCTGAGGCATGTATAGAGCTCAACCAGGATGCCGAAGCCAGAACTTACATTAACATGATAAGGAAAAGAGCAGGCCAGCCAGATATTACTGAAACAGGAGCCGCATTAAAAGCCCGTTACAGAAATGAACGCAGAATTGAAATGGCATTTGAGGATCAGTATTACTTTGATGTACGAAGATGGATGGCAGGGCCTTCTGCCTATCACCCTGTTCATGCACATAAAATCAAATATACAACTGCTCAGAATATAACTAACTACAAAAAGGCAGACGGATCAACATGGAGTTTACCGGTATTTAGTACCGCTGTTCATGATAACTATGCATGGGACAACAAGGCATATTACTTCCCAATTTTCAGGGATGAATTGAATAAGAATACTAAATTAGTGCAGAATCCGGGTTATTAGTTCTTTAAACAAGCTGGGATTGGTTAAATCGTGAGAAATGGGTTCATATCTTCTTTGGACCCTTTTTCATTGATCTATTGCTTTCCCAACCGGGTTTTAGTAGTACACATTTGAAATCATTGTGAAAGTTAAGATCCTGAAATTATCTCGTAAAATAAAACTTGTTTAAATATTTAAAGTATGAAAAGAATAGATCATCTTATAAAATTAATATCTATTCCTTTGATTTGTTTATTCCTGTCCGGTTGCTCCACTGAAAGTCCAAAAAAAGAGTTTAAACTTTCCCCCGGTACACTTCCTGATACATTTTTGATGGGTTCACATTTATGCAGGGTACCAATGCCTCAGACTGAAGCGGAAAGCAAATACGAATTTGAGCGGTACGACACAATTATAAAGCACGCCAAAGATCTGGGTATGTATGTATATATGGGTTTTACCATTGAACAGGCTCCGCCCTGGTAAGATGCGTTGCTTGATGAATTATTTTTGAGAAGAAAACTACCAGACATGAAAGAATACCGGATAGCATCGTGGACACCAGGCAATTTTCCTGACGAATGCGAGCATTTTTTCGGTTGTGCATCTTATGGATTCGCAACTGAAAACCTATGGAAAAATCCGGATGATTCAGCTTTTGTTTATTGGGATCATAAGCTTAACGGTAAAACTTTAAGTGGCACCTATAAGCAAGTTTTACAAGCAGTTTCCGAATTGGATTTTGCGCCAGTAGCTTGTATCGCTTTGTTCAACAAGGGGCTTGGCATTGAATCGTTTATCCGGCAATATTCACAAGTAATGCCTGAAGTGCCGCTCATCGGTGGCGGCGCTGCTCTGGGAAACGGGCAAACAATCGGGGAATTGATTCCT
>JBBRSO010000116.1:0-10013 GCA_038245405.1 Bacteroidales bacterium
AGAGCGTCTGGCTGGCAGCCAGAAGGTCAGGGGTTCGACTCCCCTAATCTCCACAGAAACACGTGTAAATCAATGCAGAATCCTGTAAATTTAATCTTACAGGATTTTTTTATTCTGCCTGGTTTGCTAATTTTCATGTTTTTCTGCATTAATCATTTTGTTGGCACTCCTATGCCATAGATAAGCTAATTAATTCTGGATTTTTGCTACATTTGGTTTTTCATAAACCCGAATCTGTTGATGACCGTGACTCTCAGATTATATTTGAAAATACTCATATTCACTGCTTTTATCTCCACCATTAATTCAGCGAATACTGATGCGCATGATTATTATGTAACGGGAAATGTAAAAGATGCCAGTGGTAAGGTCATACCAAATGCAAAGGTTTCACTCACTGCCGGAGCATCAGAGTATGCTGCTTTCAGCAAATCAGATGGCTCGTATTCGGTAAGGATCTCAGGCATATACGGAAATAACCAGGGGTCACTTGAAACCGGAGCGCCATTTCCAAACCCATTTTCAAATTCTGTGAATATCCCATTCATAATAAACAGTTCCGGCGATGTGCGTCTGACAATTTATGATTTATCGGGACATAAAATACGGGAAATTTCGTTCGATAAGGTAAGTGCCGGAAGCTACCGCATAATCTGGGATGGCACCAGTCAGAACGGCTCGGCACAACGATCGGGATTTTATGTGTATACTATATTCTTCAAAGGCGTATATAAATCGGGCAAGCTTATAAAAGTAACTGGATTCTCTACTTATTCAGCAGGTTCCGGGTTGGTACCGGCTATGCTTCCTCCTGTGACTTCGTCTGCATCCCCCTCAAATCGTATCCCGGTAGTTACAGGCGTTACCTGTCTCGATTATTACCCTGTAAGACTTACCGATATAACTATTGGTCGCGATACGGTAATAAATTTTGAACTTGCCAGGAAACAAGCTCTTCCGTTCAAAACAGCCGGTGATTTTATCGCAATGCACACCGGGAGTGAATACAGATCACTCATCCTCAAAGGAATAAACCTCGGTTCTTCTCCTCCCGGATATTTTCCCGGTGAAATTGCATATGCTGTTACTGCCGACATGTACGAAAAGTGGATAAACATGATGGCCCTGGCAGGTTTTAACAGCCTGCGGGTTTACACTCTTCATCCTCCAGTCTTCTATGAGAAACTGGCTGAATACAATCAGCGTAATCCGGCAAAACCTCTTCTTCTTTTTCAGGGTATCTGGCTTGAAGAAATTGAAGACGGCTCAGATCCTGATTCATATGATCTTACAAACCGCATTCCGGCTTTTACTAATGAAATACATGAAGTAATCAACTGCATACATGGCAATAATGATATCCCGCAAAGGTCTGGTAAAGCATATGGCAGATACCTGACTGATGTTTCGAGGTGGACTGCAGGGTTTATAATTGGCAGGGAGATAAGTCCTTCAGAGGTTGAATCAACAGATAAATCTCATCCTTCAAGCACCTCATACACAGGCAGTCAATTCAGTATATCGGCAGGCACAGCTACTGAAGTTTTCGCAACAAAGATGCTAGATGAGACTGTAACATATGAGGCCAGGTCTTATTCTGTACGAAGGCCGGTAAGTATTTCCAACTGGCCAACACTTGATCCCTTGCACCATCCGACAGAAGCTTTCATATCGGAAGACAGCCAATCATTCGATATAAATAAAGTAAGCGGTAAAAATCTGCAAGCCGGCCTTTTTGCGTGCTATCACGCCTATCCGTATTATCCCAATTTCATAAGCGAACAACCCTCCTACCAGAGTTTCAGCGATGAACAGGGCCGCGATAGTTATCTTGGATACTTAAATGATCTCAGAACTCATTATTCAGGAATTCCTCTTGTGATTGGCGAATTTGGTGTCCCATCGAGCTGGGGCAGCGCACATCAGTCATTCAGCAACATGGACCATGGCGGTTATTCAGAACAGCAGCAGGGGGAAAAAGACATCAGGATGCTTCATAATATCCTCAATGCAGGCTGTGCCGGAGGATTCATGTTCTCATGGATGGATGAGTGGTTCAAACCAACATGGGTAGTATCATACCTCGAAGCCTTCGGATTCCTTTCTTCGGGTGCATTAGTTCCAACCCGGCAGCTCTGGCATAATGTAGCTTCACCCGAACAAAACTTCGGAATGGTTACATTTGACCCCGCGGCCAGAGAACCGTTCATCTCTTATTTCATTGATAAACCCGGACAGCTTACATCAATAAAAGCTACGAGTGACAACCAATATTTCTGTCTGAATATTGAAACTCCTGCACAGATAAATCAGGGTGATACTATGATGATTGCTTTTGACACGTATCAAAGCAGCATCGGTGAATCAGTCCTTCCAAACGGCAAACACATTAACAACAGATCAGAGTTTTTACTTACTATGGTTTTTGGAAAGGATACAGCTATTCATCACGTTACACAGGCGTACGATATGAATGGTTTTACACAACGGTTCAATCTCTCTGATCCTGCAATTCAAAAGTACAAAAGTACGATAACCAACGGAGCCCCATGGAATGAGATGGAATGGTACAATGATGCACTTCTGCTTACCATTTCACACCTTGGGCGTCTCCCTGTTGAAAATGCAGCTGATTTTACACCGGGGCAGAGAGCTGCAGTGGCATGGTCAGGAAAACAGGTAAAGATTAGGATGCCCTGGACAATGCTCTATTTTTACGATCCCACACAAATGAGAGTTATTGATGGTGCATTATCGCACGACGGAGGCTATTCATTTGAAATACTTTCCTCTGAAAGTGATGGAATAAGTGTTTCGGTTTATTACGGGAAAGTGGTTACTTCAACCTTAAGCAGATATAACTGGGATCACTGGCTGACAACGCCAAAAACTATATTAAGAGAAAAAAAATCATATCAGGTTGTTAAAACGGAATTACCCTCATTCCCTGATTTTGCTGATTGACGTAATGTTGGCTTATGTTCTTGTTTCTTTTTATGCTTATCGAATCCTTTTCTTTCTGTCTTCCCCCAGCCTTTCTTACGTGCCATAGCCTCGATATTTCCCCTGACGGCAAATATTGTATGCATCGGATAAAAGAATGGTTCCAGCATAGCAGCGGATATTAGTCTGAGCACGTCTCTTTTTTTCTTGTACTTATGGAATGTTATTTCCTCAAATAGTATTGCCCATACAGAAAGTGATACGGCAAATGTGTAAACAAATAGAAAGAGTAGAAAATAAAATGGCCAGTTCATCGAATGCCTTATAATCAGGTAGATCGTATATACAAATCCTGAAAATGCCAGAAGAGGTGACAACCATTCGAAGAAAAACCAGTATGGGTATCCGAGTAGTCCAAGTCGTCCATAGGTACCGTTAAAAAAAAGTTTACGGTGCGTTACCAGCGATTCAACAAGTCCTCTTGTCCATCGTGTACGCTGTTTGCGCAATGATTTCATTTCTGCCGGCACTTCGGTCCAGCACAGAGGATCAGGAATATACGTCACTTCATACTTAACACCGTCTTCAGCCATCTTCCGTCTCATTCGGAGAACCAGTTCCATATCCTCTCCTACTGTCTTGATGCTGTAACCGCCTGACCTGATAACGGTCTCACGGTCGAAAATACCCATAGCACCCGAGATCAGCATTAATCCATCGAGATGACTCCAGGCCATCCTGCCAAGGAGGAATGCCCTGGTGTATTCAAGAACCTGAAGACGCGGAAGTATTTGCTTTGGAAGATGAATCTCACGTATATGACCACGCTCCACCTCACATGAATTAACAATCCTTATTACTCCGCCTGCACCGATAACCTTACGTTCCTTTTCCTCAAGAAATGGCTTTACCAGTTTAAGAATTGAATCAGCTTCGATGATAGAGTCAGCATCTATTGATACAAAAAGAGTGCTCTTACAGATATTTATCCCTGCGTTAAGAGAGTCAGCCTTACCTCCGTTCACCTTATCGAGCACTGTTAACCTGTTATATGATGGATTTATTGATTTATAAACACCTCTAATTCTTTCACATGGTAAATGATAATCAAAATAATAGTTGACTTTGGTCAGTTCATACTCATCCCTGATCTTTTCAAAGGTATTATCAGTTGACCCGTCATTTACGAGTATAACTTCGAAATTATTGTAATAGAGGGAGAGAAGAGTTCTTACATTATCGATGATATTTTTACTCTCGTTAAAGGCAGGTGCGATAATTGAAATTTTAGGACTCAGGGGTGACAGCACCAGAGAGTTATAGTTGACATAGCTGTTTTTGCGGAGGTACTTCCGAAGTGCGATGGCCGAGAAGATCCCAAGGAGAAGATATGATGCGAAGAGGATCAGAGTTACGATAAAAATGATATGTGCAAAAATAAATCCCATAATTTTTTAGAATATCCGTCGGTCCAAAACGTGTCTGATAATGATATTATAATTTTTATATTCCGATTTCATAAGTTTTACAAGGGCATTAACCCCTTCTTCTCCATTATTTTCTATCGCTTTGGTGGCTTCGATCTGTAATTGAACATCATCTTCTTTATCAAGCACCATTTTCAAAAATCCCATCATAGATACATCTGGCATCTTACCCATGGATTTTACAATCTCAAGACAAATCTTATAATCCTGAGTCTTGTACATGCTCTTCATCGCCTCCAGTGTGGAACGCATGTTGAGGTCACCTGCTACCTGAACCGCAAGAAGCCTGACCGATGGATTTTTATGGAGCAGAGTCATTTTCACTTTTGGTTCAGCATCAAACTGCTTAAACTCCCTGATCATGCGGAGTGAAAACATAACGACAGTAGGATTATTCGATGTGAGCCAACTCTGGAATGCTGGAAGCGGAATATTATGCTGAATAATCAGATCGTGGAGAGTTATCTGTTCCCACAACGAGAAAGGAGTTGTAAGACCAGACAGGAATTCAAAATGGTTTTCATCGCTGAGCCTGACAAGTGCGATCTGGGCTTCCATTCTCAGTATGTCATTCTTTGAGTTAAGAGCCCTGTAAATCGCATCATTTCCTTTCTTTATATTCATAAAAGCCAGCTCGCGAAAGCCTTTTATCTTTTTATGCCAGCGATAATCGTAAGCCTTTGCTATCGAATCCCTGTCGAGATTAAGAAGCTTATAAAGATCCAATAGCTTTTCGCTCTCCTCACCTTTAAGGTTTATGCTTACATCTATCATCTGATCGATGAGAACCTGCCGACGGTAGGTGTCAGATGCTATAGCCCGGAATGCTTCAGGTTGCGCAGTACCAAATAAATAATCAATAATAAGACCCTGATATTTTTCCATCAGGAACTGCCGTAATGCCTCTTCCTTTTCCATCCTTCTCCTGTTCATGAGAATAATGAACAGTAAAATGATCATTGAGGCAATGGAAATTATTATTGCTAAAATCAGTGTATTGACAAAGATGAGCGATTTCCCGAAATAATTAATCCTCTTAAGCCAGGGGCTTTCTCCTCTGATAAAAAACAGGCCTTTGGTCGAGGAAGCAAGATTCTCTGCCGCCTTCATGGTATTTGTGAGTATGCTGCCTGATCTGAGGCTGTCATTCATAATTACTCCCTTGTTGGTATCAATGCTGATGGAATCAGTTGGCAGTGATTGCATCTTTTCCATTGTTACCGTATCTGAAGCAACCACTGTGTAGCCGGAGCTTAAAACATTGGCTTTGCTCTCTCTATTAAGCTCTGGGTTAGAAGCCTGACCCACATTGGCTGAAATAAGCCATAATATCAGAAAGAGTGAGTACTTCATCATTTCATTTTGATGGCATAAGTAAAGTTAACGCCACCTTCAAATCTGTTACGCCATAGTGCATCCACATATTCTTCCCTTGAATAACCGGCATTTAGTCTCATAACCAGTCGTGATGAAAGGGATTGATTGTATGCAAGCCTTATACTGTGTGCATGTAAACGCATTATGTTTGTCTGCAGATCGAAAGGTTCATCGGGTGCAGTTCCTGTTCCTATTGTAAGTTGCAGGTAATTTTTGTCATTGAAATAGCGTCGGACATTAAAATAGAATGATGTAGTAGGACCATTGTCCTTGAAATAAACGAATCCCTTAATTGAGAACCAGTATTTATGAAAATACTTTTCCACAGAAGCCATACCAATGAAGATATTCCGGTCGAAATAGTAATAATTCAACCCTGCAGAAACTGCAAAACCAGCTGGCAATACCTGCCACAGTTCAAAAGCCGCACGATGTGTGGGAAAATATTTTCCGGGACTATAAGCATAAGCCAGATAGGCATAGTTTTTATTAGTCAGTTTAGGGTATGCCTCAACTTCAAATTGCAATTCGGTAGCCTTTCTTGCTGATGGGCCGCCGATAATTATGTTACCCACATTTACTCCTGCTGCTGCAGGGCCCCACTTGAACTTATGTCCGGCACCGGCTTTAAATACCTGCCAGAAACGTGAGTATGGTTCTGAAAATGTATCGAAAAAATAACCGGCCCTGATATCAGTTGATACAGGCGAGTTATCCTTTGACCACAGTAATATGTCGCGCTTCACAGCCAGGGCATCTACATTATTTGGCTCAGTCATAAGCAATGTATCGATAACAGCTGCGGCATTTGAAAAGTCACTTTGCCATGCCATAATACGACCCAGCAGGATACGGGCATCGCCATAGGCAGGGAAACTGTTGACAAGCTTACGGGCATCAGCTCTTGCGGTTGGATAATCTCCAGAGAAAGCGACTTCTCTAATGCGCTGATACTCAGCTTCCGGATCTACAGCATTTTGCGAATATACAGTAGCCAGGTTCAAAAATCCGGTTATTAATATCCCTATGGCATAAAGAGTTGATTTTCTCAGCATGGTTAATCTTTGAGAATAGATTTAATCTGTTTCACCAGATCCGTTGGATTAAAAGGTTTTAGTACATATCCGCTAATACCCAACCCTTCAGACTGATGTTGCATTTGTGAATCGCTGAATGCTGTTAAAATCAATACAGGAGTTTCAAGTTTTAAATCAGTTCTTAAATATTTTATAAGTTCCAATCCGCTGTGATAAGGAAGATGAATATCCATAATGATCATGTCATAGGTAGAGTGTTCCAGTAGTGCCAAAGCTTTGTTACCGTCTTCAGCAGTCTCAGAAATGAAACCTTCTTTCTCAATGATAAAAGAAAGAGTTTTCATAGCAAGGTTGTTGTCTTCGCAAATTAGTATTTTTTTCTGCATACTTTTTTTTGTGAATTCATCGCAAAATCAGGCTTCTCTGAGATTTGTCTCAAAAATGGTTATTTTTAACTGGTATGCCAAAGAAAAGCACTGTAATTTTAACTTCCATACGCAATATAAAAATTCCTGTTGATATTTTCTTCATTTTCCCTGATCAAAATGGGATTTCCATATTTTAAAAATTTGTTTTAACTTTGAGTTGATTTCGCTGCTAGAAACATTTTCGTGTATAATTGATTTTTTTGTATAGACTTTATTTTCAGCTACATATTCATTCTATGTACATGAGTCTGACTAGAGGTATTATTGAACTGTTTAACAAAAACAGTGTCAGGAATCTATTGCTGAAAGCCGGATTAGTGTCATTAATGTTCTCTCAGACTGATTCTGAATTTTCTATTCTCAATCAGCCCCTGGCCCAGACTGACTGCTATGGGAACCTGGTACAGTTCTCCATCTCCCTGACCGGCTGGGTTGGCATTGTAACATTTCAATGGCAAAGAAAACCTCCCGGACAAGTATTTACTGATATAGCTGGAGAAAATAATGCCACTCTTGCAGTATATGATATTGGCATGTATGGTCAGAATACCGATGGAACGGAGTACAGGGTAATTGTTGCTGATGATTACGGCATTACTATCTCCGACCCTGCAGTTTTACATATTAACGCTATAACAAGCATTACTCCGGCAATTGTAAACTCTGTGATATGTTACGGGGGCAGTATCACATATACAGTTTTTAGTCAGGGCACAGCTGTGAGCTATCAATGGCAGTCAAACAGCGGGTCAGGCTGGTCGGCACTATCTGATAACTTTGTGTTTTCCGGTTCAGCTACCCACCAGCTCAAAATTTCAAATGCCACCGCTTCTCAAAATGGATCTTACAGGGTATCAATAATATTTGCCACTCTGAATCAACCTTTGACTGACCCTACCTGCATTGAAACAAGTTATTCAAGGATCAGGAATCTCATTGTAAGTGACCAAATTATAACATCTTCAATTTATCACCGGTAAATAATACAAAATAAAACACAATAATTAACCTGAAATTGACATGGATTCACAAAAACAACCAAAAAACAACAATGAGCAGACTAAAAAAAATGCTCATGCAAGAGTATTTATCATCACAGGAATACTCATGCTGGTCCTGAATTTTGCCAGTGTGTTTTCTTCATTCGCACAGGTGGGTACATTAACAAATACAGGCGATATGACTGTCTGTATCAGCTCAAATGAATCGTACGGGGTAATACCTGTTACCGGTTCTGCTTATAGCTGGAGTATAATTGCCGGAACCGGAGGGGCGGGAAATATAAGCAGCACGGCAACCACGAATCTGATTTCCGTGAACTGGACAAATCCAGGCACATGTACATTACGGGTCATTGAAGCAAATAACACTTGTAATGGGGTACCGGTAGATATTGTGATAACAGTTTTGCCAGGACTGATACCTGGAATCGTTAGTTCAAATCAGTCAATCTGTTACAATTCTGTACCCGCAATATTAACGGCTACAGCACCTACCGGAGGTGCAGGCCCGTTTACGTATCAGTGGGAAATCTCCATCGATAATGGGTCTACCTGGACAAATGTTACCGGAGCCAACAGTCTGACCTTTCAACCTGCCTCACTAAGTCAGAGTGTAATGTATCACCTTAAACAGTCAGCAAGTGGAGGCTGTGGTGAGGTGATAACCAACAATGTAACAATAACTGTACAGCCTCAGGTAGTGACATCACCTATTTATCATAATTAAATGATCATATTATGAAATAAGAAACGGCACTAAACCAGGAATAAAAAATTCATAAACCCAATGACTTCAGGATACCAGTTTCTGATATCATTCTTCGTGATATTGATTTATCTGCAGGATACCTCCGGCCAGGAATCCATGCCTGATAATGTATGTATCGGGGAAACAAGATTTTACAGAGTCGACCCCAATCCGGGTTCCTCATTTAAATGGTGGATTGACGGTGTGATCCAGGATGGATTCATGGGTAATGAGTTCATCCGTACCTGGAATTCAGAAAATACATATTTACTTGAAGTACAGGAATATTCAACTGCGGGATGCCCGGGAGCTATGATATCGTGTCAGATTTTTGTTACATCGTGTCTGATCATCCCGGAAGCATTCTCCCCAAATGGCGACCTTATAAACGATGTGTGGAATATTCTGAATATTGAAAGGTTCCCCAGGATTGAAATAACCGTATTCAACAGATGGGGTCAGCCGGTATGGAAATCTGTGGCAGGATACGCCTATCCCTGGGATGGCACGAGCAATGGAAATTACCTGCCGGTTGACTCTTATTTTTATATCATCGAACTGCATAATGGTTCTAAACCGAAAGCCGGAAATGTAACTCTCATTAGATAAACAGCATGACCAATTTTGTTAAGAGATTGATTTGCATGGCAGCAATAGCTTTATTTGCAACTGAATCATTCGGCCAGCAACTGCCATTGTACAGCCAGTATCTTTACAACAAATTTCTGATAAACCCGGCTCATGTCGGCAGCGACGGTTATACAAGCTTCAATATTACCGCGAGGGAGCAATGGGTTGGGATTTCCGGACATCCCGGAACATATTCGGTAAGCTGGCAGACACGATTATTAAAAAGAAGCTATAGGATAAAAACGAACTTCCTGAACCTTACAACCTTCACACCAAAAGGTGATGGAAGAGTCGGTCTTGGCGGGTACCTCTTCACCGATAGAAGCGGATTGACAGAAAGAACCGGATTTCAGGCTTCATAT
>JBBRSO010000117.1:0-9657 GCA_038245405.1 Bacteroidales bacterium
ACTTTAGCTCAGCGATTGCTTTTTCTGCTTTTTTTGTGCTGCCTTAGGTAATGCAGGACCATCGTCATCGTTACGTTGAGTCGCCTTTTTGTTTTCTTGTTTCACAGAACTACTCTCACCTTCAGCCTGTTTCTCCACTTTAGACTGACTGTTGACCAGCCTTTGCATGTTGCTGTCATAAATGGTAATGGTTTTAAACTGTGGATTGGCTTCGATGTAATTTTTCTGTTCCGCTCCATCGTGGATGAACGTAACAGACTGTCTGTTGCCTTTTTTAAGAGAATCCAGCAGGTTGGATTTGTGTTCTACATTCCCTAGTTCCTTTATCGGGTGTTTCGCCAGTACCTGATCAATGTCAAATCCGTAATTCTGGTGATATTGCTTCAGCTTATAATTGCCGTTGTTGTCTGCCTGTTTAAAGTCCATTTGTACCCAGGCATTGTACATTTGATTGTCCTTATTGGTTAGGTCTTTATTGACAGCCCTACCACTCATCAGGTTATAGGCCTCTTTCAGCGTAATGTTATTGCCCTTGTTGATGTAAAAGGTCTGTTCCATGTTATCTGACACATTTTCCTTTTTTAAGCTAACCTTATACGAGTTAAAAAAATACATATCACTCTGATTAGACTTACTGAAATGCAGTTCAGAGGTAGCAGTGTCATTACCATACTGAGCCGTGTGATTCAGTTTGAAATCCTGGGTTTGCTTACCTAGTTTTTCTTTAAGTTCAGTTTCTAATCCTTCACCGAAGCCGGTGTACTTTACCTGGTCACGCAGGTATTCAAAATTTTTCTGATTCATAACTTTTGAATTTTGATTGTTAATTAATTGTTCTATTGTTAATCGCTCATACCGTCTGATAACCATCAGACCCACATCAACGATGCCGTCTTTTTCTATCAACAGCATTTTATCTTTGAGTGCTTCCGCCATTGCCCTGTACACAGATCGAATTGCCAGGTAATTGCAAGTATCTGTATCCGTTGATGTTTCATTGCAAAACTCTTGCACATCATCTTGATTGAAGAACGTGAATAGTTCCTCTCTGTCAACAGGCGTAGCACTATCAAAAAAGGCAACAAATTCCTGTCCTTCTTCACGTTTGCCTATTAGGTGTTGAAGAAGGTATTGATAATCTTCCTCCCTGATTTTCATGTTTGGATTTTTAACAGAAATAAATGATGGTAAAAATTAATTGGTATAAAATGATGTTGTATTTCTTACTCACTATTTTCATCCGGCAAAAACTTTAATCCTGACTCGATCGAAACTGCCTTCATGATTTTCCTGTTCTTTACATTGAGTTCAAGGTGCCTGCCGCCATTCTTTTCCATGAGTTGTACAGCAAGGTATTTCTGATCTGGTATGGTGAATTTGGACAGGGCAATTACATAGAATTGTTCCGATTGCCCCCTAATTGTCAGGGTATCATTCTGGACATACAGGGGTTTTATTTCGATCTCCTGCGTCGCGGTACGTTTGGCTTTCTTTTGGTCACGGATAAAGAAGCGCAACTGGTCAATATCATAGTTGATATTGGATTGGTTCTCCATTTTTATGCGGAAATACATCACATTATCACGTATAAAAAGGCCATCCAGTCTGAATCTCATGTTATATTTTTTATCTTTTATTCCATGAATTCTTTTCTTTTCAACCGCTACCACATTTGAATAAGCCTGTATTTCTGCTTCGTTGTAGTCTTCTGATGAAAAGATGGCATCCTTAACTGTGGAATTCATGGTTCCGAAAGTAAGGTTCAGCACGGAAGGTTGCTGAGCATAGTTCAAAAGAAAACAATAAAGCTTCCCTTCTGCGGTGATAACGGTCAGGTTGGTTTCTTCAAACCCTTCTTTTCCAGCTTTTAGCTGAAGAATGTTTTCTACCCCTTTGGCTTTTTGGGCCAGTACACTTCGGCTTCCTCTGTCCACACTTTTAATGGAATATGGAAATACCAAGCTGGTTGTCTTTTCGAGCGCAAGGGTCAAAGGATATGGCTCAATGGACGATGTATTTATCGGATTTGCATTTTGTGGAAATGCAGAGTAACTTGTTAGAAAAACGAAAATCCCTGTTATCCATGCTGTACTGATTTTTTTCATTTCTGGAATTTTAATTGTTAAATAATCTATTTTGAAACTTTTATCTGCTGTATATCAGTTATTCTGTTTTTGCTTCTCATCCCTTAACAGTACCTGATAGCCAGCTTTCACAGTGACTTTAACCAGTTTTACCTTTTTGCTGATTAAGTCTCTGGCTGCTTCAATTCCTGCACTGGCAGCCTGTACACCCAATGATGGGTCCAGGGTTGTCATTCCAATGCCCTGAATGGTGCGGTCTGCGGACTGTTTGGCCACCTCTCTTGTGATGGCTCCGGGAATGTAAATACCATTCATCCCGTCCATGTCATACACCGATAGCTGCACCGGGAAAAGGGAATTTTGGTAGTGTATACTGTTTATTTTAATACCAAGTCTTTCACCGTTCAGAGTGGCTTCTCCGAAGACAAAATTGTCTTTTGCTATAAAGATCCCATTGATATAGACATCATTTACCAGGCGCAGCTTTACGGTTGATCCTGAAACAATGGTCTGCGTTTCATGAATGACGGCTTGTATAGCATTTTGTGAGTCATCAGTCAGAGCCGATTCATCCAATGAATAAAAACCATTTTGTTGAGACTGATTTATGGAGGTGATTTTCATACCAATCCGACTGTCATTCGTATTGTCCAGTAGCGATACAGGAGTTTCTTTACCGGTGGCGGAAACTGCAAATACCTGTCCTTTCTGTGTTTCAGATGTCTGCCTGATTTTTTCCTGAACACGGTCAGGGTGCTGTATGTCCAATATTTTTTCGAGCATACCGTTGAGTTGCAGTAATTCCGGATCTTCACCTTCCGGCTGGTTCATAGAGTGCATCATCTGTTCCAGACGGTCAATATCTACTGGATTCATCTGAGTATTTTTACTTCGGTTGTAAGAAGTATCATTTTTTTGTACCATTGTAGGATTTGCAGACCTGTTCATCGCTTCATCCAGTTCTGCCAGCTTTCGGTAAACCTTTATCTCATTGGAATCCTGGGAAATCCCACTTCCGTATGGTGATGTTATCAAGGCACCACCTTGAAAAGTCTGATTATTAATCATGTTAACTTTGAGCGAACCATGTCTTTTGTAATTCGGGTCGTTTTTCATTAATTCCTTCATTTTGGCTGAATCAGAGGCAGCCTTGTCATAGTAGCTCATCTTATCCAATGGCTTATCATCTTTCAGGTAGGCATCTGGTAGTTTCATATTGAAACCTTTGTTCATCAATGGCTGCGCCTTAGTATTCTCTACTTTCCCACCGCCAAACGACCAGAACATAAGAGTCATAAATGGCAATACGAGTAGGGGTAGTACCAATAGAAATTTACGCTGTCTGAGTATTTTTGGGGATTGTGTTTTCTTTTCCATACGATTTACTTTTTAATTTGAGATTGATAAATTTCTTCAAAGAGCCGGATGCTGTCCAGCAATCCCGGTCGGCTAAGAATAATGCTGTCATAAGCTGCTTTTCCTGCGGGGCTTAGTGTAAGACTGTCCATATATCTCCTGAACCGGATGATCCCTTGGTAGTCCATTTTGCGGACAATCATATTTGTTTGTGATGTAGCATCACCTGTTTGCAGGACGTGTCCAGGCTTTTTGATTGGCGTTACGGAAAATGAATTGGTCTGATTGCCCGAGAGGCTTTGTCCAATCAGGTTGATACTATATCCACCTGCGAGGACAATGAAAGCTAATAATAAGATGATTAGTGTTTTGCGAGACAAGTGTTTGGTACTTCTATCCATCCACTGTGCCCAACAGTTTTGTATTCCCAGACAGGTCTTTACAATTTCCTTTAGTATCCTGTCACTGCATCCGTCTGTTTCGGTTGTTTCTGTTTTTTTACTTTTTTTGAATAAGAATGCCATATTTTTATTGTTTTATAATCTTTTTAGAAATGCGTTACCTGCGGTTCTCCGTTTTTATATCTCTGTTTTCGATGGTATTCCATCGTTCAATTAAAAAGCCATGCGGATTGTTATCGCTGCGCGAAACATTGCGCAAGACTCCCACTGTAACCAGGCTGCGGGAAACAATGCTGGTGGTACGGATAATGCTCTGTGTAGCGTAGCAGCGAAACTGGTAAGGGTACTGGTCAATTCCAATACTGATACTGTCTACTTTAATCGTTTGGCTGATATTCCCGGATATAATGCCCGAATAGTAGCCGTTTTCTTTCAGGTTATCGTATTCATTTTTGGCACTGGCATCAGCCAGGTAAAGCGCTTTGGTCAGGTTCGTTTTAATGACTTTATCGTCTGGGTCAAGGGTGAAAAACAGCTGGTGGAATGTTTTGACATGATCCCTTGCTTCCACCGGGATGTTGTCTTTCCGGTCGGAGGCATAGGCCTCCAGCGCCTTGCCGTTTGCCAGGATATATACTTTTCCCTGCATTTGTGATACCAGACTGACGCTCTTATAAAGGGCAAAACAGCATATTAACACACAACCTGCAATAACCAACATGGTAAAGCCCCGAACGTGGCGGAAAGCCGTATCTATATTTTTCATTTTTTTGAACATCTTCTTTTTATTTTATGATTAAACTCTCAGGAATTGCCTTTTAATTTGTTGCCCATATAACCTGCACCGGAATTTGTATTCTCACTGAAATATGGAGATGACGAACCGTTACCGGCCATGCTTTGGGACATGCGACCTGCTGCGTTACCCATCGCGTCCGCAGCCATACCAGCGCCGGCTGAAGCCATATTGACCACACTACGGGAAGAACTGCTGAAAAGGCTGGTCACTTTTTGTCCCAGTCCACCACCGCCACCTGCATGGACAATGTAATTGGCTACTGATGGCACTGTGAAATAGCCTACAATGCCCATGATCAGGAATACGAGGTAAGCCATATCTGTACGGCTAAAAAAAGTATCGCCATAATCCTGAACCTGTGAAATATCCAATTCCAGCATCTTTTCTTGTATTTTTCCAATGATAGAGCCGAAGATATTAGCCACGGGCAGCCACAAGAAGATGTTAATGTAGCGGGCTATCCATACGGTGAGCGTATGTTGGAACCCGTCAAAGACAGCAATGCCAAACACCAATGGTCCCAGAATCGCCAACACTATAAGTTGAAACGTTCGTAGTGTGTTGATGCAGAGGGCTGCCGCCTCAAAGAGAACAAGTAGCACTTCGCTCAACCATTCCTTGACCGAGTTGCGGAAGTTGTAAGAGGCCTTTGACATGGCAAATTGAATGTCATTACCGATGCCATCCATTATTCCTTCACCAGATGGGTCAGCATTGTCATGGGTGTATTTATACCACCTGTCCCTGTCACCGTTGCCAGTTTCACCAACGTACATTTGCCATATAGCAGTTTTACGAATGGCTTCTTCCTTCTTCTTCAAAAGCAGGGCTATAGCTTTATCCGAATCCTTTACCATTTCAGAAGTTGCATTAACGGTTGGTTTCATTATCCCGTTTATCATGGCAAGTACTGAAGGGAAAATCATCACACAGAAGCCAATGACGAATGGGCGAAACAAGGGATAAAAATCTATTGGCTCTGCGTTGGCGATGTGTCGCCAAATGCGGGACGCGATATACCAGGTCGCCGCAAAACCAGCTATACCTTGTCCAACGCCAATCAGTTGACTGCATAAGGGCATCATCTCATCATAGAGTTGGTCCAACACACCATGCAACCCATTCATTTCATTTGCCAGTCCTTGAGCCCGGCTAATGAAGGGCATTATCATCCCCATCACTGCAACAATTGTAGTCTTTATACATTTTACCATGTTTGTAATTTTTAGTTGTTAATGCCATAAACCAGGCGTATAGTATTTGCATCGTTCCGTTCTTTTGCACGCTGCACAGCCAATATGGTGGTATTGTTGTTGAAATTCCTGAGAAACAGTAGCTTGTCCTGTATATCGGAAAACAGACTGTCAATGGCTGCCAGTCTTTCATCATCGCTCATGCGTAGTTTGTTTGCGGTGATGATGGTGACCAGATCGTCCAGGTTATTGAGGCTTTGCTTAAACAGGTTTTCATACACTCTTCCAAGGTAGGCCAGTTCATGCTGGTTGAAATTATTGTCCCGTTTAAACCGGTTAAAGGCTGATTTGTATTCCTTTACCAAAATGATCTGGTATTTAATTATATCCGATATTCGTTTATATTTCTTAACTGTTGGACTTACTTCCATCAAAGCGTCAAGGAAAGTTTTGTGCAAATTGAAATTACCCTCTGACAGATCCTTGATCGTATTATACCCACCATTGAGAATTCCATATCCTGCCTTCATATCTTTAAGGATATGTTTGAACTGGGTTAGTTTTTCCACATTCAGTAAAAGCTGAGCAATTTCATCTTTCTGTGCCAGTGCTTTATTTGCCATTGGGAAACTGAATAATAGTGTGATCCCTAAAATGATAATCAGTTTTTTCATGGTTCGTTTTGTGTAATGCCGTACAAGGCACGGCTGGTTTGTACATCATTGTTTTCCTTTATTCTTGAAGCGGCCAGTACCATCGTTTCGTTGCTAAAGCTTTGAGAGAAGATGTAGTTATCCGCCATGTCCTGATACAGAATGTCAATCCTTTCCAGCCTCTCATCATCTTTCATTTCCAGATTACCGTCCCTAGTCACAGCGATCAGCTCATTCAAGATGTTTTGACAGCCATCCAGCAGTCTGCTCAATACCCGCATGATATAGTCCAGTTCCTCCCTGTTGAATGCACCGCTTTCCCGAACGTGGCGGCGGGTTTTGCCATAACCTTGTATAATTGTTGCCTGCATGGCGATGATGTCGGCAACTTTCGCATATTGTTTTATTTTGGGGTTGACACTTTTCAGGGAATTGAAATAATCTGTATGCAAGTTCAACTCTCCCAGCTTTAAATTACCGATAACTTTTAGTCCTTCTTTGGCAATGGAGTATCCTTTTTTTACATAGCCGATATATACCTGCAGGGCGATAATTTGTTCCACCAAGTATTTTTTCTGTGTCTTTTTCTGTTTTGTCAGTTCGGCAAAGTTTTGTGCCTGAGTGGCAGTTGTAATGGTTGCAAACAGCCATAGTATAACTAGTTTTTTCATATCAAAGTCATTAATTGATTGGTAAGCCGTATAACTTTTTCACTACGTCAACATCATTATTTTCCTTTGCCCGTTGTAGGCTGAGTAACCTATTTTGTTTGTTAAACCGGGTCAGATCGTAATAATTGGCATCTACCTGATCGGCTGCGGCATTGATAATTTCAAGTCTTTTGGCATCGCTCATTGTAGTAGTAAATGACTTGATGACCAGGGAGATCTGATCGAGATTTTTAGTGCTTTCATCCAGTATCCCAGAATATACTTTTGCCATAAACTTAAGTTCATCCGCAGTAAAATATTTGTCCTGTTTGAACAGGTTCCATGCCTGTTGGTATTCTTCTACCAACCTAAGTTGTTTCTTGGTAATCTCCCGGATACGCTGGTAATAGGAGATGATGGATTTCACCTTTGTCAGTTCTTCGAAGTAATCTTTATATAAATCTTTCTGCCGCTTGGTCCAGTCAGAAATCTCATCCAGCTTCAGTTTGGATAGGGTATTCTCCAAGGTTTTTTGAGCATTTTGCAGCCAGATAGTTTTGTTCTGTAACCGCTGTATTTTCAGGTCAACCGCTTTTATGACCTTAACAACAGCGGCTTTGATAATTTCCAGGATTACTGCAGGGGTTGCTTTTGACTGGCTGACCGGCATGATTGTCAGCGAGCAAAACAATACAATCGCCATGATTTTGATATACCGTTTCATGTTCTTTATTATTTAGGGTTTATTGTTTCTCATGTCACTTGCCAAAGCAGCGATGCCTTTTTGTATGTTGCCGTCAAACTTTGCGGCATAGGAATGCACTTTTACTTTTTCCGTTTCCTCAGTCGTATAGGCCAGATATTCCTCCAGACTCACTTCCGTTCGGTACACTTTCGACAACACTCCGCCAAGCGAGATAAATACCTCCTTGTATTTTTTAGAGGGGTCATTGGCTTTGTTCATCGATAGTACCAGTGCTTTTTCTTTCTCAGTCAGCCCCAGGAGTTCCTGTATCTGATCGAATTTGTTCTGGTATTTTGATTGGTCAAGTAATATTTTGCAGTCGCTGTTATTGATGATGGCCTGCTTGACTACAGGGGACGAGATGATATCTTCCACTTCCTGTGTGACAACAATGGCCTCCCCGAAAAACTTACGCACCGTTTTGAACAGGTATTTGATGTATTCCGCAAACCCCTCCTTCATCAACGCTTTCCATGCTTCTTCAATCAAAATCATTTTTCGTATTCCCTTCATTTTCCTCATCTTATTGATGAAAACCTCCATGATAATGATGGTCACGACCGGAAATAAGATGGGGTGATTTTTGATATTGTCGAGTTCAAAGACAATGAACCTTTCCTGTAACAGGTCCAGGTTTTCCTTGGCGTTAAGCAAGTAGTCAAATTCGCCGCCCTTGTAATAGGGACGAAGTACATATAGAAAGTTATTCACATCAAAATCCCTGTCCTTCACTTTATCGGACTCCAGCACGCTTACATACACCTCTTTCAGAAAATCATAAAAGGTATCAAAACAGGGAAACAGCTCCGGGTGGGTATCCAGGTAGTTAAAATACCCGCTGATGGCATTGGATAAGGCCACGTATTCACTGCGCTTAAATTCTTCGTTGTCTTTTTTCCAAAGAGCGAGCAGCATCGTTTTGATACTTTCCTTTTTCTCTGTATCCAGCGAATCTCCTTCTCCGATAAAAAACGGGTTGAAACGGATGGGCTTTTCTTCCGTGTAAGTGAAGTAATACCCGTTCACCATATCGCATAGCCCCTTGTAGCTATGTCCGACATCTACCAGTACGATATGTGTACCCTGTTCATAATAGCTACGCACCATGTGATTGGTGAAAAAGGATTTACCGCTACCACTTGGTCCGAGAATGAATTTATTGCGGTTGGTGCAGATGCCCATTTTCATTGGCTCATCGCTGATGTCCACATGCACAGGCTTCCCCGTCAGGCGATCGCTCAGCCGGATGCCTATTGGGCTGAGCGAAGAACGGTAGCCCGTTTCCATGTTAAGGAAACAGGTGGCTTGTTCGGCAAAAGTATCAAAGGTGTCATTCATCGGAAAATCCGCTGCATTTCCCGGAATACCTGCCCAGAATATCTGCCCAGCTCCTACAGTTTCCTGTTTGGCTACTGCATCCATCTGCGCCAGCGCAGAAGATACCATGTTTTTAAGGTCATTCAGTTCTCCTTTATCCTTAGTCCATACCAGCACATTAAAATGTGATTTGACGGGCAGGCGTTGCTGGCTGATGGCTTCATTGAGAAAATCATTCGTTGAATCTCTAGCAATTATATTCTCCCGGCTATAGGCAGAAAGGGACTGGAGCCGAAGCCGTTTACTTTCCAGCTTGCGGAGGGTCTGCTGCGCATCCTCCAGGAAGATGTACTGGTTATAAATGTGATTGCAGGAAAGTAGTTGCCCTAAGGTACTGGCAAAGCCGATACTAAACTTGGTTTTGTCGGTGCAGTAGCAGTCGTAATTGATGCGTGAACC